>NZ_MKKF01000026.1:0-14653 GCF_001942435.1 Serinicoccus sp. CNJ-927 | reverse complement strand
TCCCGGTCAGAGGGCTGGACGGCTCTCCCCCGAGCACCTGGAGGCAAGACCGCCGACCCCCGCGCAACCCGTCAAACAACTTCAGACGCGCGACACTAGCACTGCTGAGCGGGCTTGCTCTGACGCTGATATGTAGGCACTTGAGTCAGGCCTTGCGCGGAATTCTTCTCCTGATCTTGGGAGCGGCATCGTTCCTGGCGATCGGCGCGGTCTTGTGGTTGGTCGACGTCGATCCCACGGCCTATCTCGGGCTAGCACTCGGCGCCTCGACGGGTTCTATAGCGTTGACGAAGGACAGGAGACCGGGTCGAGGCGATCCTATGCCCACCACGTAAGCCTTCGACTCCGTTGTCACCGACGAGAGCTGAGCCCCACCGCCACCAGATCTCGACCTCTCGTTCTCTTTGCCATGGCGAAGGAACGAGAGGTCGAATCTCTCTGGCGGCCCGTCGGACACCGTTGACCACAGATCCGTCCTCGACGAGGTGCTGGACCTGCTGCGGACCTGACCCACCTCCGCCGCAGGTGGTGCGGCGGACGAGGTGATTTCTCGAGCCGGAGGCGCTGCTGGAAGACTGGACGACCATGTCGTCCCGCATCTCGGTCGAGCTGGTCCCCCGCAGCGCGGAGTCGGTGCGCAGCGAGATGGCCCAGGTCGCAGACCGGCTGCGCGGTGTCGACACCGTCAACATCCCCGACCTGCTGAAGTTCGACCTGCGCAGCTGGCAGGCCACCGAGGTCGCGCGCGACGCCGCCCGGCGGGCGGACGGCACGGCATACCGGACGATCCCGCACATCCGTGCCGCCGACGTCGACCCGGACGCACCCCTGCCGATGGCCGACGAGGCCCGCCGCACCGGGGAGCTGCTGGTCGTCTCCGGCGACGACGCCGACTACTTCCACTCGGCCACCTACCCGGTCGACGCGGTCGACGTCATCCGTCGGGTGCGCGCCGAGCTGCCCGAGGTCACCGTCTACGCCGGGCTGGACCCCTACCGGCAGGCGATGACGACCGAGATGCGCTACCTCGACCGCAAGCTCGCGGCCGGGGCGAACGGCATCTTCACCCAGCCCTTCTTCGACACCCATCTCATGGCGGCCTGGGCCTCGGTGCTGCCCGAGGGGATCGACGTGTGGTGGGGGGCGACCTCGGTCACGACGAGCGGGGCGATGGGCTACTGGCGGCGCCGCAACCGGGTCGTCTTCCCGGCCGGCTTCGACTCCTCGATGCCGTGGCAGCGCGACTTCGCCCGCCGGGTGGTGGACTTCGCCCGCGAGCGCGGCCACCACGCCTACCTCATGCCGGTGCGGGCGCCGCTCCTGGACTACCTCGGCGGGGTCCTCGACGGCTGACCGGCGTCGCTGTCGGTGCCCGCTGCCAGGATGACGGGTATGACCACCTGGGGGACGACTCCGACGGAGCCGCCGCGGCCGGTCGCCGGTGAGGGCGACGGCTGGGTGCGGCGCGCCGTGGTGCTCATCCACGGGATCGGCGAGCAGGAGCCGACCGGCACGCTGCGGGGCTTCGTCGACGGGCTCGGGCTGGGCGAGGACGCGTGGAGCAAGCCGGACCGGGTCAGCGACAACCTCGAGCTGCGCCGGATGTCGGTCTACGGGCGCTCCGGCCGTGGCTCCTCGGTGCCGACCGACCTCTACGAGCTCTACTGGGCGCACCACGCCCCGGAGTCCACGGTGCCGCAGGTGCTGCGGTGGCTGGCCCGGCTGCTGCGCCGCCGCTCGGCCTGGTCCGGCAGCCCGTCCGCGCCGGTGCTCAACGTCCTCACCCTGCTCCTCGTGCTCACCCTCGCCGCCGCGGTGGCCATCGCCGTCGTCATGGTGTGGCGGGAGGGCGTCCGCGCCTGGCTGACCGAGCCGCCCTTCTGGGTGGTCCTGGGGCTGGCCGTGGTGCAGTCGGGCCTGCGCCAGGTGCTGACCCGCCGTCTCGCCGACGCCGAGCGCTACCTCACACCCGACCCGGCAGGGTCGCGGCCCGCACCGCGATCCGCAACGAGGGCCTGGAGCTCATGCGCCGGCTGCACGCGGCGGAGGTCTACGACGAGGTCGTGGTCGTCGGTCACTCGCTCGGCTCGGTCATCGGCTACGACATCCTGCGGCTCTACTGGGACGAGGCCCGGCACCCGGCCTTCGAGAAGATGGGGCCGCAGCCCGAGGCGGAGCGGCTGGTCCTCGACTACAGCGACCCCCTCGGGCTGGAACACGGCGAGGTCGACGTCTTCCAGCACGTGCAGCGCCGGCTCTGGCGGGAGTGCCGCCAGCGGGGCGTCCCGTGGCTGGTCACCGATTTCGTCACCCTGGGCTCGCCGCTCGCGCACGGCCGGCTGCTGCTGGACACGCGGGCCTCCTCGCTGCAGCGTCGCCAGGACGACCTGGAGCTGCCGATGTGCCCACCGATGCCGTCGCTGGCACCCACCGCGGAGGCCGACGACCGCTCCGGCGCGTTCTACCCCACCGTGCTCCGCAAGGGCGAGCTGGAGCGCACCGCGCTGGTCGGCAACCACGGGGCACCCTTCGGGCCGACCCGGTGGACCAACCTCTACTTCCCGCGGCGGGCCTGGCTCTACGGCGACCCGGTCGCCGGGCCGCTGCGCCCGACCTTCGGGACCGGCATCCGCGACCTGGCGGTGCACCACTCGGGGCCGCACCGACGCTGGTGGCACCGGCTGCTGCCGATGCACGCGCACCTGCGTTACTGGGCCCCGCTGCAGGGTCCGCCGCGAGAGCGCGCGGGTACGGTGGAGAGCGTGCCGGCGCTGCGGGCCGTCCTCGGTCTGCAGCAGGAGGACCAGCCCGGCGACGAGGAGCAGGACCACCATCGTGCGGGAGGGACCCCATGACCGAGCCGACCACCTACCCCGGCCCACGGATCGTCGTCGCGCAGGACCTGCCCGTGCCCGCCGATCCCGTCTTCGAGGCGTGGACCGACGAGGCGGTCCTGGCGACGTGGTGGTGGGCGGGTCTGCCCGACACGCAGCACCAGGTGCGCGCCGAGGTCGGCGGCGACTTCGCGGTGAGCTCGCAGGTGGCCGGGCTGGCGGGACGCGGGCGCTTCACCCGGCTCGACCGCCCCTCCGCTGCTGCAGATGGCGTGGCGCTGGGAGACCGGCGAGGGTCAGGCGCAGGACGACCTGGTGACCGTCGAGCTGCGGGAGCACTCCCACGGCACCCTCGTGGTCCTCACCCACGAGATCGCCGACGCCGACTCCGACACCGCCATGCGCGACGGCTGGCTCGGCGCGCTCACCGCCCTCGCCGCACACTTCCCGGCCTCGTCCGAGCGCGGCAGCGGCCACTGAGCGCCGGCTCGTCACTCCTGAGCCTGGTCGAGGAGGCTCTCGGCTGACGAACCGGCTCCCAGACGCGAGAACAGGGGCCGGGTCCGGCCTCAGAGCCGGCGGAAGGCCGTCGCCAGCAGCACCGGCTCCCCCACGGCGTCCGAGGCATCCAGGTCGCACTCGGCCTCGATGACCCAGTCGAGGTCACCCTCGGGGTCGCTCACCGTCTGGCTGACCCGCCAGACCCGCGCGGCCCGCCCGTCGGAGATCTGCGCCTGCCCGGCCTGGACCGGCTCGACCCGCAGGTGCTGCGGCCCGCGGGCGTCGGCGTCGAGGACGACCTGGTCGTGCTCGTCGTAGAAGGCGCCGACCGCCGCGTCCCAGTCCTCCCGGCCCATCAACGGCTCGACGGCCTCCTCGGGCAGCGCGGCGACCTGCGCCTCGAGGTCGCCCAGCGCCTCCCAGGCGTCGTCGGCGACCAGCTCCACCCGGCGCCACATGGCGTTGCGCACCATCACCCGGAAGGCCCGCTCGTTGCCGGTGATCGGCCGGGCCGGGACGGCGGGTGCACCCGCGGCCTCCCGGGCCGCGGCCTCCGCCACCCGCTCGGGGTCGGTGAGGGCCTCCCACTCCTCCAGCAGCGAGGAGTCGGTCTGCCGGATCGTCTCGCCGAGCCAGTGCACCAGGTCGTGCAGCCCGTCGGTGTAGGCGGACTCCGGGACGGTCTGCCGCAGCGTGCGGTAGGCGTCGGTGAGATAGCGCAGCACCACGCCCTCCGAGCGCGCCAGCTGGTAGTAGCCGACGAACTCGGTGAAGCTCATCGCCCGCTCCCACATGTCGCGGACGACGGCCTTGGGCGACAGCGCGTCCTCGCGCACCCAGGGGTGGGACTGGCGGTATACCGCAAGGGTCCCCTGCAACAGCTCGGCGAGCGGCTGTGGCCAGGTGACCTCCTCCAGCAGGGCCATCCGCTCGTCGTAGTCGACGCCGTCGGCCTTCAGCTGCGCGACCGCCTCCCCGCGGGCGCGGTAGCGCTGTGCCAACAGGATCGGCATGGGGTCGTCGAGCACGGACTCCACCACCGAGACGACGTCGAGGGCATACGTCGGCGCCTCGGGGTCGAAGAGCTCCAGGGCCGCGAGGGCGAAGGGCGCCAGCGGCTGGTTGAGCGCGAAGTTCTCCGCGACCCCGGGTGCGAGGTCGATGCTGCGGCCCTCCCGCTGCCCCGGGTCGACCCGCACGAGCACGCCGGTGTCCAGCAGCGAGCGGCCCAGGGCGATCGCCCGGCGCGCCAGCCGGTTCTGCGCCGCCGGGGTCTCGTGGTTGTCCCGCAGCAGCGCCGACAGGTGCTCGACCGGGTCCCCACGACGGGCGACGGTGTTGAGGATGACGGCGTGGTCGACCTTCATCTTCGACTGCAGCGGCTCCGGCTCGGCACCGACGAGCTTGGCGTAGGTCTGCTCGCTCCAGGAGACCGAACCCTCCGGTGGCTTCTTCCGCTGGACCCGCTTCTGCTTCTTCGGGTCGTCACCCGCCTTCGCGAGGGCGCGCGCGTTCTCGATGGCGTGCTCCGGCGCCTGCACCACGACATACCCGGAGGTGTCGAAGCCGGCCCGGCCGGCCCGACCGGCGATCTGGTGGAACTCGCGGGCGCGCAGGACCCGCTGCCGGGTCCCGTCGAACTTCGCGAGCCCGGTGAAGAGGACGGTGCGGATGGGCACGTTGATGCCGACCCCGAGGGTGTCGGTGCCGCAGATGACCTTGAGCAGACCGTCCTGCGCGAGCTGCTCGACGAGCCGGCGATAGCGCGGGAGCATGCCGGCGTGGTGCACGCCGATGCCCTGCCGGACGAGCTGGGACAGGGTCCGCCCGAAGCCCGCGGTGAACCGGAAGGCGCCGATCCGGGTGCGGATCGCCTCCTTCTCGGCGGCGTCGACGAGCCGAGGCACAGAGAGCAGCGACTGCGCGCGCTCCAGCGCCTCTCGCTGGGTGAAGTGGACGACGTAGACCGGCGCCTGGCGCTCCTCCAGCAGCTCGGTGATCGTGTCCGGCACCGGGGTCATCGCCAGCTCCGGGGCGAAGTGGAGCGGGACCGGCCGCTCAGCCCCGGCTACCAGAGCGGTCTGCCGCCCGGTGCGGCGGGTGAGGTCCTCACGGAAGCGCGTCGTGTCGCCGAGGGTGGCGGACATGAGCACGAACTGCGCCTGCGGGAGCGTGAGCAGGGGGACCTGCCAGGCCCAGCCGCGCTGCCCGTCGCCGTAGTAGTGGAACTCGTCCATGACGACGACGCCGAGGTCGGCGCCCTCCCCCTCGCGCAGCGCGATGTTGGCCAGCACCTCGGCGGTGCACACGACGATCGGGGCGTCGGCGTTGACCGCGGCGTCGCCGGTGAGCATCCCGACGTTCTCGGCGCCGAAGACCCGGCAGGCGTCGAAGAACTTCTCGCTGACGAGGGCCTTGATCGGCGCCGTGAGGAAGGCCACCTCGTCGCGCGCCAGCGCGAGGAAGCAGGCTGCGGTGGCGACCAGCGACTTGCCGCTCCCCGTGGGGGTGGCGAGCACGACGTTGCTGCCCTCGAGCAGGTGCAGCAGCGCCTCCTCCTGGTGCGGGTAGAGCTCGGTCCCGCGCTCCCGCGCCCAGTCGGCGAAGGTGGTGAAGAGCGCGTCAGGGTCGAGCTCGGCGGCGCCGTCGCGGGGCAGGCTCGCGGTGAGGGTCTGGTCGGTGGGCATCACCGCCCATTGTGGGCGATCAGCCTGCCGTGCGCGGCACCCGCACCACCTGACCGACGGAGATCACGTCGGGGTCGGTGATCGTCCCCGGGTTGGCCGTGACCAGCCGGTGGTAGAGGCTGCCGTCGCCGTAGTAGTGGTCGGCGATCCCCCACAGGGTGTCGCCGGCGACGACCGTGTGCTCCTGGTAGACGGCATACCCGGGCACCACCTGCGGACCGTGCACCACCTGGACGGTCTGGGTGTCCATCTCCCCGTCGCCGTCCCGAGGCGAGGGCCAGAAGACCTCCACGGTCAGCAGCGGCAGCGTAAAGGCCGCGCCGGAGAGATCGACCTCGACCTGGAACTGCCCGTGCCCCCCGACACCGTCACCAGCGCTGAAGTGGCCGACGACCTCGTCGTGCCCCTCGCTGACGCGGTAGTTGAAGGTCGCCTCGAAGGCACCGCCCGCCGTGCCGGCGACGAGGAGGGTGTCGGACACGAGGTCGTACTGCTGCGGTTGCTGGATCCGGATGCTCACGGGCACCACCTCTTTCCGTGACGTCAGGATACTCCCGCGGTCCGCCGCGCGGAAGACACCGCCCGTCGGGCACGATGGGCGCATGCTCAGCGTCGACCTCGCCCGCCGCCTGCACGACGCCGGTCTCATCTGGTCGCCGCTGGCCGGCGACCGCTTCGTCGTGGACCGGCCCGGGCTCTCGCACGACGTCTTCTACCTCGCCGACATGACGGTGGAGGTGCACGAGTTCGTCGGCGGTTCGGTGATCGGCTTCAACGGTGTCGCTGAGTGGGCGCTCGACTCGGTCGCGCTGGACGACACGGTCTGGTTGCCGCGGGAGGACCAGCTGCGGGCCGTGCTCGGGCACGACTTCGTGGGCCTCGGCAAGCGTGGGACCGAGCCGGACGACGTGTATGCCGTCGTCGCGCTCGTCGAGGGCGCTCCCCAGACCTTCACCCACCGGGACGCCGAGGAGGCCTACGGCCTGGCGACCCTCGCCGTGCTCGCGCACCGCCACTGACGCATGACTCGGCGCTAGCCTTGAGCATGGCGCCCGACGAGACAGAGTTCTTCCACAGCGACCGGGGTCACTACGAGGACCTGAGACGGCAGCGGGAGGCGGCCGAGGACGCCGCCACCCAGGAGCGCTCGCGCAACGCCGGTTGCGGGCTGCTGTGGCTCCTGCCGGCCCTCCTGGCGCTCGGCTCGATCCTGGCGCTGGACGACCTGCTGGCGGCCTGGCCGGCGTGGAGCGAGGGCGTCGCGGAGCTGCTGCCGCCGAGCGTGGCCGAGGGAGCGCGGGAGCGCTGGTGGGGTGCCCTGCTGCTCGGGATCGGGGTGCTCACGCCGCTGTGGTTGCTGGCCTGGGCGCTGGCCGCGGTGCGCCGGTCGGTGGCGGTGCGCATGCCACGCGGCTGGGTCGCGGGGCCGGTGCGCTGGGTCTGGCTCACCGCGCTGACGGGGGTGCGGGCCGTGGTCACCCTCGCGGGGCTCGTCACCGCCTGGCAGGTGGTGCGCCTCGTGTGGGGGATCCCGCTGCAGCAGGTCGACGACGTCCGGACACCTGCCCTGGTCGTCCTGGCGCTGGTGGGGGCCGCCTCCGCCCTGCGCGGGGTCGCCCTGCACCGGCAGCTCCCGTCCCGACGGTGACTCAGCGGCGGATGGTGACCTGCGGGGCATACAGCTCCATGGCTGCCAGGGCGCGCTCGTGGGCCTCGTCGGTCGACCCGGCGCAGGCGGCCGCGACGACCTCGACCGTGCACCCGGCGTCGGCGGCGGCCAGCGCCGTGGACAGGACGCAGCAGTCCGTGGCCACGCCGGCCAGGACGAGGTGGGCGTCGGCGCCGACGACCTCGCGCAGGCCCTCCCCCCACTTGCCGAAGGTCGGCTCGGAGACGGTGTAGGGCAGGTTGAGCTCGGCGATGTCGTCGACGAGGTCGAAGAGCGGGTCGAACTGCTCCCGGTCGGCGAACGGGAAGCACTCGAAGTAGGGCACCCAGGAGCCGTGCTTGACGTGCGGCGGGATCCACCGGGTCTGCACCACGCGTTCGCCGGCGCCGTGCTCGGCCACGAGCTCGCGGATCGGCCCCACCGTCTCCGCGAAGCGCGGGGCGCACCACTCCGAGGAGGGGTCGGCGAAGATCCGTTGCGCGTCGACGACGACGAGCCAGGTGGCGGTGCTCATGGCGCTAGGGTACGTCCGGGTCCGCCAGCGGCCAGCCCCCCGCGGCCAGGTGCGCGGACACCCGGGCGACGTCCTTGTCGGTGGCCTCCTGCAGGGCATACGACCAGATGAGCTCGCGGATCTGCTCCTGGGTGACCGCCCCGTCGCTGTCGGCGAGGAGCTCGGCGACGATCGCCTCGATGTCGTCCTCGGTCAGCTTGCGGCGCAGCACCCCCAGGAGGGCGACGTAGTCGCCGTCGGGCACGCCCTCGGGATAGCCGGCCCGCAGCCACTCCACGACCCGCCGCAGTATGCCTGACCGCTCCACCTCAGGCTCCCTTCTGCAGCGTCGGGAGCACGCCCTCGAAGGCGAGCTCGTAGCCGAAGCCCGAGGACACGATGACGGCCAGGCCGAGGAGGACCCCGACCACCACCGCCACGAAGCAGAGCCAGGCGACCGGTCGCAGCCACGGCCGCGGGTCGGAGCGGTCGGCCTCGGCGTCGCCGCCCTCGGCGAGCGCCAGGGCGCGGATGCCCAGCGCGAAGACCAGCGGGAGGCCGGCCCCCAGCAGCAGCCCGGCGAGGAGCAGCTGCCCGCCGCCCGTGAGCCAGAGCCCGAGCAGGTCACCCATCAGCGACCCCCTTCCCGCGGGGCGCGGCCGTGGCTCTCGACCCACTCCTCGTTGACGTTGGTGTGGTCCACCGGCGCCTGCCGGGAGCGGCGCCACATGACCCCGACCGCGACGAGGAGCAGCAGCGTCATGACCACGGCCGCCAGCGCGCCGCCGCCGAGCAGGTGCCCGAGGAACCAGGTCGCGGCACCCGCGATGCCCGCCATCGGCAGCGTGATGAGCCACGCCGTCACCATCCGGCCCGCCACGCTCCAGCGCACCTCCGCCCCGGGCTTGCCCACCCCGGAGCCGAGGATCGAGCCGGTCGCGACGTGCGTCGTGGAGATGGCGAACCCGAGGTGGCTGGCGGCCAGGATCACCGCGGCGGAGGCCGACTCGGCCGCCATCCCTTGCGGCGAGGAGATCTTCACCAGCCCCTGCCCCAGGGTGCGGATGATGCGCCACCCCCCGAGGTAGGTGCCCACGGCGATGGCGAGCGCGCACGAGGCCTTGACCCAGAAAGGCACGCTGCCGGTGTCGGTCCAGTGCCCGGTCGCCAGCAGCGCGAGCGTGATGATGCCCATGGTCTTCTGCGCGTCGTTGGTGCCGTGCGCCAGGGACACCAGGGAGGCGGACCCGATCTGCCCCCACCGGAAGCCGGCCGCGCGGTACTTCTTGGCGACCCCCTCGGTGACCCGGAACACCAGCCAGGTCCCCACGGTCGCCACGACGAGCGCGATGACCGGGGACATGAGCGCCGGCAGGATCACCTTGCCGACGACACCGTCCAGCTCGGACCCGTCGCCGACCCACTTCACCCCGGACCAGCCCAGCGCCGCCACGGTGGCGCCGATCATCCCGCCGAAGAGCGCGTGCGAGGAGGACGACGGCAGACCGAAGAGCCAGGTCAGGACGTTCCAGACGATCGCCCCCACGAGCCCGGCGAGCAGGATGAGCAGCAGCGCCACTCCCCCGTCGCCGATGAGCTCAGGGCGGGGCGAGCCGTCGGAGTCCTGGATGTTGATGACCGCGTTGGTGACCGTGAGGGCCACCTCGATCGACAGGAACGCACCGACGAGGTTGAGCACCGCCGACAGCAGCACCGCCGTCCGGGGGCGCAGGGCCTGCGTCGCGATGGAGGTCGCCATCGCGTTGGCGGTGTCGTGGAAGCCGTTGGTGAAGTCGAAGGCCAGGGCGACCACGACCACCAGCACCAGGATGAGCAGGTCGGCGGGCACGAGGGACATTGTGCACGCCGCGAGCGGCATTCACCCACCGTTCACCGGGAGCGGGTTGACCCGGTCGCGTCCGGTATACCGGCCGCCGGGTCGGGCACGCGCCCGCCGCGGCTCAGGCGGACTCCTGCCGGCGCACGATCGCGCGCCCGAGGGTGAGCCAGCCGACGAAGCCGATCCCCAGGGCGACCAGGACCCCCAGGTTGGCCCAGGCCCAGGTGCCCTCCTTGCCGCCCAGCCCGAGCGGGCCGAGGAGGTATCCCTGCCAGTTGTTCCAGGCGGCGGCGTCGGCGAAGAGGTTGATGACCAGACCCCAGCCGATGACCGAGCCCACGACCATGAGGCCGATCGCGGTCCAGTTCCAGTCGCCGTAGCGGCCGCGCGGGTCGAAGAGCGCCCGCTCGTCGTAGTCCTTGCGGCGCAGCGCCACGTCGGCCATGAGGATGCCCGCCCAGGCCGCGATCGGGACACCGAGGGTGATGAGGAAGCTCTGGAACGGCGCCAGGAAGCTCTGCGCGAAGAAGACGACCCAGATCGTGCCCAGGGTGAGGATCGTCCCGTCGATGAGCGCCGCGGCGGGGCGCGGGATGTCGATGCCGAGCGAGAGCAGCGTCAGCCCGGAGGAGTAGATGCCCAGCACGGCACCGCTGACGAGCGCGAGCACGGCCGCGAGCAGGAAGGGGACGAGGAACCAGATCGGCAGGATCGTGGCGAGGGTGCCGATCGGGTCGTTGACGATGCCCTCCTCGAGCTCGGGCTGGGAGCCGATGAGCAGCAGACCGTAGATGACGAGCAGGGTCGGTGCGAGGGCGCCGCCCAGGGTGTTCCAGAAGACGATGGCGCCGCCGCTGGCGTCGCGCCGCTGGTAGCGGGACCAGTCGGCGGCGATGTTGATCCAGCCCAGCCCGAAACCGGTCATGAGCATCACCAGGGCCCCGATGACGGACTCGGTCGAACCGGCCTCGCGGGAGGTGACGGCGGCCAGGTCGATCCGGTCCAGCGTCATGAGGATGTAGGCGATGGTGGCGGCTCCGGTGAGCCACGTCAGGATCGACTGCAGCCGCATGATCGTGTGGTAGCCGGCGACGGACGCGGCCACGATGAGGGCGGCGATGACGGCGCAGGCGAGCACCTTCGTCGTGGTGCCGCCGCCCCAACCGAGCTGGGTGAAGACGGTCGCCGTGGCCAGCACCGCCATGATCGCGAGGAAGGTCTCCCAGCCCATGGAGATCAGCCAGGAGAAGACGCCGGGCACCTTCTGACCCTTGACGCCGAAGGCCGCGCGGGAGAGCACCATGGTCGGTGCGGACCCCCGCTTGCCGGCGATCGCGATGATGCCGCAGGCGAGGAAGGAGGCGACGACACCGAGGACGGTGACGAGCAGCGCCTGAGTGAAGTTGATGCCGAAGCCGAAGACGTAGCTGCCGTAGCTGATCCCGAAGACGGACACGTTGGCGGCGAACCACGGCCAGAAGAGGTCGGCCGGGCGTGCGGTGCGCTCGGCCTCCTCGATGATCTCGATCCCGTTGGTCTCGACGAGGCGGCGCTCGGTCTCGCTGAGCCGCGCTGTCGCGGTGCTCTCGCTCATGGGGTGAACTCTCGCACAGACGTCCCCCCGCCCCACCGTGTCCGGTATGACGACGCGCACGGCATACCTCTCCGTCCTGACCGTGACCGCTCTCGTGGGTGCCCTGGCCGCCGCTCCGGCGAACGCCCACGACCGTCCCGGGCGTGACCGCGGTGCCGTGGACCGGGACGTCCGGATCGCGACCTGCAACGCCTCGCTGAACCGCTCGGCCGAGGGCGACCTCGCGGCAGACCTGAGCAGCGGTGACGACGAGCAGGCGCGCAACGTGGCGCCGACCCGGTGAGCTACCCCTACGCCTACCTCGCGCCGTCCAACACCGGCGTGCCGAGCGGGTACGACCCCAACAACGACGGGAGCGTCGGGGGACCGGACGCCGCCGACCTTCGACGGCGAGGAGGACCGCAACGGGCGGCGCAACCACGACGAGATCCGCTTCTGGTCCGACTACGTGGCTGGCGAGCGCGCCTCGTCCTACATCTACGACGACCAGGGACGCTCGGGCGGCCTGGGCCGGGGTGAGCGCTTCGTCATCGTCGGCGACTACAACGCCGACCCGGTCGACGGGGACTCGCGGGACGGCGCGATCAACCAGCTCCTGGACAGCCGCTCGATCCGGACCAGGGTCAGCCCCGGCAGCGAGGGTGGTGTGGAGCAGGCCCGGCTGCAGGGTGGGGCCAACGAGGACCACCGCGCCGACCCTGCCCTCGACACCGCCGACTTCAACGACACCCCGGCGCCGGGCAACCTGCGGGTGGACTACGTGCTGCCGAGCCGTCAGCTCCCGGTGCTCGACGCCGGGGTCTTCTGGCCCACCGAGGACGACCCGCTGTTCCGGCTGGTCGGCACGTACCCGTTCCCCACCAGTGACCACCGGCTGGTCTGGGCGGACCTGCGGCTGGTGCATCGGGACTGACCGGGAGGGGACCCGACCGGACCGCTCACGGGCGGCCGGCGGCCCGGCATACCCTGGGTGCATGACGGGGACTCCGGAGGAGCAGGGACCGCACGCACGGGACGAGGGGCAGCCGGGCGCCGAGCGACCGCCGCTGCCCAGTCCCAGCGACGAGGCCGACCGGCCGATGACGATCATCGGTGGCCCGGCGGCGCAGGACTCGCCGGACTGGCGCCCGGAGCAGGGCGGTGCTGGCGCGGGCAGCGACGTGCCCGCTCAGCGCCGGGCCGATGTGCCCGCGCTGGCGACCCCGTCGCGGATCACGACCTTCTTCAGCTCGACCAAGCGGCTGGGCCGCTGGCAGGTGCCTGAGGTGCTGACCCTGTCGGGCGGGTTCTCCGAGTCGGTGCTCGACCTGCGCGAGGCGGTCGTCAGCTCCCCCGTCGTCGAGCTGCGGCTCAACGACGTCTTCTCCAGCTGCAAGGTGATCGTCCCGCGCGGCGTCGGGGTGGACGTCCCAGGCGGCAGCGCGCTGTTCAGCGACCTCAGCGGCGACTACGAGGGCGTCTCCGACCCGGGTATGTGGCGGCTCACCATCGTGCACAACGGCGCCTTCAGCAGCGTCAAGGTCATCTCGCTGAACCCCGGCGAGCCCGAGCCGAAGTGGTGGCAGAAGCTCTTCTGAGGGGGCGCGCCCGCGGTGCGTCTCGGCCCAGACATCCCCACGACTCGCCCTTGACGTCGAACACGTGTTCGATTAGCCTGGTGAGATCAGGACGAGGTGCTTCATCTGAGGGGGTGAGGGGCGTGGCGGTCGCGGTGATCGAGTCGGAGGGGTCGGCGGAGGAGGCGGCGCTGGGTGCGCTCGGGGCTGTGGCGGCGGCCCGTTCGGGTCTGGAGGCGCGGCTGGTCGAGGCGGCGCGGTTGGTGGTGGCGGTGACCGGGGCTGCGGTGCTGGCGCAGAAGGGGTTCGTCTCGGTGGAGGAGCTGACCGACGGTCAGCGGGCGAGGTGGCGGGCGGAGACGAAGCGGGCGGCGTGCGCCGAGGTGCAGGCGCGGCTGGGGATGGGCATCACGCAGGCGCGGCACCTGGTGGGTCTGGCGTGCGCGCCGGTGGGGGTGCGGGCGGCGGTGCTGGGTGCTTTGGACCGGGGCGAGGTGTCGTGGGACATGGTGAGGGCGTTCTGGCGGCGGTGCGGCTCGTTGGAGGTCGACGGGGCGTTGCTGGTCGCCGAGGGATTGTTCGGCACGGACCGGCACGTCGTCGTGGCCGAGCGGCTGACACCCGAGGGTGAGCTGCGGCAGGGGCCGTGGCACGAGGTGGACTACACCGCCGCGCTGGCACGGGAGGCGACCCGGGCCGAGGGGAGCGATGTGGTGGCCGAGCGGGAGCGGCGTAGCAGGGCCTACCGGGAGCGTCGCGCGAGGATCACGGTCCACGACGACGGGACGGCGACCCTGGAGGCGACCGGGCCCGCGATCTCGTTGATCGCGGCGCACGCCCGGGTCGAGCGCGCTGCCCGGCTGCTGCGCAAGCAGGGCGACCCCCGCACCCTGGACCAGCTCCGCTCCGACGTGCTCACCGCCTTCATCGTCCACGGACGGCTCCCGGTGCCGGACCACCTCGGCAGTCCGCCCGAGGCAGGCCCAGGCGCCCGGTCGCCCGAGCCGGGGATGGCGACCGGTGCCGGCGACTCCGAGACCCAGGCAGCGAGCAGCACTCGCCAGCCTGAGCCCGGGACGGCGACCGGTGCGCACGCCCTGGAGCCCGGGGCAGCTGGCGAAGCCCGCGCCCCCGAGGATCATCTCGTGGCTGATGGGCCTGGACCGTCCGGTTCGACTGCTTCGTCTGCGGCGGCAGACGACGCGAGGCCGGAGGGCTGGGCCGATCTGGTCACGCCTGACCTGGAGGCCATCCCGCGGGTCGCGACCGGCATGCCGACCGTCGAGCCGCAGGTCGTCGTCCCCTGGGACGCGCTGGCCGGCCGAGCCGCCTGCTCCACCTGCGCCGCAGGGACGGGTGGCCTTCACGACGCCGCGGTGCGGGATCCCTCAGGCCCAATCCAGCGGGAGGACTCTGCGCACCGGGCCCGCCCGGGTGACCCAGGCAGGTATCCGGTGGACCCACCTCGCCGGGAGGACT
>NZ_MKKF01000025.1:0-14942 GCF_001942435.1 Serinicoccus sp. CNJ-927 | reverse complement strand
CGACCGTGTCCACGAGGTCAGGGTCGCACGATCCTCATCGCTGATCTCCAGAGCAGGTGACGGCATACGCCATCATCCCATACTGTCAATGAATTAATGCGCGCGACACTAGCGCCAGCGGGTGGCCATCGCGAAGCCCACCATGATGAGCCCCATCCCGATGCCGAGGTTCCAGTAGCGGATCGAGGCGATCGGCCACTGCCCCCCGGTCACGTAGAACACGGCCACCCACAGCACGCCGACGATCATCAGCGCGCACATCACCGGCACGAACCAGGAGGGGTTGCCCGGCAGGCTCTGGGTCTGGGGCGTGGTCTGGCTGGTGCGTTCGGCGCGCTTGCGCGCACCTTCTCGGCCGCGAGACTCGGGCACGTCCGTCTCCTTCGTGGTGGGAGTCGTCAGGATATACGCCCGATACGCTGGGCGGTGATGACCGATGACGTGGGCCAGGGGAGCCCGACGGCGCGCCGTGGGCGGGCCGCCGGCGTGACAGCGGTATGCCTGGCCGCCGGGCTGCTCTTCGGCACCAGCGCCTCGTTGGCCCGGGACGGCGGTGGCGCACCGGCGGATCTCGTCGACCTGATCACCGAGCGCGACGAGCAGGTGCGCGACCTGACCCGGCGTGCGGAGGACCTGGGCGGCGAGGTGGAGCAGCTGCGCGCGCAGCAGGCCTCGAGCGCCGCGGCCGTCGCCGAGCGACGGGCCGACGGGCTGGCGCTGGGCGTGGGGACCGCCGCGGTGACCGGTCCGGCGCTCGGCGTGACCCTCGACGACGCCGGCTACAGCCTGGACACCCTGCCCGAGGGTTACTCCGTCGACGACGTGGTCGTGCACCAGCAGGACCTGCAGGGGGTCGTCAACGCCCTGTGGGCCGGCGGCGCCGAGGCGATCATGGTGCAGGACCAGCGGATCGTGTCGACCAGCGCGGTCCAGTGCGTCGGCAACACCCTCTACCTGCAGGGACGGGTCTACTCCCCGCCCTACACCGTGACCGCCGTGGGCGATCCGGAGGCGATGCGGGCCGCGCTCGGCGCCGATCCGGTGGTGTCCACCTATCGCGACTGGGCCGACGCCGTCGGGCTCGGCTACGAGGTGAAGGACCTCGGGGAGACCGAGCTCCCCGCCTTCGCCGGCACGGTCCGGCCCCAGCACGCCACCGTGACCCAGCGCTGACCACGGGAGTGGGTGCTGCCGGCGCCTACTCGGTCGGGTCGTCCTCGGTGGGCGGGTCCTCCGACGGTGGGTCGTCCGGAGGCCCGGGCTGCGTGGGCTCGGGGTCGGTGGGGACCGGGGGGATGCTCGAGGTCTCGGTCGGCTCCTCCGTCGGCTCCTCGGTCTCCGTGGGCTCCTCGGTGGGCTCCTGCGTCGGGGTGTTCGTGACCGTCTCGGTGATGACCTCGGTCTCGGTCTGCACCGGCTCGGCGGCGACGACGAGGCCCACGGTGCTGCCCTGCTCCACGGTGTCACCGGCCTCGACCGACTGCTCCAGCACCGTCCCGGCGTCGGCCTCGGCGGTGCGGCGCGTCTCGATCTCCCACTCCAGGGTCTGCTCGTCGAGCAGCAGCACCGCCTCGTTCTGGTCCAGACCCACGACGTCGGGCACCTCGACCTCGCCGCTGGCCACGGTCAGGACGATCTCGTCGCCCGGGTCGATCTCCTCGCCCTCGCCGGGGTCGCTGGAGACGACCTGACCGTCCTCCCAGTCCGGGTCGTCGGTCTGCTCGGACTCGCCGCGGACGTTGGTGAAGCCCTCCCGCGCGAGCAGGTCCCGGGCGGCCTGCTCCTCCAGTCCCTGCAGCCGTGGGATGGTCTGCGCCTCCGGGCCGGCCGAGATGGTCAGCTCCACCTGGCCGCCGCGCTCCAGCTCCCCGCCGGGCGGGTCCTGCTCGATGACGATGCCGGGCTCCTCGTCGCTGTTGCGCTGCACCGCGTCCTCGGCGACGGTGAAGCCGGCCTGGGTCAGCGTGGTCCGCGCCTGCGCCTCGGTGCTGCCCACGGTGCTCGGCACCACCAGCATCTCCGGGCCGTCGTCGCCGTTCGGCCCCATCACCTGCCACAGGACCCAGGCGACGCCCGCCAGCGCCACCGCGGCCAGCGCCCCGAGCAGCAGCGCCGCGCCGGGGTGCCGTCGCTCGCGGACCGGCAGCTCGTCGGTGCGCTCGTAGCGGTCGTCGTCCGTCCCGCCGGCCGGGAAGATCCCCGTCGGTTCCTCGGGGTATGCCTGTGGCTCGCGCACCCCGCCGGCCACCGGGACCGCCTGGGTCGCGGCGGCGGACGAGGCCGCGGCGGAAGCAGCACCGGCCGCGGCCGCACCGCCCAGGCCGAGGACCCGGTCGTAGGTCGCCTGCGCCGGCGCGGAGACCGGCTCGTCGGCCCGGGCGGCGTTGAGGTCGGCCCTGAAGGAGCCCGCGTCCTGGTAGCGGTCCTCGGGCTTCTTCTCCAACGCGTGCAGCGAGATCGCGTCCAGCGCCTCCGGCAGCCGCGACCCGTGCGTCGAGGGCGCCTTCGGTGCCTCGCCGAGGTGCTGGTAGACCAGCGAGACCGGGTCGCCCTGGAAGGGCGTGCGCCCGGCGAGCAGCTCGTAGAGCAGGCAGCCGACGGAGTAGAGGTCGGAGCGGCCGTCGACGTCGAGCCCCTGCGCCTGCTCCGGGGAGAGGTAGCGGGCGGTCCCCATGACGGCCTGCGTCTGGGTCATCGTCGCCGCCGTGTCGGCGATGGCGCGGGCGATGCCGAAGTCCATCACCTTGACGGCGCCTGCCTCGGTCACCATGACGTTGGCCGGCTTGATGTCGCGGTGCACGAGGCCGCGCTCGTGGGCATACTCCAGGGCGGAGAGCACGAGCGCGGTGATCCGCGCCGCCTCGTCGGGGTCGAGGGTGCTGTGCTCGTTGAGCAGCTCGCGCAGGGTCTTGCCCTCGACCAGCTCCATGACGATGTAGGGCACCTGGACCGTGGCGCCCCCGGACTCGGTGACCGTCTGCTCGCCGGAGTCGAAGACCCCCACGATCGCGGGGTGCGACAGCCCGGCCGCCGACTGCGCCTCGCGGCGGAAGCGGGACAGGAAGGAGGAGTCGCGGGCGAGGTCGGTGCGCAGCACCTTGATCGCGACCGGTCGCCCGAGACGCAGGTCGTGCCCGAGGTGCACGTCGGCCATACCGCCGCGGCCGATGAGCTCGCCGAGCTCGTAGCGCCCGCCCAGCACCCGGGCCTGCGGCTCCGGCGGCGGGGTGGTCTGCGTGGGGTCGTCGGTCATCGCTGCACTCCTGCCTCCAGCATGGCCCGCGCCACCGGCGCGGCGACGAGACCACCGGTCTCGCCGACCCAGTTGTCGGTCGCGGACTCCACGACGACGGCGACCGCGATCTGCGGGTCGTCGGCGGGCGCGAAGCCGGTGAACCACGCGTGCGCGGCGCCGCTCTCGCCGAACTCCGCGGTGCCGGTCTTGCCTGCCACCTCGATGCCCGGCAGCGCCGCCGACTGCCCCGAGCCGCGTTCGACGACCTGGGTCATCATCTCGGTGAGCTGCTCCGCCGACTCCTGGGAGACGGCGCGCGAGCGCGTCCTCGGCTCGTTGCGCTCGATCACCTCGAGGTCGGAGCCGCGGACCTCCTCCACCAGGTAGGGCGTCATCGTCACCCCGCCGTTGGCGATGGCCGCAGAGATCATCGCCACCTGCAGCGGGGTCTCGCGGACCTCGAACTGGCCGATGCCGGTCAGGGCGAGCTGGGCGTCGTCCATCTCGTCCGGGTAGATCGAGGGGGTCACGCTCATCGGCACCTCCAGCGGCTGGCCGAAGCCGAAGGCCTCGGCCTGCTCCCGGACGGAGTCGGCGCCGAGCTCGCCGGCGAGCCAGGCGAAGGAGGTGTTGCAGGAGACCTGCACCGACTCCGCGAGGGTCGGCCGCCCCTCGGGGTCGCAGGCGGCGCCGCCGAAGTTGGGCAGCTCGGTCTCGGTGTTCGGGAGGGTATACGTCAACCCGCCCTCGAGCTCGGTGTCCGGGGAGTACTCCCCCGACTCCAGCGCGGCCGCCGCGAGGACGAGCTTGAAGGTCGACCCGGGCGGGTAGAGGTCGCCGCCGATCGCGCGGTTGACCAACGGCTCGGCCGGGTCCTCGCTGAGGGAGGTGTAGGCCTCGTCCACGGCGGCCAGCTGGTGGCTCGCCAGGGCGTTGGGGTCGTAGCTGGGCCGGCTGACCATGGCCAGGATCTCGCCGGTCGCCGGGTCCAGCGCGACGGCGGCGCCCCGCCGGTCGCCCAGGGCCTCCGCCGCGGCCGCCTGGACGTCGGGGTCGATGGTCAGCTCGAGCTGGCTCCGGAGGCGGGCGTGCCGGTGACGATGTCGGAGAGGCGCTGGTAGAACAGGCTGTCGTCGGTGCCGGCGAGCACCGGGTCCTCGGCCCGCTCCAGCCCGAGACCGGCGCCGTAGGTGAAGGAGTAGTAGCCGGTGACGTGGGCATACCGCTGCGCCTGGTCGTACCGCCGCAGCCACTCCAGCTCGTCGTTGGTCGGCTCGGAGGTCGCGATCGGGGTGCCGTCCACGAGGATGGCGCCGCGGTCCCGGCTGTAGTTGTCGATGAGGGTGCGGCGGTTGCCGGGGCGCTCGCGCAGGTCCTCCGCCTGGACGAACTGGATCCACGTCGTGGAGATCAGCAGGGCGGTGAACATGGCGAAGACGACCAGGGCCAGCCGACGGATGGGGGTGTTCATGCGCTGGCCCCCTCGCGCTCGGCCTCGTCGATGCTCGGGTCCTGCCGCCGCTCGGAGATGGGGCGGCGGGCGTGGTCGCTGATCCGCAGCAGCAGCGCCACGATGATCCAGTTGGCGAGCAGCGAGGAGCCGCCCGCCGACAGGAAGGGCGTGGTGAGACCGGTCAGCGGGATGACCCGGGTGATGCCGCCGACGATGACGAAGACCTGGAGCGCCACGGTGAAGGACAGGCCGACGGCCAGCAGCTTGCCGAAGCCGTCGCGGGAGCCGATGGCCGTCCGCAGCCCGCGCTCGACGAGCAGGGCGTAGAGCAGGAGCAGCGCGAAGAGCCCGATCATGCCCAGCTCCTCGCCGAAGCTGGCGACGATGTAGTCGCTGTTGGCGTAGTAGGTGATGTAGGGGAAACCGCCGCCCAGTCCAGAGCCGAAGATGCCGCCGTGCGCGAGGCCCATCAGCCCCTTGGCGACCTGGTCGGACTGCTCGGCGGCGAACGGGTCCAGCCACAGCGTGACGCGGGCCTGGACGTGGTCGAAGAGCCGCCAGGCGAGCACGCAGCCCGAGGCGAAGAGCGCCAGCCCGATGACGATCCAGCTGGTGCGCTCGGTCGCGACGTAGAGCATGGCGACGAAGAGCCCGAAGAAGAGCAGCGAGGAGCCCAGGTCGCGTTGCAGCACCAGGATGAGCACCGACAGCATCCAGATGACCAGGATCGGGCCCAGGTCGCGGGCCCGGGGCAGCTGCAGGCCCAGGATGCGGCGCCCGGCGAGGGACAGCGCGTCCCGGGTCGAGACGAGGTAGCCGGCGAAGAAGACGGCGACCGCGATCTTGGCCAGCTCGCCCGGCTGGAAGCTGAACGGCCCGATGCGGATCCACAGGCGTGAGCCGTTCACCGTCTCCCCGATGACCGGCAGCATCGGCAGGAGCAGCAGCACGAAGCCGAGCGCCATGGCGATGTAGGTGTAGCGCCGCAGCACCCGGTGGTCGGGCAGCAGCACGAGCACGGCCGCTGCGATCACCATCGCCAGCCCGGTCCACAGCAGCTGCCGGCTCGCCACGCCGTCGGTGCCCCCGGCCGTCTCCACGAGGTCGATCCGGTGGATCATCACCAGGCCCAGGCCGTTGAGCAGGGTCGCCAGCGGGAGGAGGAGCGGGTCGGCATAACGGGCCCGGGCGCGGAGCACCGCGTGCAGGCCGAGGGCGAGCACGCCGAAGATACCGACGTGCAGCCACACGTCGGCGGGCAGCGCGCCCTCGGCGGTGAGGTTGACGGTGACGTAGGCGAGGGTGACGACCCCGACGGCCAGCACGAGGAGCAGCAGCTCGATGGTGCGGCCGCTGCGCACCTCGAGGCTGGTGACGGTGGAAGGGGTGGGAGTCGTGGCGCTCACGGGCATCCCTCCGGCCACACGACCGTCGCGGTCGGCCCGGTGTCCTCCGAGCCCGTCGGAGCCGCGGTGGCGGTGCTGGTCTCGGTGCCCCCGAGGGCGCTCCCGCCCAGCTCGAGGGAGTCCCGCAGCAGCTCCCGGGCCGGTCCCGACGCCGCCAGCGCTGGGCGTCGGCGAGGCTGTCGGCGGTGACGGTGTCCATGTCGTCCGGGATCTCGGTGCCCTGCGACCCGTCGGCAGGAGCACGGTGGGCACGCAGGCCGCTGCTGTGAGCGCCCGCAGGTCGGCGACGATGCGCTCGGCGTCGTCCTGCCCGTCCGCGGACAGGGTGCCCTGCACCCGGCGCTGGTAGTAGTAGGGCAGCCCCTCGACGGGCAGGTCGGTCTGCTGCTCGGCCGTGGACAGGCTCACCGGCCCGAGGTCCTGGGAGATGCCGCGGTAGATCGTGACCATGCCGTCCTGCTCGCCCACGTAGTACTGCTGCTGGCTCCAGGTCCACGCCGCCCAGCCCCCGGCGACGAGCACCGCGAGCACGGCGACCGTGATGCCGGCCAGCCGCAGCGTCCGGACCCAGGGCCGGCTCTGCTCCTCGGCGAGGACCGGTCCGTCGTCCACGTTGGAGACGCCGGAGGCCTCCCGGGTCAGGGCGGCAGCCTTCTCGGCCGGGCTGAGGTGGCGCAGCGGCCGGTTGCCGCGGCGCTCGCTGGCGGCGCCCACGACCTGCGGCTTGCTCGTGCCCTCGCCCGGGGAGACGGCGTCGGCCACGACGACGGTGACGTTGTCGCGGGTGGAGGCGCGCAGCGCGGTGTGCACGAGCGCGTCGGCGACCTGACCGGGGGTGCGGCCGGGTTCGGCGAGGATCTCGGTGACCACCTCGGTGGAGACGTAGTCGGTCAGCCCGTCGCTGCAGATGAGCACCCGGTCGCCGGAGCGCAGCTCGCGCAGCGACAGGTCGGGGTGGTCCTCGGGGCGGCCGGTGAAGACCCGGGTGACGAGCGAGCGCTGCGGGTGGTGCTGCGCCTCCTCCTGGCTGATCCGGCCCTCGTCGAGCAGCTTCTGCACGAAGGAGTGGTCGGTGGTGATCTGGGTGAGCCGCCCACCGCGCAGGAGGTATGCCCGGGAGTCGCCGATGTTGGCGACGGCCAGCTTGGTGTCGACCCGGAGCATGGCGATGCAGGTGGTGCCCATGCCGTCGGAGTCGGGGTAGACCTCCATGACCTCGGCGAGCCGGTTGTTGGCCTCCTCCAGCGCGTGCTCGAGGATGTCCAGGGCGTCGTCGGCGCCGTGCGACTCCCCGTCGAGGTGGACCAGCTCGCCGACGACGAGGGAGGAGGCGACGTCGCCCGCGGCGTGCCCGCCCATGCCGTCGCAGAGGACGAGCAGCTCGGGCCCGGCATACGCGGAGTCCTCGTTGCGGGCCTTGCTGCCGAGGCCGATGTTGGTGCGCGCGGCGTAGCGCAGGGCGAGGGCCATGGTCAGCGGCGCAGCTCGAGGACGGTCTGGCCGATCCGGATCTGCGCGCCCGGGTCGAGCTTGGCCCCGGTGCCGATCCGGGCCCCGTCGACCTCGGTGCCGTTGGTGGAGCCGAGGTCGTCGGCGTACCACGCGTCGGAGCCGGGGTAGATCCGCAGGTGGCGGCCGGAGGCGTAGTCGTCGGTGAGGACGAGGGAGCACTCGGGGTTGCGGCCGACGAGGACCCCGGAGTCGTGCAGCGGCACCGACGTGCCCCGGAGCCGTCCCTCGGTCACGACGAGGTGGGTCGGGGTGTTGCGTCGTTGCTTGCGGTCCGAGCGGGACTCCGGCCTGCGGGTCGGGCCGGCGTTGCGGGTGAGCACGCGGGTGCCGTAGAGGTCGCCGCGCAGGGCACCGACCACGGCCACGACGAACGCCCAGAGGAGCACCACCACGCCCAGCCGCAGCAGGTTGAGGGTCAGCTCACCCATCAACCCTCCAGCTGGACCGTGATGTGGGTGCGCCCGAGGGTGATGCGGTCGCCGGTGCGCAGCTGCTCGCTGCCGACCTGCTCGCCGTTGAGGTAGGTGCCGTTGGTGGAGCCGAGGTCGCGCAGGATGACCTGCTGGTGCGGCCCGTCGTGGCTGATCCGGATCTCCGCGTGCTTGCGGGAGGCGCCCGGGTCGTCGACGACGACGGTGCACTCCTCGTCGCGGCCGAGGGTGGTGACGGCAGCCGTCAGCGGCACCTGCCGACCGTCGATGTCCAGCGACGGGCCGCTGCGGCGCCGAGGTCGGGAGGACTCGCGGGGGCGCTGGTAGGCCGCCTCCTCGTAGCCGCGGTCGGCGCCGGTCTCCTCGTGACGGGGGCGCTCGCTCTCGGCCCGACGGGCGTCCTGCTCCCGGGCCTGCTCCTCGCGACGGGCGTCCTGCGCCTGCTGGGCCTCGGCGAACTCGCGGGCACCGCCGCGCCCGCCGGAGCCGCGGCGGCCGTCCTTGGCGGCGGGGCGCACCCGGAAGATGCCGGTCTCCAGCTCCTCCCCGGACACCAGCCGGACCTCGAACGGGCCGGGGGCGACATACCGCTGCGCGTCGGCGTGGTCCTCCGCGGCGGCGACGAGCTCGTCGGTGAGGGCGTGGGAGTAGGAGGAGAGGCGCTCGAAGTCGCTCTCGGCCAGCTCGACGGTGAAGACGTTGGGGACCATGGTGCGGCCGGGGCCGAGGACGGCGGCGCGGTCGTCCATGGCGCCGCGCATGGCGGAGGCGATCTCGACCGGCTGGACCTCGGCCTTGAAGACCTTGGCGAAGGGCTGCTTCACGGCGCGCTCGAGCCGCCGCTCGAGCTTGTCGAAGACACCCACGGCCCTCTCCTGACTGGTGGCACGGTTGATGGCTGGCGCCTCGATGGTAGCCGCCACGGGTGGGAGGACCCTGGAGGCTGGCCCGGCGCCCTGGGCCTGTCGGAGGCCCTGGTGGATTAGGGGTGCAGGTGGCCGCGGTGGTAATCTTGTCCGGCACTCGCGCGAGTGGCGGAATAGGCAGACGCGCACGGTTCAGGTCCGTGTGCCCGCAAGGGCGTGGGGGTTCAACTCCCCCCTCGCGCACGTGGGTGAGTTCCCTGAACTACCCGTTTCGGATACCCGAAACTCCCGACCGGATCTGATCCGGCCGGGAGTTTCGTCGTTGCGGGGCTCGGTAGAGCCTGCGAGGTGGTGATCTCGTATGCCCTGGGCCCCGATTCGGGGCCCAGGGCGGGCTTCCGGGCAGGCTGGCGCCGTCGCCGTGCGGGTGACTGGGCCGGTGTTGGAGCGGTCAGTCGCCTCTGCGTTTGCGCCGACCCCGGGTGCGGGTGGCCTTGTCGAGAGGTCGGTCGTCGACGGGTTCGCCGAGGTGGACCTGCCAGGGCTCGGGGAGGCCCCGGACGGTGTGCCAGGCGTGAAGGCGGACGAGGTTGTGCCCGACGAGCGTCACGGCCAGGAGCAGGCCGGTGGCGACGAGGCCGGTCATGCGGAAGAAGCCGCGGTTGAGGTTGAGCCGTTGGAACCGGTTGGCGCCGATGATGCCCTCGACGAGGCTGCGGCGGTTGTAGGACATGGCCCAGCGGGTGCTCTGCCAGGGGTGGTGCTGGCGGTCTCGCTCGAGCACGGTGTCGGAGATCGTGATGGTCTTGCCGCACCCGCATGGTTCGCCGGGGACGCAGGTCGTGGTGGGGATGGTGTGCGGCATCCGCATCGAGGCCGGGGTGTTGGGGCAGCGGACCTTGAAGGGGTGCCCCTCGACGGCTGGTCCCCGGAAGCGTTGGGTGCTGTGCTTCTTGTAGCGTTTGGCGTGGGCGACGAAGCGGTAGGGCTCGCGTGCGTCGTAGGCCTCTCTCCGGCGTGCCTTCTCGCCGGCGGTCAGGCCCGGTTCGGGTGGTTCGAGCTTGCGATGCGTCTGGGGCAGGGCGCTGGTGAAGAGGGTGCCGTCGACCCAGACCGTCCCGGGCTCGGGGCCGGGGCGGACGACGCGCTGGCTCTTGTGCAGGTCCATGGTCAGGGTGATGTTCCGGTCGCGGAGCGGGCGGGCCAGCCGGCTGGCCTTGGCCATGGTGTATCCGCGGTCGAGGAGGACTTCGGCGAACCGGGGCAGGTGGTCGATGATGGTCAGGCAGGCACGGGTGCGGTCTCGGATGCCGGGCCGCAGCGCCAGCCCGGCCGCGAGCTGCGGGACTGGCGCTGCTCCGACCCGGGGGGCGTAGGTGGCGATGTGGGCTTCGTAGCCGAAGAAGTGCTCGGTGGGTCGTCGGTCGGTCGAGGTGCGGTGGCCCCACCGCGCGTCCCGGTCGAAGGAGTAGAAGCTTGCACCGTCAGCGTCGACTTGTCGCTTGTGGGCTCGGGCGAAGCTCTCCACGTCGGTGCCGTCGATCGCCACCGCCGGTGGCCGGTCGAACTCCGGTGGCAGGCTCGCCTGGATGAGTAGGGTGGCGACCTCGTCCTGGGTGACCTGCTCGTAAGGGCAGTCGGTGGGGCAGGCGAGCACCTCACCAGTGTCGTGATCGACGTCGAGCTCATGGTCGTGGTCGACCAGCACGCCGCGAGCGACGACGCGGACGATGGCACGCCAACCGGAGTGGACCCGCTTGTAGCCGATCGCGGTTGTCTCGGGGATGCCGAGTTGGGCCCGCTGGCTGGGCGTCAGTAACTTCAGGGACCGGCATACCCCGGCGGTCGTCACCGGAGGCGTGGAAGAAGAACGCTGCGAGCACGCCGGGCAGCGGGATGAGTCGCGGGCGCCCGGTCCGGAGCTCGGCGGCCGTGCACAGTCGTGAGGCGACGTCGCTGCTGGCGACGGCAACTGCCCGTGCGATCCGTTGGTCGATCGTCATGGGGTTCGCTGGCGTGGCGTCCGAACTCTTTCGGCCGCCGCCCGGTGGCTCGGGTGACCGTCGGCGCCGTCGGCTCATCGCCTTGCCGCCTGGGCGAAGAGTGTCCGGTCGTCGGGTTGCGGCACGAACTGTTGCAGTGAGGTGTACGGCCGCCACGAGGTGAAGCCCGCGATCCGGGTCAGGCCTCCCATCGAGATTTCGTGGCAGAGGTGGTCCACCATCCACGTTGCCCGTAGGCGGGCCGGGGTGATCGTGGGGCATCCGGGTGGGATGTCGGCCTTGCGGAGCATCTCGTGGAAGGGCGAGCGGTCCCACTTGCGGGGCCGGTAGGCCAGGATCGGTGCCTCGGCCTGCTCGGCCAGGAACTCACCCAGGACGAGGTCGTTGGGGGCGGTGACCGGCACGGTGCGCGGATGGTTACCGTGGCGCACTTGCACGCACAGGTAGCCGTGCACGGTCTCTAGGTCGCCGACGTTGGCCTTCCACATCTCGTGCGGGTGCAATCCGGCGCCGAGGCCGAGAGCGAGGTACCCGGTGAAGCGTCTGCGGCGGATCTCGGTGCTCTGGTCGTGGGCGATCTCCCAGAGCCTGGTGATCTGGTCCTTCGTGAAGGGCTCGATGGTTCTCCTCCGCCGCAGCTGGGGAGGGTCCGGCGTCCAGGGCGCCTTCGTGGTGATCTGCCGGGCGAAGCGTCGCAGGTCGGAGCGGCGCGTGGCGCGGGAGGTGACCGACAGGTGTGCGGCACCGACGGTGATGTACCGCTCGACCGCGTCCGGGACGAACATCCGCTCCCGGTCCAGCGGGTAGCCCTCCCGGTGCGCCCAGACGATGAACTGCGACACGGTACGCATCGCCTCGATCGCGTGCCGTTCGCTGCGTGGGTGCACCAGGAGGACGGACTCGCGGGTGAAGCCTGCGACGGGTGCCCACTCATCCCGCGGGATCGCGTTCGGCCGGTAGTTGCGGACCGCCTCTTCAGGATGATCCTCGTCATCGGCGTGGCGGTTGAAGTTTCCGGTTCCAGAAGTGCACTCTGGACGTGCTGAAGACATAGAAGTACCCCCTCGGGTGCTTGCGCAAGTGGTTCAAGGCAGCGAGGTAGTGACTCGCTGAAGAGATCGCGACGAGGTCCGGAGTTGGCGCTCTGGGCCTTTCGCATGTCGGCGCCCTGGCCGATCGACATCACTCCATCGCGCCACCGCGACGTTCGAGGGCGGAAGCCAGGAGGTCGGCGTGCACGGCCGTCACGGAGCGGCCGTCGCTGAGGGCGACGTCGTAGAGCTGTTTTGCCAGCCGGGCGGGGATGCGCGCGTCGAACCGCACGAGCTCGTCAGGGCGGTATTGGCGAGGGTGAGCGGATGGCCGGCCGGTGCGCGCTGGGGGGAGCTCGATGCGGCTCTCTCGCCCTGCCACTGCCCGCTCCAAACTGTCGCCCTGCCGTCGGACGGCTTGTGGCCGTCCATGACAGAGGCGGGTCAGTTCTCTGGTGCCACCGAGCGGCTGCCCGGACGAGTGGCTAACCCCCGCACCGAAGTGCGTGGCTGAGCCTAGATTAGGACGCCGTGCCGGATCTGCCGCGACGGCACGCCGTTCGTGCCTGGAGGCAGTCTGGGCAGCACCGAGCTGCCCTATTGGGCCACAAGCTCTGGCGCTCGTCGGCCATGGTGGGCG
Organism: Serinicoccus sp. CNJ-927; assembly: GCF_001942435.1. Taxonomy (NCBI): domain Bacteria; kingdom Bacillati; phylum Actinomycetota; class Actinomycetes; order Micrococcales; family Ornithinimicrobiaceae; genus Serinicoccus; species Serinicoccus sp. CNJ-927. The sequence goes on along the minus strand of NZ_MKKF01000025.1, from coordinate 2,365 downwards.
CGGCTGGAAGGAAGTTCCGGAACTGGGCTTGTTGGGGCGACACTCGTGGACGCGGACACCGGAGGTCGACGGAGGGGTCACCTCGAATGGTTCAGCGTCTGATGTATAGTTCAGCGAGTGCTGATCAATTACTCTCGTTTGGACGTGACGAACCGATTGGGCCGGGCCATGGCCGACCCGACCCGGTCACGGATGCTGCTGAGGCTGCTTCAGGGGCCGGCCTACCCGGCGGAGCTCGCCCGGGACCTGGAGTTGACGCGGTCGAACGTGTCGAACCACCTGGCCTGCCTGCGGGACTGCGGGATCGCGGTCGCCGTCTCCGAAGGGCGCCGGACCCGGTATGAGATCGCCGACGCGCACCTAGCGCTGGCGCTGACCTCCTTGGTAGAGGTGACCCTCGCGGTGGACGAGAGTGCCCCGTGTCTGGACCCGGGCTGTGCGGTGCCGGGGTGCCGCCCAGGGGAGGGGACGGCGTGATCCTGTCTTCGGTCCTGCAGGCCATCGGCTTGTTCATTGCCACCAACATTGATGACATCATCGTGCTGTCGTTGTTCTTCGCCCGGGGGGCAGGTCAGCGCGGGACCACCGCCCGGATCTTGGCCGGCCAATACCTCGGATTCGCTGCCATTCTGGGTGCGGCAGTGCTGGTGACCGTGGGGGCGGGGGCGTTCCTGCCCCCGGAGGCCATCCCGTACTTCGGGCTCATCCCGTTGGGGTTGGGGCTGTGGGCGGCCTGGCAGCTCTGGCGCGGGGACGACGACGATGACGATGACGAGGCCAAGGTCGAGGGCAAGAACGTCGCGGTGTGGACGGTGGCCGGGGTGACCTTCGCCAACGGCGGGGACAACATCGGGGTCTATGTCCCGGTCTTCCTCAGCGTGGGCACGGCCGGGGTGGTGGCCTACTGCATCGTGTTCCTCGCGCTCGTAGCCGTCCTGGTAGGCGTGGCCAAGTTCGTGGCCACCCGCCGACCGATCGCCGAGGCCCTGGAGCGCTGGGAGCACATCCTGTTCCCCATCGTCCTGATCGGCCTGGGCCTCCTCATCCTCATCAGCGGCGGAGCCTTCGGCCTCTAACCGCTCGTCCTGCCGCGCGCCCACCTCGGTCCGGTCAGTACGTGGGGATCAGAGCATGGAGCCGAGGTCTGAGCCGACGGTGGGGTAAGCGGCGGTCATCGACTTGAGCTGCCTGGTGGTCAGGTCCAGTTTGATCGCGAGGCCGAGGAAGTTGATCAGCTCGGCGTACTCGGGGCCGAGCAGGTGCGCGCCGACGATCTGGTCGTTGGTCCGGTTGATGAGGATCTTGGCCGCGGCGGTGCTCTCCCCGGTGCGGTAGTTGGAGAACCAGCTGCTGGTGTTGTGGTGGCGGACCACCAGGTCGATGCCCTGGTCGCGGGCCTCTTGCTCGAGCAGTCCCACCCTGGCCAGCTCGGGGATGGTGAAAACCGCGGTCGGGATGCCGGCGTAGTCGGGCACGGTCGTGGTGGATTTGAGCAGGTTGGACGCTGCGACCTTGCCCTCGATCACGGCGACCGGGGTCAGCGGCATGCCCGGGGTGTCTGCTGAGTCGCCGGCGGCGTACACGGCCGGGTTGGTGGTGCTCTGCAGGTGGGGGGCGACGGCCAAGCCGTGCTCGTCCCAGGCGACGCCGGCCGTGTCCAGGTCCAGGCTGGTCAACTCGGGCGTCCGGCCGGCGCCGTGCACGACGAGGTCGAAGTCTATCGTCTCGGTGGTGCCTGCCCGGTCCATGGTGACCTGGTAGCCGGTCCCGGACCGCTCGATCGAGGTGATGGTGGTGGAGCGCTGCAGCTCGATCCCGGCCGCGGCGCCACGGGCGATGAGGAGCTCGACCAGGTCAGGGTCGAACGCCTTGAGGGGGCGGGGGCCGCGGTCGATGATGGTGACGGCGGAGCCGGCACGCGCGGCGATGTGGGCGAACTCGAAGGAGACGAAGCCGCCGCCGACGAACAGGATCCGGGGCGGGAGGTCGGGCAGTTCTAGGAAGTCGGTGCTGTCGACCAGGTGCTGCTCGCCTGGGAAACCCAGCGGGCGGGGGCGGGCGCCGGTGGCGATCAGGAAGTGGTTCGCCTCGTAGGGGGCGCCGCCGATGTCGATGCTGTTCCGTCCGGTGAACCGGGCCAGCCCGTGCAGGGTGTCGACGCCGTTGGCCCGCAGGGTGAACCGCCCCGGGTTCAGTGGAGAGTCGTGTGTGCTTCGTCGGCGGTCGCCGTCGAAGGGTTGGGGGCAGCGTAGTGGTCGTGTTCGTACGCTGCGGGTGCGAGGTAGTCGCACCATGAGTGCGGGCGGGTCGTGTTGTACCAGTCGACCCACCGAAGGACTTCGAGCTCGACGTGCTCGAGCGTTTT
>NZ_MKKF01000024.1:0-15257 GCF_001942435.1 Serinicoccus sp. CNJ-927 | reverse complement strand
CTACCACCGAGACCAGAGGAAGAATCAACCCAATCCAGAAGACCCGGATGTGGTTTGATCCGACCGCCCGAAGCGGACATTAACGCTGAAACACCTCAGCTAGCGCGTCGGCTGCCTTGCGGAGCTTGCTGCGCTCGTCATCGGTCTCGGCCTGCTCGGCAGCGGCGCGAAGAGCCTCGACCAAGGCGAGGGTGTGGTCGGTTCCCTCGGCCGGCCATAGCCCGGCTGCGCGGCGTCCCTTCTCGGTGAGGCCCGAGGCGATGGCGTCCGTCTGGCCGTCATAGTCCGTGACGTGCTGGCCCTCGATGTAGTTGCCGCCGATGAGAGCAACGAAGGCACGGGTGATCTGCTCACGGTCTAGACCTTGGACGCTGAGCGTATGCGGCTGCGCTGGTAAGCCGCTCGCGTCCAAGTGCTCGGCCAGATCGACGAGCACGGGGTAGTCGCGGGTGGTCCAGGTGTCTCGGCTCTCGGTCATGGCTTCGACCGTATTGCAATCTTTCGGCGACGGCCGCCGGCAAAGAACGGTGTGTCAGACAAGCTTTCGTTCTACACCGAGGGCTGTATGACGTGGGACGCGCGGGCACCCTCGTACACCGCCACTGGGCCCGCTGGGAAGCACCCGAGCGTGAAGTACCTCGTCCAAAGCGACCAGATGAGCCCCCACGCCTCGGAATCCGGATCCGCGCTAACCGCTGGAAGGCCGAACTCTTTCGCCTGGCGGGCGGGGATGACCGCCGAGTGACTTTTCGGGTCGTCAATTAGGGGGGCCTGGAGGTTGTCGGCCAGGTTCGCTACGTCGTCGGGATGGCGTTTTTCCAGACTAGCTAGTGCTTCCCGCACGAGGGCCCCCGTCCGGTCTAGGGCGTTCCTAGCCTGCTCCACCATGAGCATGTTGACGTCTGACAAAAGCCCACTGAAGAGGGGGTAGGTGTCCGGGCTGGCCTTCACGCGGGCCTCCGCTTCATCTACGGCCGCTACAATTTCCTTGGCGCTCGCGAGACTTCTTCCCCCGAGTTGAAACTGTGGGTCCACGGGACCGAGGTCGCCCGCAGGACCCATGAGGATCGAGTCAGCCCCAAGACAAAGGAGCGTCGCTGCGCTCTTGGCCATGTCCGGCAGAATGACGGTCAGCTCAGAGCATCTGGCCTGAAGGGACCGCACCATCCGAATGGCAGTCTCGCCATCGCCGCCAGGGGAAGCCAGGAGCAGGTGCAGTTGGTCGCCCGAGCCGCAATCGTGTAGCAACTCCTCCAAGTAGGTCAGATTCTCAGGGAATATCTGATCAATAACCGCAATCAGGCTTGCGCCAGTCAACTCTTGGTATTGGCGGATGATCGACTGCCGGGCGTAGCGTTCGGAGTGGCGGGCCTCGAAGAGTGGAGTTCGCCCTACCTTTCGAGACGTGTCGCGCCCACCGCTCGACGGAAGGTCGCGCTCTTCCCCTTCCGCATCTGCTGGGTCATCTCCCGCGCTCGGTTCGCGTTCGTGATCTTCTCTCGCCACCTGTGATCCACTCTTTCGGGGGCTCTCAGAACCGAGTCATTCATGGCGCTCACCGGCCCTTCATCTTCGCCGCGCATCTCTCGCTTGGTTGACAGTCGCGCACCCAAGTTGGCATCCCAACTGGGAGGAGCGCCTGCACTACGTTGTGCAAGGCAAACACTATAGGCACCCTCAGACATGCCGCGCGGCGACCCGCCGCACAAGCGCGCGCCGTCGTTGCGGCTGGGGATGCTCGGCGGCTTCGTGCTTGGCGATCTGCTCCCCCCTCCCGCTGCTGGAAGGCCTGCCACCGCGCGAGGCGGCGGCTACGGCCGCGAACGCTGGCGCGGTCCTGTTGGCGAGGGGGGACCCTGGCGAGGCGGGCGTCGGCCTGGCTAAACAGCGGCACGCCGCGCCGCTCCTGGGCGGCCTTCATGGCCGGTGGAACTTCGCGGTCGTGCTGCTGAGCTGTGTGTCCGGACGCTGCTGGGCCTTGGTGCTGTCGGCGCGCCTGTCTACCACCTGCCTGCCGCCATGTGCTTGGCCGACGGGGCGGCCTCGGTGGACTGCCCCGTCGATCAGGGCGGCCTCGCCCCTGTGGAAGGGGTTGAGCTAGAGTTCTGTTCTTCTGACGCAGGGGCCACCAGGACGAGGCGATGCCAGATCGTGACGAAGAAGATGCAGACACCCCACAGGAAGGTTCGGTACCGTCGGGTCATGAGCACCAGGAACGCAGCGATGCAAGGGTTCCGGGAGGGCGTGTACATGGGGGTCACCGGCAATCCGACACGACTGCGCCGGTCCCCCCGAACGGGGATGATCGAGCAGTCTTGGACCGCGGTGGGCAGGTCGTTGAAGCAGGCGACACGCCAAGCGCCTACGACCCAGACCAAGACCCCAAAGCCCAACCGCTAGAGCAGTTTCAGGGCCTGGTCGTCAGCCAGTCCCACAGTGGCCCGCTACCCGACGCACGAACTCTAAGCCAGTACGGGGAGATCAATGCGTCGTTCCCTGAGCGCGTGTTCCAGATGGCCGAGAAGGCTCTCGATGCTGAGGACCACATATCTCGTGAGGAGAGCAAGACCAGATCGAGGGCGGTCCTCACGGGTGTCTGGCTAGCTGGCCTCGTGCCGATCCTGGGCCTCGTAGCCACGATCTGGCTGGCCTACCTGGGAGTCGATGACGGAGCCACCATCGCTGGCATTGTGACCGTGATCAGCGTACTGCCGAAGATCATCGAAGCCGTACGCAACGGTCCGGCGGGACGCCCCAGGGGCGACGAGACCGATTGACCTGCGCTAGTCCTGCCAGTGGGTCCGTGGCCATTCGATTCGTCCGTGTCGTGGCCCGCTCTACCGCACTGCTCGGCGGCGCCCGACGCTACGCTCGGCCGTGCGACGTGCTCGAATTGCCTGCTGTACAAGAGGTGCGCCGCTGCCCCGCAGCCCGCAGGTCCGCGTCGTAGGCGTCGCGGGCCACGCACCACTGCACGACGAGCTCGTCGTAGGTGGCCGGGTATAACGTGTCCTCGCTCATCGGCTCCGTCCTCTTCTGCTGCGGGGCTTAGGTCGGCGCGGCTGTCGACGTTGCCCTCGACGTCCCTGGGGCCGACGAAGGCCTGGCTCGTCCTCGACAAGCTGCTCGACGGGCGGCCGTGGCGTGAGCCGACCGGCCGAAGCGGCCAGGGCGGCAGGATCGACGGGCAGGCCGGGCAGCGGGCCAGGCTGGGGCCGACCAACGGCGCGGGTCTGCTTCTCCTGCTCGACGGGCTGCTCGTCCTCGACGTCCTGGTCGTGCTCGGGCATGCGCCAGGGTTCGCCGGCGCCTCGTCGGGCACCGAGCAGAGCCGCCGCGCGGCAGAGCTGCGTCGGGTAGGCGATGCCCTGCTCGCGGGCAGCGGCTTGCAGCTCGGTCGCGCTGGCGCCGGGGTCTCGTTGCATCGCTTCCCGTAGCCACGCTGTGACTTCTTCGTCGGTGCGGCGGGTGACGTTGCGACTGCCTGTGGGGCGACCCACGCCGCTGCCCTTCCCCGCCGGTGGCGTCGTGAGCGCGTGCGCTCGATCGATCCGAGGATCCATAGTGTGGCATTGCGCAAGCTTCGGCAGGTGGGATCCGCGGAGTCGCTCGCCGACCTCCGCGTCCCCCCTGGGAACCGGCTCGAGCTGCGGAAGGGCGACCGGGCCGGCCAGCACAGCATCAGGATCAACGACCAGTGGCGGGTCTGCTTCGTGTGGACTGACCCCGGACCAGAGGAGGTGGAGATCGTTGACTTCCACCGACAAGATGGCCCCGATCGATCCTGGTGAGGTTCTCATGAAGGACTTCATCGAGGGTTTCGCTATCACGCAGAACAAGCTTGCGGTGTCGATCGGGGTGCCGCCCCGGCGCATCAACGAGATCGTGCAGGGCAAGCGAGGGATCACGGCGGACACGGCGCTGCGCCTGGCGAAGTACTTCGGCACCTCGGCTGAGTTCTGGATCAACCTGCAGAGTCACTACGAGCTGGATCGTGCAGAAGACGCCGCGGGGAAGCAGATCGAGGCGATCCGACCGATTCTGTCAGTGAGGACCCTCGCGACCCTGGCTGAGGCTAGGTGTCAGCTCACGGCGGAGCGGCGCTCGCGACGCACGGCCACGAAGGAGCGGATGCCGAGCACGACATACCCCACCAGCAGCACGAAGCTGATGGTGCCGGAGATCACAGCCAGCGGGCGCTCGGCCTCGCCGGCGAGCAGGTCGCCGAGCCCGAGGACGTTGCGCAGCGTGCCCAGTGCGCCGATGAGCGCGACCACCAGGGCGGCGTGGATCCACACCTTGGGGTTGCTGCGCCCCAGCACGCCGCAGACCGCCAGCACCACGCCCAGGATCGCCGGGATGAGGGCGGTCCAGCTCGACATGCCGGCGGCGAGCCAGCCGATGACGCCCACGGCGATGAGCAGGACGCCCAGGACCAGGGTGGTGCGCGGCATGGACGAGTTCTGCATGGTGCTCCTTCACGAGTGGGGGTCCTCCCAGGTTAGCCGGGGGATCGGGGCCGGCTGCTGCCCGCCCGCTCGACTGTGAGCCGGTATGTCACTCACGAGCCTCCTCGAGGGGGTTGTCGAGTGACATACCGGCGGGGAGTTGACGAGCCGGCTCCCAGGCGGGCCGCCGGGAGCCAGCCCGAGGGGCGGTCTGTCGGTGCGCCCGCCTAGCATGGGTGGGTGATGAAGGCGCGCCGTGACGGCTGAGGACACCTCCGGCACGACGACCGCCGATCCCGCTCCCGACCCGGCCCGTTGGCGGATCCTCGCCGTGACGCTGGCGGTCGGCTTCATGTCGCTGCTGGACGTCACCATCGTCAACGTCGCGATCCCGTCGATGCGCAGCGGCCTGGACACCTCGGCCGCCACGATCCAGTGGGTCGTCTCCGGGTATGCCCTCAGCTTCGGCCTCGTGCTCGTCACCGGCGGCCGGCTCGGCGACGCCTGGGGCCGGCGGCGGCTCATGCTCATCGGGCTGGCCGGCTTCGTCCTGGCCAGCGCGGCGTGCGGTCTGGCGCCGACCGCGGGCGTCCTCGTCGCCGCGCGGCTCCTCCAGGGCGTCTCGGCGGGGTTGCTGTCGCCGCAGAACACCGGGCTCATCCAGGAGCTCTTCACCGGGCCTGAGCGGGGGAGGGCGTTCGGGCTCTTCGGCCTCGTGGTCTCGGTGGCCTCCGCGGTCGGGCCCGTGCTCGGCGGGGTCATCATCGCGCTGGCCGGGGAGGACGGCGGCTGGCGCTGGATCTTCCTCGTCAACGTGCCGATCGGCGCCGTCCTGCTCGTGGCGATCGCCCGGATGGTGCCCGACACCCGGGTCGAGGGGAAGTCCGCCGACGCCCGCCTGGACATGGTCGGTGCGGTCCTGCTCGGTCTCGCCGTGCTCTGTCTGCTGCTGCCGGTGGTGGCGCTGGAGTCCGGGGAGACGCGGTTGCTGGTGCTGCTGGCCGGGGTACCCGCCCTCGGCTGGGCTTTCGTCGCCTGGGAGCGCCGCCTCAGCCGGACCGGTGGTGCTCCGCTCCTCGACATCGCGCTGCTGCGCCGCACGCCGGGCTACGGCAACGGCATCGTCGTCGGCTCGCTCTACTTCACCGGCTTCACCGGGGTCTTCCTCGTGCTCTCGGTCTACCTCCAGGACGGCCTGGGCTACTCCACCCTGGCGACCGGTCTGCTCCTCACACCCTTCGCCGTCGGCTCCGCGGTCTCCTCGCCGTGGGCCGGGCGGGCGGTCTCCCGGGTCGGGCGCCCGCTCGTCATCTACGCCCTGGCCGTCATGATGACCGGCCTGGTGCTCATGGCGCTGCTGGCCGGCTGGGCCCAGGACCGGCCGTGGCTGTGGGCCGCACTCGCGTTGCCGCTGCTCCTCGCCGGGCTGGGCGGCGGCGCCGTCGTCTCGCCCAACTTCACCCTCACCCTCGCCGACGTGCCGCCGCGCATGGGTGGCGCGGCCGGTGGAGCGCTGCAGACCGGGCAGCGCGTCGGCTCGGCCATCGGCGCCGCCGTGCTCATCACGGCCTACCAGCTGGGTGCGGGTGAGACGTCGGACCCCGGCGGTGGCCTGCGTGCGGCGATCGGGGCGGCCCTGGTGATCCTGCTGCTCGCCCTCACCGCGGCCCTCTGGGACGGCTGGCGGCGCCGCAGGCGCGGCGACTGAGCGAGGGACGCCCGGGCAGCGGTCGGTCCTCGCCGCGGTGCCCTCAGGCCTGCGTCGGCCCCTCGCCGAACTCCGCCAGGAAGTCCACGAGCAGGGCGGCGCTGCGCTCGCGGGGCAGCGCCTCGATGAGCCCTAGCACCGACGCAAGGTCCAGCTCGCCGCTCTCCCAGGCCGCTCGCGCGAGCAGCGCGGGATCCGGTGGGGCCGCCACCTCCTGGGCAGGTATGCCCGCGCCGGCCCGACCGCGGACCTCGTCCGCCCCGGCGACGAGCGCGGCGCCCAGCTCCTCCAGCACCCCCGAGGTGACGGGCGTGATCGTCAGGTGCGTCGACCGCGGGATCCTCGAGCCGTCGGTCTGCGTCATCCCGGGCTGCCCCTGCAGCACGAAGCCGCGCCGCGCCACCGCCGCTGCCCACGCGTGCGGGTCCACCCCGTCCGCCTCGGTGACCTCGGTGTCCGCCGCCGCCGCGAGCAACGGGCCGACCGGGTCGCCGAGCACCCGCAGCCCGACGATCCCGTCCACCACCCCGCGCACCGCGGTCGTCGCCTGGACCACGCGCCCCGTGAGATCGGCATACCCCTGCGGCCCGAGGCGGGTGAGGACCGCCCACGCCGCCGCCAACGACATCGCCGAGCGCGACCCCAACGCCGTGGGGTTGACCACGGGGTAGCCGGGCCAGTCGGTGAGCGCGTAGTAGCGCGCCCGGTCCAGTGCGGGGTCGGCGAAGAGGAGCACCGACGCACCCTTGGGGGCGTAGCCGAACTTGTGCAGGTCGGCGGAGATGCTCGTGACCCCGGGGACGGACAGGTCCCACCCCTCAGCGCCTGGCCACCACGGCAGGACGAAGCCGCCGACGCAGGCGTCGACGTGGCATGGGATGTCGCGCTCGGCTGCCGCTGTGGCGACCGCCCCGACCGGGTCGACCACGCCATGCGGGTATGCCGGTGCGCTCACGACCACCAATGCGGTCGCGTCGTCGAGGCGCGCGACGAGCCGCTCGGCGGGCAGGGTGCCCGTGCCCGGGTCGACCGGGACGGTGACCACGTCGAGCCCGAGGTAGTGGGCAGCCTTGTGGAAGGCGGCGTGGGCCGTGCTCGGCGCGACCACGCGGGGGGTGGCGGTGCTGCCCGGGTGGCGCTCGCGCCAGCGTTCCCGGGCCGCGAGCACGGCGAGCAGGATGCTCTCGGTGCCGCCCGAGGTCACCGCTCCCGCAGTGTCCGGGCCGCCCCCGAGCACCTCGCGCGCGAACCGGAGGATGTCGGCCTGCAGCAGCGCCACCGACGGGAAGGTCGTGGGGTCGAGCGCGTTGACCGCCTGGACCCGGGCGGCAGCCGCGCCGGCGAGCGCGTCCAGCTCGGCCAGGCCGCTGTCGTAGACGTAGCTGAGCACCCGACCACCGTGGGTGGGGGCGTCGGCGCTGCGGTAGGCGTCGAGCCGGGCGAGCACGTCGGCGCCGAGGTCACGTCCCGCCTCGTCGGGGTCGGTGGAGCGAGGTGTCACGGCAGACCTCTCGTCGCAGGGGCGGTGGTGAGGGCCGGCTCGTCGTAGCGCCGCAGCAGGAGGAGGCTCGACGTGACCAGGGCCGCCGGGACGATCGAGAAGGCGAGCACGATGGCTGTGGACGCCGCCGTAGGCTGGGCCAGGACCTCCCCGGCGGTGCTGGAGCGGAAGCCGGTGAGGCCGAGCAGCACGAGCACGACCACGGGCCCCAGGGCCAGGCCGGTGGTCTCCCCGGCGGTCCACAGCCCGCTCATGGCGCCGCCGCGCTCGCGGCCGGCTGCGCTGATGACGTCGGGCAGCATCGCGAGCGGGAAGAGCTGCATGCCGGCGTAGGCCACGCCCGCGACGCCGACCGCGAGGTAGACCCACCAGCCCGGCGCCCACAGCATCCCCACCAGGGCCAGCGTCGCCGCGGCGAAGGCGAGCGAGGCGACCCGCAGCGAGCCCGCCTTGCCGCGGCGGGCGGCATACCGCGTCCACAGCGGCATGACCAGCAGCGCGGGGGCGACGAGGGCGGCGAAGAGGAAGGTCAGGGCGGCCTGGTCGCCGAGGGTGTAGGCCGCGACGTACTGCGCCGCGGCGAGCATGACGCCGCTCGCGAGCGCCTGGAGCACGAAGACGGACAGCAGCGTGCGGTATGCCCGTTCCTCCCGCCACGCGGCGAGCCCGGCGCGGTAGCCCGCGAGCGCTGAGGTGGACGAGCCGGCTGCCCGGGTCGAGGAGAGATGCCGCCGGGTGCCGGCGACGGTCGCGAGCATGCCGGCGAGCAGCAGCACGGCGATGCCGAGCGCCATGACGAGGTAGCCGCGGTGGCCGCCCCCCGCCGCGTCGCGCAGCGCCGGACCGCCGGCGCCGACGAGCAGGATCGCCAGGGCGAGGACGGCGATGCGCCAGGCCATGACCCGGGTCCGCTCGGCGTAGTCGCCGGTGAGGTCTGCGGGGAGCGCGATGTAGGGCACCTGGAAGCAGGAGAAGGACGTCGTCGCCAGCACGAAGCAGCCCAGCACCCAGGCGCCTGCGGCGACCGGCCCGAGCCCGGTCGGGACGGCGAACATCCCGACGAAACCCAGCGGGAGGGTCAGCGCGCCCAGCAACATGAGGCGCGTGCGCCCTGCTCTGGTCGCGGCGTCGCGATCGCTGTGCGCACCCACCAGCGGGTCGATGAGCACGTCCCAGACCTTGGGCACGACGACCACCACGCTGGCCAGCAGCGCGGGGACGGCGAGGGTGTCGGTGAGGTAGTAGGCGAGCACCAGCCCCGGCAGCGTGCTGAACCCACCCGTGCCCACGCTGCCGGCGGCATACCCCAGCACCGCGGGGCGGGGGAGGGGGCGCTGCATGGCGCGTCAGCCTAGCGGGGCCCGACCATAGAGGCCCGAGGCTGGCGTCAGGGTCGGGCCCGGGCGGACGTCACACGGCGGTGGCGTGGCCCTGGCGCAGGGCGTCGAGGGAACCGTCCCATCCCGTGCCCTCGAGCGTCAGCAGCTCGTCGCGGGTGGGAGCCGGTCCGGCGGGCAAGGGTTCCAGGTCGTCCATGGGTCGTCCACCCGTCGTCGCGGTATCCGGTGGCGTGGGTTGGCCGTCAGAGGCCGGTCTGGTCCACCCCGTAGGTCGCCTGCTCCTGGGTGTAGCCCTCGAAGACCAGCTGGTCGATGAGTCCCTGCCGCGAGAAGCCACTGAACTCGAGATAGGACTCGGCCGCCGCGGCCGCCTGCTCGTTGTAGTCGATGTCGAGGCTGTCGACGGCGAAGGTGGCGTCCTCGGTGGAGAAGCCCTCGAACTCCAGCTGCCCGATGAGGCCGGTGCGTGAGAACGCCGTGAACTGAAGGTAGTCCTGCGCCGATCGCACAGCATTCTCCTGGGAGGTGGTCAGACTGCTCGCCTCCGGGGCGGAGTCGTCCGAATCCTGGTCGGTCTCATCGTCGCCCGTGTCCGGCTCGGCCTCGGCCGCGGCCTCCTCACCCGCGGCGAGCGCGGCAGCCTCCGCCTCCTCGGCCCGGCTCTCCGCGTCGTCGGCCCGGGTCTCGGCCTCCTCCGCCTGTTGCCGAGCGGTGTCGAGCTCGGACTCGAGCTCGGAGACGCGTGCCTCTGCTTCCGAGGCCCGTTGCTCGGCCTCTGTCACACGCTGGTCCACCGCCGCGTCGGCCTCGGCGGTCGGTGCCGAGGAGTCGGTGCCAGAGTCCTCCCCGTCCCAACAGCCCGTCACGAGGGCGGCAGCCGCCACGAGCATGACGATGAAGGGCAGTCGTCTCGGTGCCATGTGTCGTTCTCCTCGTCGAGACCATGGGGTGAGATCGTCCCGGAACGATACGTCACGTCGGCACCCACGTCCTCGCGAGGCGACGTCCACCTGTCCCTCCCCGAGGACGAGTGACCGCGCGGTGCGCCGAGCGCGTCCCTGGTCAGCCCTCGAGGAAGTCGAGCCGGACCTTCCGCTCGGCGTTGTCGACGTTGAGGTCGACGAGACAGATGCTCTGCCAGGTGCCGAGCGCCAGCCTCCCGCCCTCGACGGGGACGGTGGCGTAGGGGGGGACGACCGCGGGCATGACGTGCGACCGGCCGTGGCCGCGCGCGCCGTGCGCGTGCCGCCACCGGTCGTCGGCCGGCAGCAGGTCGCCCAGGGCCGCGAGCAGGTCGTCGTCGGAGCCCGCGCCGGTCTCGATGATCGCCAGCCCCGCGGTGGCGTGCGGGACGAAGACGTGGAGCAGCCCGTCGCCCCGTCCCGACACGAAGCCCTCGCACTCACGGGTGAGGTCGAGGACGACCTCCTCGCCTCCCGTCCGGACGTTCAACGTGGTGGTCTGCATGCCCCCAGCATCGCGGATCGCCTGGATGCTGTCAGGGGGTAGGGCTACCGTGCTACCGATGGACACCTTCCAGGACCTGCTCGCCGACGGCTTCTCCCGCGTGGAGGAGGGGGTGGGTGCCGTGCTCGACGGGCTGTCGCCCGAGCAGCTTCGGTGGCGGCCGGACGACGAGGCGAACCCCGTGGGCTGGCTGCTCTGGCACCTGCTCCGGCAGCAGGACGCCCAGCTCGCCCAGCTCTCGGGGAAGGAGCAGGCGTGGGACCAGGGGTGGAGCGAGCGTCTCGACCTGCCCTACCCGCCGGACGCGATGGGCTACGGGCAGGACCCCACGGAGGTCGGCCGGTTCGAGCTGAGCGACCCGGGCCTGCTCGTGGGGTATGCCGGTGCCGTCCACGAGCTCACGCACCGCCTCGTCGCCGGGCTGGACGCGCAGGAGATGGAGCGGGTGCTCGACGACTCCTTCGACCCGCCGGTGACCGTGGGGGTGCGGGTGTTCTCGGTGCTCGAGGACGCGATCAAGCACCTGGGGCAGGCCGAGTACGTCAAAGGGCTGGCGCAGCGAGCCTGACGGCCTCCCGCAGCGCGGGACAGGGGCTCAGGCCGGGGCGCCGTCGGGGTCTGCCGGGCCCATCTCGTCGTCGACGAAGACCGGCCGCGACACCCGGAGGCCGGTGAGCGTGAGCGCCACGCCGCCGAGCGCGAGCAGGGCCAGCACCAGGCGCCAGTCGCCGGTCCAGGCGTGGATGAGCCCGACGAGGAAGGGTCCGGAGGCGCCGATGAGGTAGCCCACCGGCTGCACGAAGCCGGAGAGCCGCGCCGTCACCCGCGGGTGGCGGCTGCGGGCGTTGATGAGCGCGATGACGGTGGGGAAGGCCCAGCCGGAGAGCCCCAGCAACCCGGCCCAGAGCCAGGGGAGGGTGGCCGGGGCGAGGAACAGCCCGGCATACCCCAGCACGGCGAGGCCCCCGAAGGCGACCATCCACGGCGCGAGCGTGCGCGACCGGTCGATGACGGTCGGCATGACCAGGCCCCCGACGATGCCCAGGCCCGTGAGCATGGCGGTGAGCAGCCCGGCGACGGTGGCGGACAGCCCTGCGTCGCGGTAGATCTCCGGCAGCCAGCCGAACTGCACGTAGGCGTTCATCGACTGCACGCCGAACATCGCGGTCAGCGCGACCGCCGTGGGGGAGCGGACCAGTCGGCCGGCAGCACCCCCGCCGTCCTCCGGCACCACGGCGCCGCGCTCGCGGCGGGCGACCGCGAGCCAGACCAGCAGTGCCGACACGGCGGCCAGCCCCCAGAGCCCCAGCGACGGGCGCCACCCGTCGCTCCCGGCCGCGGCGGCGACGGGGGCAGCCAGGGCCGCGCCGGAGGCTCCGCCGACGGTCAGCCCGGTGCCGTAGACCGTCATGAGCCGCACCCGGTCCGCGGGTTGCCGCTTGATCCACGCGGGGACCAGCACGTTGCCCACGGCCATCCCACCCAGCGCGAGCGCGGAGAGCAGCACGAAGGTCACCGCCCCACCGGTGAGGACGCGCAGCAGCAGCCCGGCGGCGACGACGACCAGCCCGAGCAGGATGGTCCCGGTGAGGCCCAGGCGGCGCGAGAGCGGCACCGCCAGTGCGCCGAGCGCCCCGAAGCAGAGCCCGGGCAGCGCGCTCAGCACCCCGGCGGCCGCCGGGCTGAGGCCGATCCCGGCCTCGAGCTCGGCCAGCACGGGGCCGACCGACGTGGCGCCGGGCCGGAGGTTGACCGCGACGAGACCGACCGCGACCAACGCGAGCAGCCCTAGGTGAGGCAGGGGTCCGCCGGACCCGTCGCGGCGGACCCCCGGCCCGTCAGTCACGCAAGGCGTCGATCACAGCGTTGAAGGTCGCCGAGGGCCGCATCGCGGCGAAGGCCTTGGCGTCGTCCGGCTGGTAGTAACCGCCGAGGTCGACCGGGCTGCCCTGCACCGCGACGAGCTCGTCGGCGATCTCGGTCTCCTGCTCGCCCAGCTGGGCCGCGACCGGCGCGAAGCGCTCGGCCAGCTCGGCGTCCTCGGTCTGCTCGGCGAGCGCCTGCGCCCAGTAGAGCGCGAGGTAGAAGTGGCTCCCGCGGTTGTCGATCTGGCCCAGCTTGCGGGCCGGCGACTTCTCCTCGGTCAGCACCCGCCCCGTGGCCGCGTCCAGCGCGTCGCCCAGCACCCGGGCCTTGGCGTTGCCGTCCCGCTCGGCCAGGTGCCGCAGCGACTCGGCCAGCGCCAGGAACTCGCCCAGGCTGTCCCAGCGCAGGTAGTTCTCCTCCTGCAGCTGCTGGACGTGCTTGGGGGCCGAGCCGCCGGCACCGGTCTCGAAGAGCCCGCCGCCGTTCATCAGCGGCACGACGGACAGCATCTTGGCGCTCGTGCCGACCTCGAGGATGGGGAAGAGGTCGGTGAGGTAGTCGCGCAGCACGTTGCCGGTGACCGAGATGGTGTTCTTGCCCTCGCGGATGCGCTGCACCGACAGGGTGGTCGCGTCCACGGGGGAGAGGATGCGCAGGTCCAGGCCGTCGGTGTCCTCCTCGGCCAGGTATGCCTGCACCTTGGCGATGAGGTTGCGGTCGTGCGCCCGCTCCTCGTCCAGCCAGAAGACCGCCGGGTCCCCGGTCGCACGGGCCCGGCTCACCGCGAGCCGGACCCAGTCGCGGATCGGCTCGTCCTTGGTCTGGCAGGCGCGCCAGATGTCACCGGCGCTCACCTCGTGCCGCAGCAGCACCTCGCCGCTGCCGTCGACCACCTCGACGGCACCGTCGGACGGGATCTCGAAGGTCTTGTCGTGCGAGCCGTACTCCTGCGCCTTCTTGGCCATGAGGCCGACGTTGGGCACCGAGCCCATGGTCGTCGGGTCGTAGGCCCCGTGCTCCTTGCAGTCCTCGATGACCGCCTGGTAGACGCCGGCGTAGGAGGAGTCGGGGATGACGGCGAGGGTGTCGGCCGTCTCGTCGGAGGGCCCCCACAGCTGGCCCCCGTTGCGGATCATCGCCGGCATGGAGGCGTCGATGATGACGTCGCTGGGGACGTGCAGGTTGGTGATGCCCTTGCGGGAGTTGACCATCGACAGGCGGGGCAGCTCGGCCAGCCGGGCCTCGATCTCCTCGCGCACCTCGGCGGCCTGCTCGCCCAGGGCGTCCAGGCCCGACAGGATGCCGCCCAGCCCGTCGTTCGGCGACAGCCCCGCCGCGGCGAGCGCCTCGCCGTGGCGGTCGAAGACGTCGGCGAAGAAGACGCGGACCGCGTGCCCGAAGACGATCGGGTCCGAGACCTTCATCATCGTGGCCTTGAGGTGCAGCGACCACAGCACGTCGTCGGCGGCAGCCTCCTCGACGGTCGCGGCGAGAAACTCCTCGAGCGCGCTGGCCGACATGAACGTGGCGTCGACGACCTCGCCGGCGAGCACCGGCACCGACTCCTTGAGGACCGTCGTCGTGCCGTCGCCGGCCACGTGCCGGATGCTCAGGGTGTCCTCGGCGTCGAGAACCACCGAGTCCTCGTTGTGGCGGAAGTCGCCGGCCTCCATCGTGGCGACGCGGGTGCGCGAGTCGCTGCTCCAGGCCCCCATGGAGTGCGGGTAGGCGCGGGCATACATCTTGACCGCCTCGGGGGCGCGGCGGTCGGAGTTGCCCTCGCGCAGCACCGGGTTGACGGCCGAGCCCTTGACCCTGTCGTAACGTGCGCGGGCGTCGCGCTCCTCGTCGGTGCTGGGCGACTCGGGGTAGTCGGGCAGGTCGTAGCCCTGGGCCTGGAGCTCGGCGACGGCCGCCTTGAGCTGCGGCACCGAGGCGGAGATGTTGGGCAGCTTGATGATGTTGGCGTCCGGGGTGGTGGCCAGCTCGCCCAGCTCGGCGAGGGCGTCGCCCACCTGCTGGTCCGCCGGCAGCCGGTCGGCGAACTGCGCCAGGATGCGACCGGCGAGCGAGATGTCACGCGTCTCCACCTCGATCCCCGCCGCCCCGGCGAAGGCCTCGATGATCGGCTTGAGCGAGTACGTCGCCAACAGCGGGGCCTCGTCGGTGCGGGTGTAGATGATCGTGGACATGCCTCTCCCTGGTCAGGTGCGGTCGGGACGTTCAGGGCCTGAGTCTACGGGCGCGGTGGCGGTAGGCTGGAGCCACTCGTCGCAGGACCCGTGGAGGTGAGCGCGGTGGCAGCACGACTTGAGCACCCGGTCGTCGTGGGTGTGGCCGGGACCGGGATGGACGACGCCGCGCTGGAGTGGGCCGCGCGCACCGCGCGGCGCACCGGGGCGGGGCTGGTCGTGGTCCACGCGAGCGAGCCGGAGGCGCTCGCGGCCCGGATGGCCGGTGGGGAGGCGGTGGCGGTGACCTCGGTGCTGGAGGCCGAGGAGGAGTTGGTCGCCGAGCTGGAGCAGCACGTCGCCGGGCTCGCCGAGCGGCTCGGCGTCGTCGCCCGCACGGACGTCTCCCGCGGTTCACCGGTCGCGGCCCTGCTCGCGCACCAGGACGACGCCGCGCTCCTCGTCGTCGGCACCGGGACCCGCAGCGCGGTCCAGGAGTTCCTCCTCGGCAGCACCTCGCTCGGCGTGGCGGCCCACGCTCGTCGCCCGGTGGCCGTCGTCAACGCCGGCGTCGACGTCGACCGGCTCGACCACGGGGTCGTCGGGCTGGGGGTGGACGGGAGCGACGACAGCGCCCGGGCGGCCCGCGCCGCGTTCGCGCTGGCCGAGCTCACGGGATCGTCGGTCACCGCCCTCACCACCTGGTTCCTCGAGGTGGTCGACGGGTATGTCGTCACCGAGCCGGGCAGCCCGGAG
>NZ_MKKF01000023.1:0-15935 GCF_001942435.1 Serinicoccus sp. CNJ-927 | reverse complement strand
CGACAGGACCTTCTTCGGCCGGCGCTTCCTCGGCACCGAGGACTCGTTCGTGCTCATCGCGCACCCTCCTACAGGTGTCACGAAGACCGTACAGATGTTGCTTGATCCTCAGCCCGAAACCGGACACAAACGCTGACTCAACCCATCTGTGAGTCGGCTCAATGAGGTGGCCACGTCCAGCTCGGTTCCCGTCGCGGCGAGGCGGGTGAACTCCTCGTGCACCGCCTCCCGATGGTTAAGGGCGGCCACGCTGCGCGCCGTCTCGGTGTTGGCCGCGTCCAGTTCGAGGGCGCGGCGGCGGTCGCGTTCGTGCAGGCCACGACGGTCAGCACCACACGGGAGGGACTGACCGAGCACTGGGTGGGGGCCAGCGCCGAGTCCTACCTCGGCTACGCGCGTCAGCTGAAGGCCGCGCTCGACGACGCGGGCACACAGGCGGGGAAGATCGAGCAGTTGCTGCAGCAGATCGACACGGACCTGGACACGGCGCAGAACGACCTGGACTCGAGCTACGTCCGGGCCAGCGGCGCCTGCTCCAGTGCGCCGAGGTCAGGAGGCTCGGCTGTGCACCTGGGACGATCCGGCGCCGGTATCGCTGCTCCCAGGTCTGCGGCGGCAGGACGTACCTGGCTCCGGGCATCTGCAGCTGCGCGTACATCGCGTTCGTCGGGCTGTACTGCTTGAACCGGGCCACCTGGCGGAGCATGTCGACGAGGTCCTTGCTGGACCCGTGGTCCAAGGCCTGATCGATGAGGTACTGGATCGAGGCTCTCGCCTCCTCCAGGGTGGGACCGGCGGGTGGGTCGTCCTCGTCGAAGGGCAGCTGCCCGGGCCACCGCAGCGGCAGCTCTTGACGGGTCATGACGCCTTCCTCTCGGCATACCGGGGCGCCATCGCCTCCATCTGGTCGATGCCGAGCCGGATAGCTTCGAGCTGCCGGTCCGGTGGGTAACGATGGAGCACCAGCAGCCGCTTGATCGAGGAGCGCAGCTTGGCCCGCACGTCGTCACGGACCGTCCAGTCGTCTTGACGTCCCGCTGCATGACGCCCAGGAGCTCTCGCGCGATGGCGGCGAGCACGTCGTCCCCCATGAGCTCGACGGCTGACTCGTTCTGGGCTACGGCGTCGTAGAGAGAACCAGCTCGTCCTCGGACAGCGCCGGGTCGAAGGTCGCTGGCGACGCCTACCGACGACGGCAACACCAAGACGAAGGCGTCGGAGAGCGGCGCTGCGTGACGCGTCCTACCCGGGTCGGGAGGCATACCCCGTGACCGACCCCCGTCCGGACACCAGAGGTGTCCGGTCAGTCGGTGCCGAACTCCATGGCGGCCCAGTCCAGCGACTCCTCCTCGTCCTCGGTCGGGCCCACGCCACCGGCGATGCGGTCCGCGCCACCGGGGGTGAGCTCGCCCACGAGGGAGGTGGAGGCCAGGCCGAGTCCGTTGCGCCCGGCCCCGTCGGCCCCAGCGGCGCCGGTCCCGTCCAGCCCCTGCGCGCTCGCGGCGGCCCCCACACCGAGCAGCCCCATGGAGACGTACTGCTCCAGCCGGGCCCGCGAGTCGGCGATGTCGAGGTTGCGCATGGTCAGCTGACCGATCCGGTCGGTCGGCCCGAAGGCGGCGTTGGTCACCCGCTCCATCGACAGCTTGTCCGGGTGGTAGCTGAAGGCGGGACCGTCGGTCGCCACGATCGTGTAGTCCTCGCCCCGGCGCAGCCGCAGCGTCACCTCGCCGGTCACTGCCGAGGCGACCCAGCGCTGCAGCGACTCCCGGATCATCAGCGCCTGCGGGTCGAGCCAGCGCCCCTCGTACATGAGACGCCCGAGCGCGCGACCTTGGGTGTGGTAGGCGGCGATGACGTCCTCGTTGTGGATCGCGTTGACGAGCCGCTCGTAGCCGATGTGCAGCAGCGCCATGCCCGGGGCCTCGTAGATGCCGCGCGACTTGGCCTCGATGATGCGGTTCTCGATCTCGTCGGCCATGCCCAGCCCGTGCCGGCCGCCGATCGCGTTGGCCGCCATGACCAGCGCGACGGCGTCCCCGCCGAAGTCGTCGCCGTCGATCGCGACCGGACGCCCGTCGCGGAACGAGATCGTGACGTCCTCGGTCTCGATCTCGACCTCGGGGTCCCAGAACCGCACGCCCATGATCGGCTCGACGATCTCCATACCGACGTCGAGGTGCTCGAGCTTCTTGGCCTCGTGCGTCGCGCCCCAGATGTTGGCGTCGGTGGAGTATGCCTTCTCCTTGCTCGCGCGGTAGGGCAGGCCGCGCTCGGTGAGCCACTGGCTCATCTCGTCGCGTCCGCCGAGCTCGTGCACGAAGGCCTCGTCCAGCCACGGCTTGTAGATCCGCAGCTGCGGGTTGGCCAGCAGGCCGTAGCGGTAGAACCGTTCGATGTCGTTGCCCTTGTAGGTGGAGCCGTCGCCCCAGATGTGGACGTCGTCCTCCTTCATCGCCCGGATGAGCATCGTGCCGGTGACGGCCCGCCCCAACGGGGTCGTGTTGAAGTAGGTGCGACCGCCGGAGCGGATGTGGAAGGCGCCGCAGGCCAGGGCGACCAGGCCCTCCTCGACCAGCTCGGGGCGGCAGTCGACGATGCGGGCGATCTGCGCGCCGTACTCCTCCGCGCGCCCGGGGACGCCGTCGATGTCGGTCTCGTCGTACTGACCGATGTGGGCCGTGTAGGTGCAGGGCACGGCACCCTTCTCGCGCATCCACGCCACCGCGACCGAGGTGTCCAGACCGCCAGAGAAGGCGATCCCGACCCGTTCACCGACAGGGATGCTCGTCAAGACCTTGGACATGACCACGAGTGTATGCGCACCTCCGTATAGATATTCAATCCGCAGGTCAGCCGCCACTTTCGACATCCTGCAGACCGTGATGAGATGGGGGTATGCGCGGCGGTGGTCTGCAGGCCGCCCGGGACTGGAGCACCCGGGCCGGCGCCGCGCTGCTCGAGGGCTGGCGCCCGGACCTCATCAACCTCGTGCGCGTGACGACCGCGGCCGTGCTGGCCTACGTCATCACGCGCGCGGTCACGGTCGGGCCCATCGACCTGACCTGCTCGCTCACCGCCATCCTCGTGACGCAGGCCAGCGCCACCGGCTCGCTGCGGATGGGGATGGTGCGGGTGGGCGCCGTCCTCACCGGCATCGGCGTCGCGCTCGTCGTCTCGATCTGGGTCGGGCTGACCTGGTGGTCCCTGGCCGTGGTGATCTTCGCCTCGCTGCTGCTCGCCAGCCTGCTCCGCCTCGGTCCGCAGGCCCTGGAGACGCCGATCAGCGGCATGCTCATCCTCGGGGCCTCGCTGCAGAACACGGCGGCCGAGACGCGGGTCCTCACCACGCTCATCGGGGCGGGCGTGGGCATCGCGCTGCCGCTGCTGTGGCCGCCCGCGATCCCCGTCGGCTCCGCCGCGACCTCGGTGCGCGCCGTCGCCCGGCGGCTGTCCGACGTCTTCACCGCGGCGGCCACCACCCTGGACGAGGGTCCGGTCACCACCGAGCGGCTGGCCGGTCACCTGCGCGCCGCGCGGGACGTGGACGACGACCTGGGCCGGGCCGGGGAGCTCGTCGGCCGGGTCCAGGAGATGTGGCAGTGGAACACCCGCACCATCGGGCGGGCGGACGTGAGCCCGCTGCTGCGCTCCGGCCTGGACTCGTTGCAGGACTGCGCCGCAGCCACCCGGGCCCTCTTCGTGGCGCTGAGCCACGAGGCCCCCGACGAGGCGGGCGAGGGACTCCCGGAGTTCTCCGACGAGGTGCGGGCCGCGATGGCCGTGGTCCTGCGCGACGTGGGCTCGTGCATCGACTCCTTCGGCCAGCTCGTCGAGGCCGAGACCGTCGGGGACCTCGAGCAGCGCCGTGCTCTGCTCGACGACAACATGGAGCTGCTGCGCGAGACCCGGGCCATCCTCACCGAGCTCATGCTGATGGAGTCCGGCGGCGGCGCGGGGGGTGGCCAGTGGTTGCTGCGGGGCTCGATCCTGCGGGCGGTCGACCGCATCCTGCAGGTGCTCGACGCCCCGGCGCGGGCCGCGGCGCACGCCCGGTGGCGCAGCGAGCAGGGGGAACGGCTGCTTCCCGGCCCGACCGTCTCGCACGAGTTCGCGCCCCTGGACCGGGCCCTCCTCACCTCGCTGCGGCGGGCGCGCCGCTCCGGCCGCCGGCGGATCCGTCTCCCTATTCGTCGCCCCTGAGCTGGAAGCGCGAGAGCCGCCAGCCGGCGGCCACGACACCGGCGACGAGGAGCACCAGCGAGGCGGTGACGGCATACCCCAGGGTCATGTCGGCCACCGGAAGGTCGACGTCGGCCGCCACCTCTCCCACCCGCTCGGCGATCGCCCGCACGGAGACGAACCGGAAGCCGCCGAGGAAGCGCTGGAGCAGCTGCTCCACGACGAGGACGTAGATGAGACCGGCGATCATGCCGTGCCGGGTCGCCGCGGCCAGGGCGGTGAAGAGCGCGGCGTAGAGCACCGCTCCCCCGCCCCCGGTCACCAGCGCCACGACGAGCCACCGGTCCGAGAGCCCTCCCGCGAGGGTGGCACCGAGCAGCCCCGCCACCGAGAGCACGACGGAGGTGCCGGCGGCGACGGCGAACTTGGACGCGGCGACGGCATACCGGCTGACCGGCGTGGAGAGGAGGTAGACCACCGAGCCGTCGTCGATCTCCGGCCCCAGGACGCCGTTGGCCGCGAGCAGCGCTACGAGGGGCACCACGAGCGCGAGCCCGATCTCGCCGACGACCGCCGAGGCGCTGACCGGCTCCCCGGTGACGGCGCGCAGCACCCCCGCGAAGACCACGAGCAGCACCGGGAGCGCGACGAGGACGACCCCGCGCCAGCCACCGACGATGGAGCGCAGCGCCAGCCGCATGATCGTGGGGTTCATGACTGCACCAGGTAGGTGAACACCGACTCCAGGCTCTCGTCCGAGGGTGCGATCTCGCGCACCGTGATCCCGGCCGCGCGCGCGAGCCGCGGCAGGGCGTGGGTGAACGCACCCATGTCGGTCACCTCCACGGTGATGGCCTCGCCGGACCCGACCCGGCCCAGGGCGACGCTGCGCACGCCGTGCTGGCCCATGAGGGCCGCCGCGAGGGCGCGGTCGTCGGTGGACCGGACGACGTAGTGGCTGGGGCGGTCGGTCATGAGCCGCCGGATCGCGCCGAAGTCCCCGCTGGCGGCGTGCCGCCCGGCGACGACCACCTCGATCTGCCGGGCGATCTGCTCGACCTCCTCGAGGATGTGGCTGGAGAAGAGCACGGTCCGGCCCTGCTCGCCCATGCGCGTGAGCAGCTGCATGAGGTGCATGCGCTGCCGCGGGTCGACGCCGTTGAAGGGCTCGTCCAGCAGCAGGACGCTGGGCTCGTGGACCAGCGCGGAGGCGAGCTTGGCGCGCTGCCGCATCCCCTTGGAGTAGGTGCTGATCGCCCGGTCCGCGGCCTCGGTGAGGTCGACCTCCGCGAGCGCCCGCCCGGTCGCGGCGCGCGCGTCGGGCAGCTGGTGCAGCTCAGCGCTGGCCTGCACGAACTGGCGCCCGGTGAGATAGGCGAAGCTCACCTCCCGCTCGGGCACCAGGCCCAGGTCTCGGTATGCCTGCACGTTGCGCCACACGCGCTGGTCGCCGAGGCGGACCTCGCCCGAGGACGGGGCCAGGAAGCCGGCCATGAGGGCGATGAGGGTGGACTTGCCGGCCCCGTTGGGACCGAGCAGGCCGGTCACGCCCGGGCCGATCGTCATCGAGACGTCGTTGACGGCGACGACGTTGCCGTACCAGCGGGAGACCTTGCTCAGGGTCAGGTCGGTCATCACGCCCCCTTGCTGCGGTAGCGGCGGACGAGCAGGAGCAGCCCGCCAGCCATGAGGGCCAGCGCGGCGAGCAGCAGCAGCCACCCGGTGAGCGCCGACCCCGGTGCCTGCGAGATCTGGCCGGCGGTGTCGCCGAGCACCGCGGTGACGGCGTCGACGAGGGCGAAGGGCGAGAGCAGCGAGACCCAGTGGGCCGCGGTGTCCATGCCCTCGGCGAACAGCGTCTCCTTGAGGGCCACGGTGACGCCCAGCCCGACCATCAGCACCATGATGGTGCCTGCGATCGCGAGGCCGCGCCGCAGCGTCCAGGACGCCACGAGGGCGGAGACGGTGGCGACGAGCAGGGCGAGGACGACCGCCCCGCCCAGCGCCCAGGCGACCGGCCCGATCTCCTCGCGGAAGGAGGCCCCCGCGGTCAGGCCACCGATGAAGAGCACGAGCAGCGGCGTGAGCACGAAGGCGAGGATGGCCAGCACCAGCGAGGCCCACCGGATGAGTGCGAAGGCCGTCGCCCCCAGCGGCCGCGCGAGGTAAAGGCTGATCACCCCCGAGCGCAGGTCCCGGCTGAAGAGCACCGGCGCCTGGGCCGCCACGAAGAGGACGACGAGGAAGGAGCTGCCGGAGTTGTAGCCCGCGTAGTTGAGCAGGTCGGCGTCGAGGCCGATGAAGCTCATGATGCCGACCTGCACGACGGCCGGGACGAGGGTCATGCCCAGGAGCACGAAGGGCAGGATCTTGGCGCGACCGGACCGGCCGAAGCCGAAGACGGCGAGCACCCCCGAGGCGAGCAGGGAGGCCGCGATGCCGCGACGGCCAACCCGGGTCCCGGCATACCGGCGGTAGCCGATGTCGTGGATCACGCCGGCGCGCTCGGCGGGGGCACTCATGCGGGCACCTCCTCGCGGAAGACGTCCTCGAGGCGCCCGGTCTGCGGCTGCAGCCGGACCAGGCCCACGCCGAGGTCGGCGGCGGCGTCCCGGACGAGGTCGCGGAGCCGGTCGTGGGCGAGGGCGGCCGCCGCCGCGTCGTCGGCGGTGCCCTCGACCTCGACGGGATCGATCTCGATCATCGCGCCGCGGGGCCGGCAGACCAGGCCGCGTGCGGCCAGCGCCTCGCCCATGCGGGTCTGGGCGTCGTCCTCCCCGAGCACCTCGACCAGCACCACCCCGGTGTCGGTGAGGAAGGCCTGGGTCGCCTCCGAGCGCAGCAGCCGCCCGCCGTCCAGCACGACGACGTGGTCGCTGATCCGCTCCAGCTCCCCCAGCAGGTGCGAGGTGACGAGCACGGGTATGCCGAAGTCGTGGCCGATGCGCTGCACCAGGGCGAGCATGTCGTCGCGGGCCGCCGGGTCCAGGCCGTTGGTGGGCTCGTCGAGCATGACCAGCGACGGGTCGTGGACCAGGGCCTGGGCGAGCTTGGCGCGCTGCTTCATCCCGGTGGAGTAGCCGCCCATGAGCCGGTAGCGCTCCTCGGCCAGACCCACGTGCCGCAGCACGTCAGCCGCCCGCTCGCGCGCCGGGGCCGGCGGCAGGCCCGACATGCGCCCCATGTGGACCACGAAGTCGATGCACCGCACGTCCGGGGGTAGGCAGTCGTGCTCGGGCATGTAGCCCACGACCTGGCGGATCGCCTCGCCTTCCCCGCGGATGTCGTGCCCCAGCACGGACGCCGAGCCCGACGTGGGCGCGAGGAGGCCGAGCAGGATCTTGATGAGGGTGGACTTGCCGGCGCCGTTGGCGCCGACGAGGCCGGTGACCCCTTCACCGACCCCGATCGAGAGGTCGGCGAGCGCCGCGACCTGGCTGGAGCCGTAGCGCTTGGTGAGCGCCTCGGTCTGGATGACTGTCACGGCTCGACCCTAGATCGCCCCCCTGACTCACCCCAGGGGGCTATCCCCCGAGCCCTGCTCCGGCGAGCCCCCGGGAGGACCCGCGGACGAGCCGCGCGCCGTGCTCCCCTCCCGCTCGGCCCGGTCGGCGCGCGCCGCCGCGAGGACCTCGGGGTCGGTGCAGGCCCGGGCCCAGGCGGCGATGCGGGCCCGGATCTCCCGGCCGAGGAGCCACGTCCCGACCCGGTCGGCGACCGGCCGCAGCCAGGCCGGACGGGTGCTGAAGGTGTACTTCCACACCGCCAGCGTGCCCGTGACCCCGTCCTGCTCCTGCGGGGTGAAGCGCCATCCGCCGCCGAAGGTGTCGAAGAACCACGGGCCGGACTCCATGGTCATCCCGGTCTGCCGCGGCGGCCGGTAGCTGACGTAGCGGCTCACCATGGCCAGGCCGACGCGGGCACGCGTCCAGGTGCGGACGCCCACCGCGGGTGCGGTGGCCCCGTCGAGGAAGTGCTGCCGCCGGATGAACGGGTCCCACCCGCGCCGCACCCGACCCGTCGTCTGCGACACAGCGAAGGCGTCCGCAGGCTCCACCCCCACCCAGATGCTGGCGCTGACCTGCGGCATACCGAGAGTCCATCGGCGGCGGCGGGACCGCACGTCTACCCTGAGCAGATGCCTGAGGGGACGCGCTCGCTGCTCGCGCTGCCGAAGGCGCACCTGCACCTGCACTTCACCGGCTCGATGCGGGTGGAGACGGTGCGCGAGCTCGCCGAGAAGCACGACCTGCGGCTGCCGCACGCGCTGACCACGCAGTGGCCGCCGGAGCTGTCCGGGATGGACGAGCGGGGGTGGTTCCGTTTCCAGCGCCTCTACGACGCCGCGCGGGCCGTGGTGCGTGACGAGGACGACATGCGGCGGATCGTGCGGGAGGCCGCGGAGGACGACTCCGCCGAGGGGTCCCGGTGGCTGGAGATCCAGGTCGACCCGACGTCCTACGCCCCCTTCGTCGGCGGGCTCACGCCGGCGCTCGAGATCGTGCTGGACGAGGCGCGCGTCGCGACCGAGGCGACCGGCACCCAGGTCGCCGTCGTCGTCGCCGCGTCCCGGATGAAGCACCCGCTGGACGCCCGCGCGCTGGCCCGGCTGGCGGCCCGGTATGCCGGGGAGGGCGCCGGCACCGTGGTCGGCTTCGGGCTGTCCAACGACGAGCGGCGCGGCTGGACCGGCGACTTCGAGCCGGCCTTCCGGATCGCGACGAGGGCCGGGCTGGCGAGCGTGCCGCACGCCGGCGAGCTGCTCGGGGCCGACCACGTGCAGGTCGCCCTGGACCACCTGCTGCCCGACCGGCTGGGGCACGGGATCCGCGCCGTGGAGGACCCGGTGGTGCTGGACCGCGTGGTCCAGGAGCAGGTCACCCTCGAGGTATGCCCGGGCAGCAACGTCGCGCTCGGGGTCTACGACTCCCCGGGCGCGGTGCCGTTGCGGCGGCTGCTGGAGGTGGGGGTCCGGGTCGCGCTCGGCGCCGACGACCCGTTGCTCTTCGGCAACCGGTTGGCCGACCAGTACGTCTCCGCCCGGCTCGACCACGGTCTCGACGACGCCGGGCTGGCGCTCCTCGCGCGTGGCTCGATCGAGGGCTCGACCGCTCCCCCGCAGGTGAGGCGCGACCTGCTGGCGCAGGTCGACACCTGGCTCGGGTCGGAGGGCACCTCGTCCTAGATTGGGGTCGTGGGCGCGACCCGGACCGTGCTGCTCTATCCCCGCACGGTGCGCTCGTGGCGGGCGTGGCTCTTCGGTCGCGTGTCACAGATGGGGTTCACCCTCGGGCTGGTGATGCTCTGGGTCGCCCTGAGCCCCAGCCTGCTCCCCCTCATCATCAGCGTCGTCGTGTGGTGGTGGAGCGTGCGCCAGCAGGCGAGCAACGCCGAGCTGGTGGGGCTCGACACCGGCGGCAACGCGGGGACGGCCGTCGGCGTGGCCGGAGGGGTGGGGCTCGGCGTGCTGCTCGTCGTGGGACGACCTGGGGCGCGACGGGCAGGCGATGGTGGCGGACGGCCCGAGGGCGGCGGACCTCGAGCGGGTGACCGGCGCCCCGGCGCTTGAGCCCATCCGGCTGTATGCCGGGAAGCAGGACAACGACACGATCGAGGCCGCGGTGGTCGCCGTCATGGCGGAGATCGACCGCACCGGCGCCCTCGACCGGTCCGTGGTGCACGTCACCACCTCGACCGGTACCGGTTACGTGCAGGAGTGGTCGGTCTCCTCGCTGGAGTACCTCACCGGCGGCTACGTCGCCACCGTGTCCATGCAGTACTCCTTCTTCTCCTCGGCCCTGGCCTACGTCACCGACCGCGAGACGCCGCCAGAAGCGGGTCGGGCGCTCTTCGAGGCGGTGGAGGCGCGGGTCGACGCGCTGCCGGCGGACCAGCGACCGGGCTCGCCGCAGATCGCGCCCGTGGCCGACAACGGTCGCCACGTGCGCTTCGTCACCCGGCGAGAGGTTGACCCAGTTGAGCAGGTGCCTGCTGCCGAGCTGGAGACCATCGCTGACGCCGTCGCTGCCGGCGTCCGCGAACGGTAGGCGAGGCCCGACATACATATGTCAGCCACGGTATGCTCGACCTGTGCGCACGACTATCCGGTTGCCCCAGGACCTCTACGACGAGGTGCGCGAGACGGCGCTCCGCGAGCGCAGGACCGTGACCTCACTCATCGAGGAGTCGCTGCGCGAGGCCCTGGCCTCACGGAGCCACCGGCGCCACGACGCGCCCTTCTCGCTCACGCCGGTCGGCGGGGACGGCGGGCTCCGTCCGGGCGTCGACCTGAGCGACCAGGCCGCCCTGGAAGACCTCATGACCGATGCTCGCCCTTGACGTCAACGTGCTGGTGGGGGCGCTCCACCGGGGCTCACCCGGCCACACGACGCTGCGGCCCTGGCTGGAGCGGGCGGTCGACGGGGAGGATGTCGTGGGCATCAGCGACGCGGTGCTCACCGGGACCCTGCGCGTCGTGACCCACCCCCGGGTCTTCACGACCCCTGCGACGGTGCCGGAGGCGGCCGCGTCGATCAGCAACCTGCTGAGACACCCCAACGTGCGCACCTTGCGGACGCTGGCGGGGCACTGGCAACTGGTCCTCGACCTGTGCGAGCGGGCCGGCGCCACCGGCAACCTCGTCGCCGACGCGGCTCACGCGGCCACGGCGATGCAACATGGCGCGACGCTCATCAGTGACGACGCCGACTTCGCCCGGTTCCCCGGACTGGCCTGGCGCCGCCCGCTGGACCCACGTCCCTAGAGGCTGAGGCCGACCAGCACCGGCTCGTTGACCAGCCGCACCCCGAAGGACTCCTCCACCCCGTCGCGCACCTCGCGCGCGACCTCGACGACGTCGCTCGCCCGGGCAGAGCCGCGATTGGTCAGCGCCAGGGTGTGCTTGGTCGACAGCCCCGCGGGCCGGCCGTCGCGCGTGGCGTAGCCCTTGGTGAAGCCCGCGTGCTCGATGAGCCAGGCGGCGGAGGTCTTGACCAGCTCCTCGGTGTCGGTGGGGTACATCGGCGGGACCGCCGCATCGGCGTCCTCACCGGCTCCCGCCGCCGCCCGGGCACGGACCTCCTCGAGCTGCTCGCGCGGCAGGATCGGGTTGGTGAAGAACGAGCCGCAGGACCAGGTGTCGTGGTCCGGTGCGTCCAGGACCATCCCCCGGCGCCCCCGCTGCTCCAGCACCGCGGCCCGGGCGTCTGCCAACGGGACCCGCTCCCCCAGCTCGACGCCGAGACCGTCGGCGAGCGCGGCATACCTGATCGGCTGGGAGAGCTCGGTCGGGCGCAGCGAGAAGGTGACGTCGAGGACGACGTGCCGTGGGGTGACCGCCCCCGGTGTCGCCTCCGGGCCGACCATGGACTCCTTGAGCACCGAGTGCCGGTAGGCGAAGCCGAGGTCGGCGGAGAAGAGCGTCCGCACCCGGCCCTCGTCGCGGTCCCAGACCCGGACGCTGGCGATGGTCTGGGCGACCTCCTGGCCGTAGGCGCCGACGTTCTGCACGGGCGTGGCGCCGGTGGCGCCGGGGATGCCGGAGAGCGCCTCGATCCCCGACCAGCCCTGCTCGCAGGCGTGGGCCACGACCTCGTCCCAGTTCTCCCCCGCCGCGACGGTGGCGCTCACCCCGCCGCAGGCGGAGTCGTGCGGCACCGCGACGCCGCGCGTCCGGACCAGCACGACGGTGCCCGGGAAGCCCTCGTCGGCCACGACGAGGTTGGAGCCGCCACCCACGACAAGCAGCGGCTCACCTGCCTCGTCGGCCTCGCGGACGGCGTCGATGAGCTCGGCCTCGGTGGTGGCTGTGACGAGGCGGCGCGCGGCCCCGCCGACCCGCATCGTCGTGAGTTCGGCGAGCGGTGTCGTCCCGACGTCCGCGGCAGCGGTATGCCCCACGGCTCCGCTCACGCGTCGGCCCCGGCGCCAGCGCCGTCGAGGCGGACGACCGCCTGGCAGCGGCCGAGCACCTTCTCCCCGTCGCAGGTCGCGGTGAGCTCGAGGGTCTGCGTGCCGCCCTCGGTGTCGGTCTTCCTCACCACGCCCTCCACGAGGACCTCGACGGATCTGCCCTCGGGGACGACGACCATGCCGGTGAAGCGGGTCTGGCAGGACAGGATCCGGCCGGGATCGCCACCGACGTGGTCGGTGACCGCCTCCAGCGCGGCGCCCATGGTCCACATGCCGTGCGCGATGACGTCGGGCAGCCCGACCGAGCGCGCGACGTCGGGGTCCTGGTGGATGGGGTTCTGGTCACCGGAGGCCTCGGCATACGCGACCAACCGGTCCCGGTCAACGGTGACGGTGCGGCTCAGCTCGCTCATGATGACTCTCCTCGCACGACGATCGTCGAGGTCACGGTGGTGACGGGCGCGCCGTCGGCGTCGGTCAGCTCGACCCGGGTGCTCACCATGCCATGGCGCCCGCCTCGCGGATGGTGTCGACGTGCAGGGTGCCGGTGAGGGTGTCGCCGGCCACGATCGGCCGGTGGTGGGTGAAGCCCTCCTGCCCGTGGACCACCCGGGAGAAGTCGATCCCGGCGTCCGGGTCCTGGACCAGCTGGGCCTCGCACTGCTGCGCCAGGCGCACGGCGAAGGTGGGCGGCGCGACGACGTCGGCATACCCCAGCCGCTGCGCGGCATCGGCGTCGCGGTGCGCGGGACCGGTCGCACCGACCGCGTCGGCGAAGGCGGTGACCTGCGCGGCGGTCACCTCGAAGGGGCCGGCCGGCGGGTACTCCCGCCCGGCGAAGTCTGCGTTGACGGACATACCTCCAGCCTAGCGATGCCCTGCCCCTGCGGGACCGGGTGGGAAGGGCGGGCACGACGAAGGCTCCACCCCGCAGGCTGATGGCCCGCGCATGTCGAGCGCGGCTGCGTCGGGAACCGCGTAGTTCACGATCGCAAGCATTCCAGCGATCAGGGCGCGCACCATCACGCCGCCCGCGCGGAGCGGAAGCTGCGCCCGGACGACACTCGAGTCATCGGGCACGGGCGTGGCCACACCGCCGCCGGGACGCAACTTCTCGTCAGGTCGCAGCAAGAGCGCAGGAACTCCCGACGTCTGGCGTCGACCCCGCTTGACACCCTCGATCATCCATGATCGCCTAAGAATACCTAGGAGGTTTCTTCATGAAACGCCACTTTGCGTTCTTCCTCATCGTCGGACTGGCAGCGGGGGGTACTAGCCACCGCGATTCCCGCTCAGGCATGTGAAGCAAAATCACAACACACGACGGCCGACGACTACGCATGGGCCGTTCCCGTCGGACTGTGCTCGCCGGTTTTCGTCCTACATCACTATGATCCCGCGTAAAGCAGCCACAACTTCTATAACAATTGGGTGGTTGGCGATGGGGGAGAGCCTGGATACACTCGCCCATCGCCCGAACTGCGCTTTCACGAGGTGACGTTCTGATGGCATCATCCTCGACAGGTAGACGGTCTGGCCGACGGTGGTTCGGCCTCGCTGCCATCGCAGGATTGTTTGCGACGACGGCAGTGATGGTGAATTCCGCCAGCGCCTCCGATGAGTGCAGCACGTGGTCACGCCAGGTAGGAGATTCGGCGGACGTGCATGACCTGGGTGACAACTGCGACTACGTCTCTGGTCGCCATGGATACGACCCTTACTGGTCAAATGTCAAATACTGGACACCCTGGTTTGGCGGATCTGACAACTACTACAGAACGGTTCCCCATGCAGTTCTCTACGATGTAAGGGCGAGGGGATGGTAAGGACTCGAATGCGTGAAGGTGTCCCTGCCGCCATGCTGACCATAGGTGTCGTCCTCACCGGATGCCAAACGCCATCTGAAGACAGGTACGAACCACCTCCTGCATGGGATCAAGTTGTGGAGTCAGCCTTGGAGAGGGCATCAGAGCAAGGCGCATCCGACGCACAGTTGCGCGACTTGAGAGCGGCGCAGGATCAGGGGGAACTGACTTTTCCAGAGCTGGAAGAGGCAGTGGGCCGGAGCCTGTCGTGTATGCGTTCGGCGGACATCCCCGTCATCGATGCGACCGTCGACGAGTCCGCGGGATATCCCAGACTCGACTATGCCTACGGCGCCTCGTCAGAAGGAAGATCCGCCGAGCAGACCGATGCTCTGGCGCAGGAGTGCCTCAGGACACACTCGCTGTATGTGGAGACCATCTATACCTCTTCGCCGCAGGTACGCGAGGCGCGCGATGTCCAGCTCGACCAGGTTCGTGAAGAGCTGGTGTCGTGCCTGGAGGAAGCAGGCCTCGACGTGATGGCCGACGCGAGCCCTGGGTCCTACGACGTCAGGCGACAGATCTGTTGATCGACGACGGGACTGATTGTCTGGTCGCGGCCGGACTCGGCCCATGAAGTTGCCCCGGCCCCTATGGAGTGTCATCACACTCTTGGGCGTGATCGGCACCGGGCTCGGGATCTGGGCTCTGGTCGTGGTGACTGCCTCGAGCCCGCTGGAATCGGACACTGCTCCAGCACCTGTCGTGGTACCCGTGCAGCGAGACGATGTCTCCCCAACCGTCAGCCAGACGCTCGAGGTGGTGTCGCGACCGGGTCCTGAACTGATCCTGCGAGGTGGAGGGACCATCACCTCCTGGTCCGTCGAGCTCGGCGCCAGTCTGGAGTCGGGAGAAACGCTGCTGACTCTTGACGACACTCCAGTTGTGCTGATGGCCGCGTCGGCACCACTGCACCGCGACCTCGGGCCTGGCGATACCGGACCAGACGTCGCTCGGCTCGTGCAATTCCTGGCTCAGGGGGCGCCGACGTCGAGGGAGACACGATGACAGAGGAGGTCGTCGCGGCTGTGGAGGAGTGGAATACCGCGCACGGGCGTCAGGGGCAGACTTTCGGTGTCGCCTCGGTGGTGTGGATTCCCCACGAACCTGCGACGTCCCTCGTCGAACGGGTCGTAGCCGTAGGTGCCATCACGACACCCGGACAGACTGTCGCCCGCACCCCCGATGTCGTCGAACGCATCGACGCCCGTCCACGAACAGCGCTGGCGGAGGGCCCTCTCACGCTCCGGGCTGCAGGTGAGGAGGCGGCTCTCGACCGGGAAGCATGGGCCGTGACAGACCCTGAAGAGGCACAACGCATCGCGCAGGCCCTGCCCCGGACCGAAGGCGTCGGCGAGATCCGTGCACGCGACCCACAACCTGCGTTGGTGGTCCCATCGGCCTCGGTGGTGACGGACGCGACCGGCGCGACCTGTGTCGTCGCGATGCCTGGACAGAGAATCGTGCGCGTGGACGCGGTGGACAGCGACGCCGGCGGAACACGGCTTCCCGCGGACACCGACCTCGATGCAGTGCTGGTCAACGCACGCCGGCTCATGCCAGGGCTGTCATGCACCTCTCGTTGACGGGGGTCACGAAGTCGTTCACCGGGCATCGCGTACTCAGGGGGATCGACCTCGAGATGGAGGCGGGCGAGACCGTCGCTGTGGTGGGACCCTCAGGATCCGGCAAGTCGACGGTCCTGCAAGTGGCAGGTGGCCTTCTTTCACCGGATGAAGGCTCGGCGACAGTCCGCACGGACGATGGCAGGCAGGACGGACCGCGTCACCACGTCGCCTTTGTGCTCCAGACCGTCAGCCTCCTCACGTTCCGATCCGCACAGGACAACGTGGCTCTCGGCGGCCTCCAGCAAGGCCTTGTTGACGGCGCTCGAAAACTGGACGGTTTCGGCGGTCGAAGAGTGGACGGTCTCAGTCTAGGGATTCTTGTTCGGCCTTGATGCTGGGCAGGGTCTCG
>NZ_MKKF01000022.1:0-286435 GCF_001942435.1 Serinicoccus sp. CNJ-927 | reverse complement strand
GGCGATCGCGACCGGGAAGAACCACAGCGGCACCATCGCCGGGAAGTTGAACGGTGAGATGACCGCGACCACGCCGAGCGGCTGCTTGAGGGAGTAGACCCCCCGGGCGTGGGGAACCCGGGGGCGGAGCCCCCGGGTGTGGCATTAGTGTGAGCCCATGGCCGATCACTATGACGTTGTTGTCCTGGGCGCCGGCCCCGGCGGGTATGTCGCGGCGATCCGCGCGTCCCAGCTGGGCAAGAAGGTGGCCGTCGTCGAGAAGCAGTACTGGGGCGGGGTCTGCCTCAACGTGGGGTGTATCCCGAGCAAGGCGCTGCTGAAGAACGCCGCGCTGGCGCACACGCTCCACCACGAGAAGGACCTCTACGGCATCGAGGGCGAGGCGACCATGTCCTACGCCCCGGCCCACCAGCGCAGCCGCAAGGTCAGCGCGGGCATCGTCAAGGGCGTCCACTTCCTCATGAAGAAGAACAAGATCACCGAGGTGGACGGGTGGGGCACGCTGACCTCGGCGACCTCGATGGACGTCGAGGGCGAGGACGGCAACTCCACGCAGCTGACCTTCGACCACCTCATCCTGGCCACCGGCTCGGTGACCAAGATGCTGCCGGGCGTCGAGGTGAGCAAGAACGTCGTGACCTACGAGGAGCAGATCCTCGACGAGGAGCTGCCCGGCTCGATCGTCATCGCCGGTTCCGGCGCGATCGGTGTCGAGTTCGCCTACGTCATGGCCAACTACGGCGTCGACGTGACCATCGTCGAGTTCCTCGACCGGATCGTCCCGCTCGAGGAGCCGGAGATCTCCAAGGCCCTGGCCAAGGAATACAAGAAGCTCGGCGTGAAGATCATGACCGGCACCAAGGTCGAGAACGTCGAGGACACCGGCGACGGGGTCAAGGTCACCGTGACGCCCGCCGACGGCGGCGACTCGCAGACGCTGGAGGCCGACAAGCTGCTCTCCGCGATCGGCTTCGCCCCGCGGGTCGAGGGCTTCGGCCTCGAGACGACCGGCGTGGAGCTCACCGACCGCGGCGCCATCGCGGTCGACGACTACCTGCGCACCAACGTCGACAACGTGTATGCCATCGGTGACGTCACCGCGAAGCTCATGCTCGCGCACACCGCCGAGTCCCAGGGCATCATCGCCGCCGAGACGCTGGCCGGCGCCGAGACGATGCCGCTGGACTACACCTTCATCCCGCGCGCGACCTACTGCCACCCGCAGATCGCCTCCATGGGGATGACCGAGCAGGCGGCCAAGGACGCCGGGCACGACGTCAAGACCGCGCAGTTCCCCTTCTCGGCCAACGGCAAGGCGATGGGCCAGGGCGAGAGCGTCGGCTTCGTCAAGGTGGTCGCGGACGCGAAGTTCAACGAGATCCTCGGCGCCCACATGATCGGCCCGGACGTCACCGAGCTGCTGCCGGTGCTCAACCTGGCGCAGACCTGGGACCTCACCGCCGACGAGATGTCGCGCGTCGTCTTCGCCCATCCGACGCTGGGCGAGGCGGTCAAGGAGGCCGTGCACGGCATCGCGGGGCACATGATCAACCTCTGAGCCGACGGCGCGGGGCGGCCGGGTGGTGACCCGACCGAGCATCGGCCGTGCCGCGCTGCTCGTCTCCGGCCTGACCGGCGTCTCCACGCTGCTCGGCTTCGTCCGGGACGCGGTCATCGCCGCGGTCTACGGCGCCGGTCCGCAGCTCGACGCCTACTTCGTCGCGCTCGGCCTGGCCAACATTGTGCTGGGGCTGCTCGGCACCTCGCTGACCCGCGCCAGCACGCCGGTGCTGGCCCGGGAGGCCGACGGCGAGGAGGTATGCCGCGGCCACCGCACCTTCGACGTCGTCCTGACCCGCGCGCTGGTCGGCATCGGGGCCCTGAGCGTGGCCCTCGGGATCACCGCGGCGCCGGTGTCGCGCCTGCTGGCGCCCGGCCTGACCGGCGAGGCGGCGGACCTGCTGGTGCCGCTGACCCGGATCGTCCTGGTCACCACGGTCGTCGTCGCGGCCACCGACCTGCTGGTGGCGCAGGCGCAGGCGCACGGCGTCTTCCGGTGGGGCGCGCTGCAGGGCGTGCCCTTCAACCTGGTGATGATCGGCTGCGCGGGGCTGCTCGGCCCCCGCATCGGGGTCGTCGCGCTCGCGGTGGGCTTCCTCGTCGGCTCCCTGGCCCGGCTCGCGCTGCAGCTCGTGCCCCTCGTCCGGCACCACTGGCCGGTCCGGCCCCGGCTGCGCGGCGACTCCCCCGGCGTGCGCGAGATCACGGCGCTGCTGCCGCCGCTCGTGCTCGGTCAGGCGATGCTCAACGTCAACACCCTCGTCGACCGGGCGGTGGCCTCCACGGTGGGCGAGGGCGCCGTCTCGGCGGTCTTCCTCGGCTGGCGGCTGGTCAACCTGCCGGAGATGCTCGTCGTGGCCGCGCTGGTGGCACCGCTCTACCCCGCGATGGCGGCGGCCGCCGCGCAGGACGACGGTCGCGCCCGGCTGCGCTGGCTGGTGCACCGCGGGCTGGCCGTGTCGCTCACCCTGCTCGGGCCGGTCGCGGTCGTGCTGCTCGTCGCGCCCGTCCCGGTGGTGGCCCTCGCCTTCGGCCGCGGCGCGTTCGACGCCGACGCGGTGCGGCTGACCGCCGTGGCCGTGCTGTGGTTCGTGCCGGGACTGCTGGCCCTCGCGTGCCGGCAGGTGCTCGTCAGCGCCTGCTACACCGTGGGTGACACCCGCGGCCCCGTCGCGATCGGGGCGGTCGTGATGGTCGTCAACGTGGTGGGCGACCTCGTGCTCGCCCCCGTCCTCGGGGTCGCCGGCATCGTCATCGCCACCTCGGCCTCGCTGCTCGTGGCGGCCACCCTCACCGGGTGGTGGGCGGCCTCCCGGCACCACCTCGTGCCGGTCCGCGCCAGTGCGCTGCTGCTAGGCCGCGCCGCTCTCGCGCTGCTGGCCGCGACGCTGCTGGCCCGTCTCGCCGTCGGCGCCATAGACCCCGAACCTGTCTGGGCCACGGCCCTGCTGGTCCTGGTGACCGCCGCCCTCGGCTACCAGCTCGCCCTGGCGGTCCTGCGGGCGCCGGAGCGCTTCGTGGCGCTGGAGGTCGTGCGACGGCTCGTGCGCCGCTGACGGCGCGGTGACCACCTCCGTCGGCTCCGCCAGCAACCGGCCGGCGAGGAGCCGCAGCACCGGCCCGGGGTCGCGTGGGTCGGCGACGCTGTGGCGCGCACCCAGACCCCACCGCAGGCTGCCGAGGACGTCCGCGACGACCCCGCCCCGACGCTCTTGGACAGCCCGTCGCAGATCGCCCGGCAACCACTGGTAACGCATCCCGGGTCGCCCGGCCGCGAGCTCGGGCACGGGCATACCGCGCCCGCGCGCAGACCCGCGTCCACCAGCCCGGGCCGCGCGGCCTCAGCCAGGGCGAGCGACCCGAAGAAGCGCCCGTTGAGGTCGATGAGCCGGTGGACGCCGTCTCGCCCCACCAGGAACTGCAGCTCCACCAGGCCGCTCCACCCCAGCCGGCCGAGCAGCAGCTCGCAGCGCTCGGCGAGCACCGGGTCGACCGGCACGGTGCGGGCCCGGGCCGAGGCGCCCGAGGGGGTCGGGAAGACGCACGGGGAGACCTGCTGGACCCGACCCGTCAGCCTGCCCTCGTGCACGACCCCGATGAGGGCCGACAGGACGCCGTCCACGGGCTCCTGCAGGACCGGCTCGTCGTGCTCCGAGGCGAAGGCCAGCAGGTGCCGCTCAAGCTCGGCCGACGTGCGGCACACCGCTGTCTCGATCCGGTGCCGCCGGTCGTGGTGGGGCGTCCAGTGGCGGCGGTTCTTGACCACCACCGGCAGCGCGACCTCCTGCCAGGGCTCGGGTGCCAGCGTGCGGGTCGCCGGGGTCGCCAGCCCGGCGTCCTGCGCCATCCGGTGGAGGGTGAGCTTGTCCATGCCGGCGGCGACCACCGCGGCGGCAGGGTGCGCGACCGTCGCGGTCAGTCGCTCGCGGTGGTGTGCGAGGGCTGTCATCCAGTCGTCTCCCGAGCCGACCACCACGTCGTAGCGGCCCTCGGCCAGAGCCGCCCCCAGACCCCGGAGGAAGGCGCCCTGCTCGCCGCTCGGACGGGGCACCGGGTGAAGGGCGTGGACCGCGTCGGAGGCGCCCGCCAGCCCGCCGTCGGCCCGGCTCGAGCCGAGCCCGACGCGCCACCCCGCCCGACGCAGCGCCCGGGCCGCCGTCACGGCCCCCCGGTCCCGTGCGTGCGCGAGGATCAGCACCGCACGCGGGGTGCGGCTGCG
The DNA here is from genome assembly GCF_001942435.1 of Serinicoccus sp. CNJ-927. Lineage (NCBI taxonomy): Bacteria > Bacillati > Actinomycetota > Actinomycetes > Micrococcales > Ornithinimicrobiaceae > Serinicoccus > Serinicoccus sp. CNJ-927. The sequence goes on along the minus strand of NZ_MKKF01000022.1, from coordinate 282,156 downwards.
TCGCGCGACAGGCATGCGCCCCACGGTAGGCGTCGGTGATGGAATGCCGGTGAGAATCGCCGGGCGACCCGCGATCTGCTCGCGCTCCGAGGGGGGATAACCCCCGACCAGGTCCGGTGGTCCACCGGCTCCACCGGACCGGCGCCGCGCGGCAACCTTGATGTCATGAACGAGAACCCCAGCTCCGCACCCACCTCCGACCTCCCCCCGATCCTGCCGCAGCCCGCCGCGCAGCAGGAGCGCTCCGGCTCCCTGGACGGCATGTATGCCGCCCTGCGCCGCCTCCCCGCCCGCCGCACCGACCAGGCCGTCCTCGGCGGCGTCTGCGCCACCGTCGCCGACCGGCTCGGGGTCGCCCCGGTCGCCGTCCGCGCCGCCGCCGTGCTCGTGGCGCTGCTCGGCGGCGTGGGGATCGGGATCTACCTCATCGCCTGGACCGTGCTGCCGGACCGCACCGGCAGCACCCACGTCGAGCAGGGCCTGCGCCACGGCCGCGGCCGCTCGCTGATCGTCCTGGCCCTCGGCGGGTTCGCCATGCTCGGCGTGCTCGGCGGCGGCCTGTCCTTCCTCGCGGCGATCCTGCCCGAGCTCCTCGGTGTCGCCGTCCTAGCCGCCGCGGGCTACTGGGCCTGGGGCCGGCTCTCCGCCCGGCGCGAGGAGGCCACCGGCTGACGAGGCAGGGACTCCTCGTCACCCTCCGGGTGGCCCGCGCCGGTCGGACCTCGTGTCCGACCGGCGCCGTCGTGCGCGGGCGCGGTCAGGCGTCCGCGAGCCGCGTGCGCAGGTCGACGAGCTCCTCGACCAGGGCCTGCGCAGCGGCCAGGCGGTCCGCGGCCCAGGCGACCGCCTCGTCGACCCGGGCGGTGAGGTCCTCGGCGCTCAGCGGGTCGAAGAACCGCCCGTCGCCGGCCGGGAAGTCCGCCAGGTCCGGCACCGCGATCTCCGGCAGGTCCGAGGCCGCGAGGTCGTCGCGCAGGTGCCCGACGACCTCGTCGGCGGCGGCGACCTGGCGCCGCACCGCGCGCAGCCCGTCGAACCAGTAGACACCGCCGTGCGGGTCGGCCATCGAGACCGACGCCTCGATCCCGGCCGCCACGACCGGGATGCGCCGGTGCACCCGCTTCAGCTCGGCCACCAGCTGCCGGGCGACGGGGAGCACCACGTCGACCTCGGCCCGCTGGCTGATCTGCCGCTGCCTCCGCTCGGCCCAGCCGAGGACCTCCTCGGGGTCCACGACCTCCTCGGCAGTCCCGCGCGTGGACCGTCCGCCGAGGTGACCGCGTGCCCGCGCCGCGAGGACGAGGTCGCTGAGCGCCTCCTGGTAGGCCGTCTCGGGGTCCCCGAGCAGGGCGATCTCACCGTCGAGCCGGTCCGCCTCGAGTGCCAGCGTGGCCAGCCTCGCCTGGATCTCCTCCACCCGGGCCGCCGCCTCCTGAGCCTGGGCGAGCTCCTCGACCCGACGCTCGTCCAGCGTCCCGTCGAGCATCGCCCGCAGCCGCGCCACGCCGATGCCGTGCAGCCGGTCGACGTCCGCCTGCTCGGCGGCATACGCCCGCTCGCGCTCGGCGAGCAGCGTGCGGTCGCGGTCGATGCGCGGCTGCAGCAGCTCGCGCGAGAGCCGCAGCCGGCGCCACCGCGAGCGCTCGTGCTCCAGATCGAGCACCCGCTCGCGGAGCCGTCCGAGATCGGCCACGTCAGTCCGCGGTCGCCGGCTCGGCCGGCACGACCGACATCAGCTGACGCGCCGCGAGGAGGCACAGCACCCCGCCGAAGGCGCTCAGCACCAGGCCCGGCCCCGGCATCCACCCCTGGAGCCCCACCCGGCTCAGCAACGAGACCACCTGCCACACCGGCAGTCCGACCCCCACCGCCCCGCACAGCAGCGCCTGGCCGATCACCAGCGTCCGCAGCCGGGCGGCGGGCAGCAGCCCTCCCGCGAGCGCGAGGAGCCCGGCGTAGAAGACCCACAGCCCCGCGCCGACCGCGCCGCTCACCGTCCCCAGGTGGGTGTAGACCCAGGGGAGGAAGCCGCCCAGCGCCATCATCCCGGCGGCGAGCAGGAGCCGGCCCTGACCGGGGGCACGTCGCGACCGCATGCGGGCACTGTATGCCACCACCGGCCTCCTCCCGGTGCCGCTCGGCGCACCCTGTCCACCGTTCGGCGCACCACGCCACCGCTGTGCTTGCCGCGGCGTCCGGGCTTCGGTTGCGTGGTCCCCCGACCACACGTCCCGCAGAGCAAGGAGGCTCCATGCTTGACGTCGACCAACGGCGTGAGTACTGGCGGCGCAACGTCCGCCTGATGTCGGTCCTGCTGGTGATCTGGGCCCTGGTGTCCTTCGGCGCCGGGATCCTCTTCGTCGACGCCCTCAACACCGTCTCGATCTTCGGCATACCGCTGGGCTTCTGGTTCGCCCAGCAGGGCTCGATCATCGTCTTCGTCCTGCTCATCGCGTTCTACGTGTGGCGGATGGACAAGCTGGACGCGGAGTTCGGCATCACCGAGTACGAGCAGGAGGTGCACCACCAGTGAGCACCATCCAGGCCTGGACGCTCGTCTTCGTCATCCTCACCTTCGGGTTCTACATCTGGATCGCCTACCGCAGCCGGGTCTCGGACACCGCGGGCTTCTACGTCGCCGGCGGCGGCATCCCGGCGCCCGCGAACGGCGCCGCGGTCGCGGCGGACTGGATGAGCGCCGCCTCGTTCATCTCGATGGCCGGCCTCGTCGCCTTCAGCCAGAACGGCTACGCCGGCTCGGTCTTCCTCATGGGGTGGACCGGCGGCTACGTGCTGCTGGCGCTGCTCCTCGCGCCCTACCTGCGCAAGTTCGGGAAGTACACCGTGCCCGACTTCGTCGGCGACCGCTACAACGAGAGCGCCCGGCTGGTCTCGGTCGTCTGCGCGCTCGTCGTGTCCTTCGTCTACGTCGCCGGGCAGATGGCCGGGGTCGGCGTCGTCTTCCAGCGGTTCCTCGGCGTCGACCGGACGTGGGGCGTCGTCATCGGCATGACGATCGTCTTCCTGTATGCCGTGCTCGGCGGCATGAAGGGCATCACCTGGACCCAGGTGGCGCAGTACTCCGTGCTGATCATCGCCTACATCATCCCGGCCGTGGCGATCTCGCTGCAGCTCTCCGGCAACCCTTTCCCGCAGATCGGCTTCGGCCAGATCCTCGGGGAGCTGGACCAGCTGCAGCAGGAGTTGGGGCTGGCGGCCTACACCGAGGCCTTCACCCAGACCTCCATGGTCAACATGGTCCTCATCACCGCCGCCCTGATGTTCGGGACGGCGGGGCTGCCGCACGTCATCGTCCGCTTCTACACCGCCAAGTCGGTGCGCGCGGCGCGCTACTCGGCGCTGTGGGCACTGTTCTTCATCTCGCTGCTTTACACCATCGCCCCCGCCGTCGGCGCGTTCAGCAAGTTCAACGTGCTGACCCAGATCCCGGGGTCCGGGATCGAGGACACCCCGGAGTGGTTCAACACCTGGCGCGACGTCGGCCTCATCACCACCGAGGACCTCAACGGCAACGGCGTCATCGACGTCGCCGGGGCGATCGGCGAGGGCACCGAGCTGGCGATCAACAACGACATCGTCGTCCTCGCGGCGCCGGAGATCGCGGGCCTGCCGGCCCCGATCGTCGGGCTGGTCGCCGCGGGTGGTCTGGCGGCGGCGCTGTCGACCGCCTCCGGCCTGCTCCTGGTCATCTCCAGCTCGGTGGCCAACGACATCTACTGGAAGAAGGTCAACCCGCGGGCGACGGACGCCCAGCAGCTGCGGGTCGGTCGCATCGCGATGGCCGCAGCCATCCTCGTCGCCGGCTACCTCGGCATCAACCCGCCCGGGTTCGTGGCCGAGGTCGTGGCGCTGGCCTTCGGGCTGGCCGCCGCCTCCTTCTTCCCGATCCTCTTCCTCGGGATCTTCTGGAAGAAGGCGACGGCCACGGCAGCCGCGACCGGTATGGCGGTCGGGCTCGGCGTGACGCTGCTCTACCAGCTGTGGACGCTGCCGACGTTCTTCGGCAACGAGCCGATCTGGGGCATCCCCGCGACCGGCATCGGCACGATCGGGATGATCCTCAACCTCATCACGATCATCGTCGTCTCGCAGTTCACCGAAGAGCCCAGCGAGCTGATGCAGCAGGTGGTGGAGGACGTCCGCTACCCCGGCCGCTCCGAGCTCGTGGCCGCGCACGCCGAGGGCCACCTGGAGGACTACGCCCGTGACCACGACGGGCACGACGAGCACGACCGGCATGACGGGCATGCCGGACGGGACGGGGACGGGCGCGGCTGAGCCCACCCTCACCCCACCCGACCGACCGACCGCGCACTCTGCTCGCAGGGTGCGCGGTCGGTCGTCGGGAGGCGGGGGAACCGGGCAGGGTGACGCGGCGTCAGAGCCCTGACCGAAGCACCACCCCCCGGCGAGACTCGTCGCCGAGCCCCGCCCTCTCCCGCCTGGAGACCGCCATGACACCGACGTCAGGCCGCCGCACCGCCCTCATCGCCCCGCTGCTCGCCGTGCCTCTCGCGCTGGCGGCCTGCAGCCCCGCCGACCTCGTCGCCCCGCCCGCCGCCGGCGCGGCCGAGCTCACCGACTTCGGTTCGTGCGAGGAGCTGCTCGACTACTTCCAGGAGCACGCGCTGGAGCGGGTGGGTCCGTGGGGCTTCGGCGGCGGAGGCTGGTTCGGCGCCGACGACATGGTGATGGAGGACTCCGGCGACATGGCCGCCGCGGACTCGGCAGCGGGATCGGCGGAGAGCGCCGCCTCCGGCGCGGTCCAGGAGGGCACCGACTTCTCCGGCACCAACAACCAGGAGGAGGGTGTCGAGGAGCCAGATGTGGTGCAGACCGACGGCGAGATCGTCGTCACCACCCACGCGGGGCGACTGGTGGTCGTCGACGTCGCCACGTCGGCGCAGGTCGGTTCGGTCCGACTCCCGGGCCGCGACACCGGCTCCGAGGCCGAGCTGCTGCTGGACCGGGAGAACGACCGCGTGCTGGTGCTCACCCGGGAGTGGAGCGGCGGCTCCTCGCCGCTGCCGACGATGGACGGCCTGTCCACCTACCCCGCCTTCGAGGCGGTCCGCACCGTGGTGACGCTGGTGGACGTCTCCGACCCGACCGCTCCCGCCGCGGGCGGCACCATCCGGCTGGAGGGTGACTACCGCTCGGCGCGGATGCACGACGGCACCGCGCGGGTGGTCATGGTCACCCCTCCCCCGGGCCTGGCCCTGGCCCAACCACGCAACAGCTCGCTCACCGCAGAGGACGAGGCGGAGGAGCGCAACCGGGAGATCATCGAGTCCTCGACCCTCGACGACTGGCTGCCGCACCTGCAGACCATCCAGGGCACCCGCGGCGACGACACCGACGCCACCAGGGCCGTGCCGTGCGAGGACATCGCCCGCCCGCCCGACTTCTCCGGCCTGTCGACGATGTCGGTGTTGACCTTCGACCTGGCGCAGTCCCAGCTCGACGTCAGCTCGGCGACCGGCGTCGTCGCCTCCGGCTCCACGGTGTATGCCTCCGCCGACCGCCTCGTCGTCGCCACCAGCCCGTGGGAGGCGTGGGCGCTCGCGGACGGCTCCGACGCGGTGCTCCCCCGCGACGCCGGGACGGCCGGCACCGCGCTGCACACCTTCGACCTGACCGATCCCGGCTCCACCGACTACGTCGCGTCGGGGTCGGTCGAGGGCCGCATGCTCAACCAGTTCAGCCTGGACGAGGCCGACGGCGTCATCCGCGTCGCGACCACGACCGACGCGCGGGGCAGCACACCGTCGTCGAGCTCGCTCGTCGTGCTCGCCGAGGAGGGTGACCGGCTCGTCGAGCAGGGCCGCGTCGACGGTCTCGGCGAGACCGAGCGGATCTACGCGGTGCGCTACCTCTCGGCCGACACCGCGGCCGTCGTGACCTTCCGGGAGACCGACCCGCTCTACCTCGTCGACACCTCCGACCCCACCGCGCCCGAGGTCACCGGTGAGCTCAAGATCCCCGGCTACTCGGCATACCTGCACCCGGTCGGTGAGGACCTCCTGCTCGGCGTCGGGCAGGACGCGACCGAGCAGGGCCGGACCACCGGGCTACAGGTCTCGCTCTTCGACATCTCCGACCCGGCCGCGCCGACCCAGGTCGCCAAGCAGACCTGGAAGGACCACTCCTCGCAGGCCGAGCACGACCACCGGGCCTTCCGCTACTGGCCGCAGACCGGGCAGCTCTTCCTGCCCGCCGACGCCTGGACCGAGGAGAGCGAGTGGACGGGCGTGATCTCCGCGAGCCTGGACGGGACCGCGCTCGACCAGGGTCCGCGGCTGCAGCTGGGCGGCAGCTCGGCGGCCGGCTGGGACTGGGCGCGCCGCACGCTCGTCATCGACGACCGGCTGTGGGTGCTCGGCGGGGACACCCTGCACGTCGCGGACCTGGCCACGCTGGAGCCGAAGGGGACGGTCGACCTCTGACCCACTCTGCACCATCGTGCGATTCCGCGGTATGCCTGGAACGAGTCGCCCCTTCTCCTGCCCGAGGACCAGCGAAGCAAAGAATCCTTGTTGACGTGGGATGATGACGCAGATACTGCGGAAGGTCCGGCTCCAGGCATACCTGCAGCGCATTGACTTCGTCCAGCGCGTCCTGCTTCACTGGTGTCATGACGACCTGCTTCCGCCGAATGCGTCGCTGCTGAGCCCACCCCTCGCAGCCGATGCGCAGCCGACGCGACCGTCGTCCCGTGCCATCCCCTCCCGCTGCTGAGGCGGGCTCAGCAGAGTGACCACCCACCCTGCACCCCGCTCGAGCGAGAAGAGACTCAGATGGCTACCTACACCGACTTCAGCACCCGGCAGATCCATGCCGGTCAGACCCCCGACTCCCAGACCGGCGCGCGGGCGCTGCCGATCTACCAGACCACCTCCTACGTCTTCGACGACGCGGACCAGGCCGCGGACCGGTTCGCGCTGGCCGAGCTGGGCCCGATCTACACCCGCATCACCAACCCCACCACCGAGACGGTGGAGAACCGCATCGCCGACCTCGAGGGCGGCGTCGGGGCGCTGCTCCTGGCCTCCGGCTCCTCCGCCGTGACCCTCGCGATCCTCAACGTCGCCGGGGCGGGTGACCACGTCGTCTCCTCCCCCAGCCTCTACGGCGGCACGCAGAACCTCTTCGCCCACACCCTGCCCCGGCTCGGCATCGAGGTCACCTTCGTCGAGGACCCGACCGACCCCGAGCAGTGGCGGGCGGCCGCGCGCCCCACGACCAAGGCGTTCTTCGGCGAGACCATCGCCAACCCCAGCAGCGACGTCCTGGACACCCGGGCCGTCGCCGACGTCGCGCACGAGGTCGGCGTCCCGCTCATCGTGGACAACACGGTCGCCACGCCCTTCCTGTCCCGCCCGATCGAGCACGGCGCCGATGTCGTGGTCCACTCCGCCACCAAGTTCCTCGGTGGCCACGGCACGTCGATCGCGGGGGTCATCGTCGACGCCGGGCGCTTCGACTACGGCGCCGAGCCGGGTCGCTTCCCCGGCTTCACCGAGCCGGACCCCAGCTACCACGGCCTGGTGTATGCCGAGGCGCTCGGCGAGGGCGGGGTGCTCGGGGCCAACGTGTCCTACATCATCAAGGCCCGGGTGCAGCTGCTGCGCGACCTGGGCCCGGCGGTCTCGCCCTTCAACGCCTTTCTCATCGCCCAGGGTCTGGAGACGCTGTCGCTGCGGATCGAGCGGCACGTCGCCAACGCGCAGCGGGTCGCGGAGTGGTTGACCGGGCAGGAGCAGGTGACCTCGGTCGCCTACGCCGGGCTCCCCGACCACCCCTCGCACGCCCGCGCCCAGGCATACCTGCCGGGCGGTGCCGGCGCCGTCCTCGCCTTCGAGATCGAGGGTGGCGCCGACGCAGGGCGCGCCTTCGTCTCCGCGCTGGAGCTGCACAGCCACGTCGCCAACATCGGCGACGTGCGCTCCCTGGTCATCCACCCCGCGAGCACCACGCACTCCCAGCTCACGCCGGAGGCGCAGGCAGCAGCCGGGGTGACGCCCGGACTGGTGCGGCTCTCGGTGGGCATCGAGGGGATCGAGGACATCCTGGCCGACCTGGAGCGCGGCTTCGCCGCCGCCTCCGCCGCCCGCCGCGACCCCGAGGCCGCCTGAGATGGCCGCCCTCCCCGGCCCGGAGCCGGCGCAGCCCCCTCCCGCCCCGCGCACCCGGCGGCGCACCCAACCCGTCGGCGACCTGACCCTGGAGTCGGGTGAGGTCCTCGAGGACGTGCGCGTCACCTACCAGACGTGGGGCCGGCTCAACGCCGACCGCAGCAACGCGGTCCTCGTCCTGCACGCGCTCACCGGCGACAGCCACGTCGTCGGGGACCGCGGCCCGGGCCAGCCGACCTGCGGCTGGTGGCCGGGGCTCATCGGGCCGGGCGCCCCCCTGGACACCGACGAGTGGTTCGTCGTCGCACCCAACGCGCTCGGCGGCTGCGGCGGCACGACCGGCCCGTCCTCGGCCGCGCCGGACGGGCGCCCCTACGGCAGCTCCTTCCCCCGGGTGACGGTCCGGGACCAGGTGCGGGCCGAGGCGCTGCTGGCCGACCGGCTGGGCATCCCCGCCTTCGCGCTGGTCGTCGGTGGCTCGGTCGGGGGTATGCGCTCGCTGGAGTGGGCGGCGACCTTCCCCGGTCGGGTGAAGCGGTGCGTGGTGCTCGCCGCGAGCGCTGCCGCGAGCGCGGACCAGATCGCGTGGTCGGTCCCGCAGCTGCACGCGATCCGGCTCGACCCGGCCTTCCACGGCGGCGACTACTACCCCGGCCCCGGCCCGCGCGCCGGGCTCGAGATCGCCCGGCAGATCGCGCACACGACCTACCGCTCGGCGACCGAGCTGGCGCTGCGCTTCGGCGCCGACGCCCAGGAGGGCGAGCAGCCGCTGCGCGGCGGCCGGTATGCCGTGCAGTCCTACCTGGAGCACCACGGCCGGAAGCTGGTGCGCCGGTTCGACCCCAACGCCTACCTCACCCTCACCGAGGCCATGAACAGCCATGACGTCGGGCGGGACCGAGGTGGCGTGGCGGACGCGCTGCGGCGGATCACCGCCGAGCTGACGGTGGCCGTCGTGTCCAGCGACCGCCTCTTCACCCCGGCCGAGGGAGAGGTGGTCGCGACCGCGCCGGCCTGCCGGGAACTCGCCGTCATCGACAGCCCGTACGGCCACGACGCCTTCCTCATCGAGACCGAGCAGGTCTTCGCGATCATCGGGCGCGCGCTGGCCGGCCGACCGGCGGGTGACTGCCCCGGGGCGTCCCCGAGCGAGCGGACGTCCGCCCAGGGGCAGCGGCCCGCCAGCGGGACGGCCCGGGGCTCGGGCGGTGCGGGAACCGGTCTCACCGCAGGCTCCCCGCCTCGTCGGCACCGGCCTCTGGTAGGAACCGGGCCGGCCAACCGCCCCACCCCGGCCCGGGGGAGAAACCTGCCCGTCCCACCCCGGCCCACCACCTCACCCCACCTGGGCAAGGCTGTGCACCAGATGCAGCACTCTCGACCGTGTCTTCGGTGCATACCCTTGCCCAGGTCGCCAGGGCCACCTGGGCAAGGCTGTGCACCAGATGCAGCACTCTCGACCGTGTTTTCGGTGCATACCCTTGCCCAGGTCGCCAGGGCCGGTGGGGAGCCTGGCCTGCGGTGCATACCCTTGCCCAGGTCGACGGGGCGCGTGGGGCTTGTCCCGCCAACCCCACCGACGCCGGCCAGCCGACCCCGAGCAGGAGCCTCACAGCCCTGTGGGCTCGGCCAACCAGTCGACCTCCGCGCAGACGGCGCCGGGCACGAGCCCGGCGAGGGCCACGGTCGCCGCCGCGGTGGGGTTCACCACCCGGTAGCCGACCGAGGTGACGACCAGGCCGTCCTGCTCCTCCACCGTGAAGGGCTCGCCCTCCAGGCCGGGCGGCAGCCCCAGCGCGTCGGACCACCCGACGCTCTCGGTCGTGGGCCAGGTCTCTGCGAGCGCCACCCGGGCAGCCGCGTCGGCGCGGGCCGCCTCGGGGCCGACGCCCTCCTCGTGGACGAGCTCGAGGGTCGCCTCGCGGCCGGTGAAAGCCAGACTCCAGGCCCGGGGCGAGCGCAGGTCGTCGACCCTCGTGCCACCCACGGCGACCTCCTGCTCCTCGACGGTCGCGTCGACACCGAGGGCGGCGGGCCAGGGCAGGCAGCCGGGCACGACGAGCCTGCTCTCCGCCTCCCCGTCAAGCAGCGCGGCGATCTCGCCGCGGCTCGCGAGCGGCGCGTCCGTGGCCTCGCCCCGCACCAGGAGGTGCACGTCGTGCAGCACGGTCGCGCCGGCCACGCCGGGCACCCCGTCACGGGTCGCCCGGTCCAGGCCCGCCAGATCCAGGTCGTCACGCAGCCGCAGCACGAGCCCGTCGGCGTCCTCGTCGCCGACCCAGCGCACCTCCCACAGCGCGTCGTCCTGGGTGGCGGCATACCGCAGCCGCAGCCGACTGTTCTCCGCGCGCAGCGCACCGTCGGTGAGCAGCACGGTGCTGGACCCGACGGAGCGCCAGAAGGTGATCGTGTCCGTCTGGAGGCTTCCGCTGGTCAGGTCGGCGGCGCCCAGGCGGTCCCTGATCGCCGCCCAGTCCGTCACGGTGAGGTATGCCGTGTCCGCCGGCGCCAGCGCGAGCGCCGCCGCCTCCGGGCCAGGGTCGGGCTGGGGCGCGGGCGCGGGCGCGGAGGTCGAGGTGGTGATGGCTCCCGCCTGAGCCTCGGGATCGACCGTGGCCGAGTCGACGACGTCCGGGGAGGGGGCGGTGCCTCCGGGATCGGTGGTGGAGGCCAGCGGGACGCTGCTGCCGCCGCACGCAGAGACCAGCAGCGGGGCGACGACGACGGTGATCAAGCGGCCTCTCACGCACCTCAGTCTGCCCGCCGTGAGCCATGGCAGGGAACCGGCCGCGCCGCTGCTGCGTCCACGCCGTAGGCTGGACCACCACAGGGGAAAGGAGCCCACGATGCCGGAGTGGTTACGAGACGCGCAATGGCTGTGGTGGGTCGGTGCGGCCCTGGCCTTCGGGATCGTCGAGATGACGACCCTGGACCTGCTCTTCCTCATGCTTGCGCTGGGCGCGCTCGTGGCGGCGATCGTCGCGGGCACCGGCCTCGGTCTCCTCTGGCAGGTGCTGCTCTTCGCCATCGCCTCCGGGCTGTTCGTCTTCGCGCTGCGCCCGGTCGCGCTGAAGTACCTCCGCCTCGAGGGCAGGGGCGGCAAGATGGGCATCGAGGGCAACATCGGGCAGACCGCGACCGTCCTGGAGCCGGTCTCCGACCGCGACGGGCTCGTCAAGCTGCGCGGCGAGGACTGGACCGCCCGGTCCGAGCTGGAGGGGCAGACCTTCGCCACCGGTGACCTCGTCACCGTGGTCCGCATCGACGGTGCCACCGCTGTCGTCACCGCGGCCACCCCCGAGGACAAGCCCTTCGACCTCGAACCGCCCACCATGTGACGCCGTGGCGCGTCCCCGCATACCTCTCGCTCACCCCACCAAGGAGACCTGATGGATCCCATCACCCTCATCGTCTGGGCCGTCGTGCTGCTGCTGGCGCTGTTCGTCGTGGTCGCGATCGCCCGGGCGATCCGCATCGTGCCGCAGGCGACCAGCGTCATCGTCGAGCGCCTGGGCAAGTACGACCGCACCCTCGACGCGGGGCTGCACTTCCTCGTGCCCTTCATCGACCGGCCGCGCTCGGTGGTCGACCTGCGCGAGCAGGTCGTGAGCTTCCCGCCGCAGCCGGTGATCACCAGCGACAACCTGGTCGTCTCGATCGACACGGTCATCTACTTCCAGCCCACCGACCCCAAGGCGGCGACCTACGAGATCGCCAACTACATCCAGGGCATCGAGCAGCTCACCGTCACCACGCTGCGCAACGTCATCGGCTCGCTCGACCTCGAGCAGACGCTGACCAGCCGCGACATGATCAACGGCCAGCTGCGCGGCGTGCTGGACGAGGCGACCGGCCGCTGGGGCATCCGCGTCAACCGGGTCGAGCTCAAGGCGATCGACCCGCCCGCCAGCGTGCAGGACTCGATGGAGAAGCAGATGCGCGCCGAGCGTGACCGGCGCGCCGCGATCCTCAACGCCGAGGGTGTCAAGCAGAGCCAGATCCTCACCGCCGAGGGTGAGAAGCAGGCCCAGATCCTCCAGGCCGAGGGCACCGCGCAGTCCGCGATCCTGGAGTCCCAGGGTGAGGCCCGCGCGATCCTGCAGGTCTTCGACGCCATCCACAAGGGCAACCCGGACAGCAAGCTGCTGGCCTACCAGTACCTCCAGATGCTGCCCGAGATCGCCAAGGGCGACTCCAACCAGATGTGGGTCGTGCCGACCGAGCTCACCGCCGCTCTCTCCGGGATCGGCAACGCCCTGGGCGGCGCCCGTCCCGGCGACACCGCGGCGCTGGACGCCCCCTCGCAGGGGATCAGCTCCGAGGCCGGCGACATGGGCCTGGACGACATGGACGCCCCCACCCTGGAGGACCCGCGCGAGGCGCTGCGCCGGGCCCGCGAGGAGGCGCAGGGCGCCACCCGCGACGCGGAGACCACGACCTCGTCGCGCTCCCGCGAGGAGGCCGACAAGGCGATCGCCGAGGCTGCGGAGAAGGCCAAGCGCGCCGCGACCGGTCAGCCCTCCGCCGACCAGCCCGGCGAGCTGGGCGAGCTGCAGCAGCCGGAGCAGGTCGCTCCCGACCTCGGCCAGCAGGCCGGTGCCGACCAGCCCGACGCGCAGTCCCAGCCGCAGCCGGACCACGAGACGGAGCCGTGGGAGCGGCCCGAGGGTCAGGGCCAGCCGTGGAAGCGGGACGACCAGGGCTGACCACCGACTGCCGAGCACCGAGACGGGGCGCGACCACCACGGTCGCGCCCCGTCCCGCGTCGGCGGGCCTGCTGCCGAGGTTGGACCCATGTGGATCACCGACGCGCGCCCGTGGGCCGGAGCACCGGCCGATGTCCTGATCGAGGGCGAGCCGATCGCGCAGGTATGCCCGCGCGAGGGCGGCGCGGGAGCGCCCGGGCGTGAGGGCGACCCGCGGCACCACCCGGGTGCGCTCCTTCGCCCAGATCGACGTGGACTGCGGGCTGGAGCGGCTGGAGGCGGTGCTCGCCGCGCGTGAGCAGCACCGCGGCCGCGCGGAGGTGCAGGTCATCGCCCTCGCGCAGGCCGGGCTGCTGCGCGAGCAGGGCTCGGTGGAGGTGCTCGAGGAGGCGCTGCGCGCCGGCGCCGACGTGGTCGGCGGGATCGACCCGTGCTCGCTGGACCGCGACCCCGGACCGCGGCCCTGGTCGAGCGGTTCGCCGAGCTCGACGTCGCCACCGCGACGGTCGCGCCGGGCGGGCGGAAGACGCTGCCGCTGGTCGCGCTGGCCGAGGCCGGCGTCCGGGTCGGGCTGGGCGAGGACGGGCAGCGCGACTCCTGGTCGCCCTACGGCAACGCGGACATGCTCGACCGCACCTGGCAGCTCGCCTTCACCCACGGCTTCCGCGCCGACGCGCTCAGCCTCGTCTGAGCAGCACGACCGACTCCCAGCCCAGCAGCACGCCGCCGTCCTGCACACCCGCGGCGGCCTCCGGTGAGGTCGAGATCGCCACGTCCGCCTCACGCCAGCCGTCGAGCAGGTCCTCCGGCAGGCTGATCGGCTCCCGGGTGAAGGAGGCCAGGGTCAGCAGCCGGGCGTCGCCGAAGTCCCGGCCGAAGGCCCACAGGTCGGGATGCTCCATCGCCAGCGGCGTGACGCCGCCGCGCGCCACGACCGGCTCGTCGTGCCGCAGCGCGATGAGCGCGCGGTAGTGCTCGAGGACCGACCCGGCCACCCCCACCTGGGCCCGCGCGTTGATCTCCGTGTGGTTGGGGTTCACGCCGATCCACGGCTCGCCCTCGCTGAAGCCTGCCCCGGGGCCGGCCGTCCACTGCACCGGCGTCCGGGCGTTGTCGCGACCCACCTCACGCACCCCCGGCAGCAGCTCCTCGACGGAGGCGCCGCCCGCCTGCCGCTCGGCGAGGTGGTTGAGCGACTCGATGTCGCGCAGCTCCTCGGGACCGGCGAAGGGGAGGTTGGTCATCCCCAGCTCCTCGCCCTGGTAGACGTAGGGCGTGCCGCGCAGCGTGTGCAGGACGGTCGCGAGCGTCTTCGCCGAACGCTCCCGCCAGACCGGGTCGTCGTCGCCGAAGCGGGACACGGCTCGGGGTTGGTCGTGGTTGTCCCAGTAGAGGCTGTTCCAGCCGCGCTCGGCCAGCCCGGTCTGCCAGCGCATGAGGCTCTCACGCAGCTGCGGCATCGTCACCGGCACCCGGTCGAACTTCCCGCCCGGCCCGATGCCGAGGTCGACGTGCTCGAACTGGAAGACCATGTCCACCTCTTGCCGCTCCGGGTCGGTGTAGCGGCGGGCCTCGTCGACGTCGACGCCAGGCATCTCACCGACGGTGAGGAAGGCGCGGGGATGCTCGGCGAAGACCTCCTGGTGCATCTCGTGGAGGAACTCGTGCATCCGCGGCCCGTCCACCACCGCGTGGGAGGCGTCGCCGTCGGTGAGGGTCGCGGGCTTCGAGACGAGGTTGATGACGTCCATCCGGAAGCCGTCCACCCCGCGGGCCAGCCACCACCGCATCATCGCGTAGACCGCCTGCCTGACCTGCGGGTTCTCCCAGTTGAGGTCGGGCTGCTTACGGCTGAACAGGTGGAGGTAGTACTCCCCCGTCGCCGCGTCCCAGGTCCACGCCGGGCCGGAGAAGAACGAGCGCCAGTCGGTCGGCTCGGCGCCCGGCTCCCCTCCGGTATGCCCCTCGCGCGGCGGGCGCCACCAGTACCAGTCGCGCCGGTCGGACCCCCGGGAGGACCGGCTCTCCTCGAACCACGCGTGCTCGTCGCTGGTGTGGTTGACCACGAGGTCCATGACCAGCCGGATCCCCCGGGCGTGCAGCGCCGCGACCACCTCGTCCAGGTCCGCCAGCGAGCCGAAGACCGGGTCGACGTCGTGGTAGTCGCTGATGTCGTAGCCGTTGTCGTCCTGCGGGCTGCGGTAGACCGGGCTCAGCCAGACAACGTCGACGCCGAGGTGCTCCAGGTGGTCGAGGTGGTCCAGGACGCCTCGCAGGTCCCCGATGCCGTCGCCGTCCCCGTCGGCGAAGCTGCGGGGGTAGATCTGGTAGACGACGGCGGAGGTCCACCAGTCGCGGGGAAGGTGCTGGTCGAGAGCAGCGGGCATACCCGCCAGCCTAGGGGCGGGAGGGGCCGACCACACGCGGCGCTCGGTGGGGCCTGGGGCAACCACACGCGACGCTCGGTGGGGTCTGAGGGGTCAGTCCCGGTCGAGCTGGGCGAGCACCATCCGCGCGATCCGCTCCGGCGGGTTGGCGACGTCGTAGACCGCGCCCCGTTCCTCGGCACCCAGCGGCTCCAGCGTGTCGAGCTGCGACTCCAGCAGCGAGGGCGGCATGAAGTGGTCCCGCGAGCTCATCCGGTCCAGCAGCAGGCCCTTGTCACCGACGAGGTGGACGAACCACGTGCCGTCGCCACCGCGTCGCAGGATGTCGCGGTATGCCTCCCGCAGCGCCGAGCAGGTGAGGACCGTCGGCTCGCCACGGGCGTCCCGCTCGGCGGTCCAGGCGGCGAGCGCCTCCAGCCAGGGCCAGCGGTCCTCGTCGACCAGCGGTCGGCCGCTGGCCATCTTGGCGACGTTGGCCTCGGGGTGGAAGTCGTCGCCCTCGGCGAACTCCCAGCCCAGCCGTGCCTCCAGGGCCTGCGCGATCGTGGACTTGCCCGTGCCGGAGACCCCCATGACCACCAGGTGCAGGGGCTCGCCGGCCGGGTCCGGCAGCGGCGTCACGGGACCACGAACCAGACGAGCAGACCGATGAGGAAGATCGCGACGCCGAGGGTGGTCTCCAGCACCGTCCAGGTCCGCA
The DNA here is from genome assembly GCF_001942435.1 of Serinicoccus sp. CNJ-927. NCBI lineage: Bacteria > Bacillati > Actinomycetota > Actinomycetes > Micrococcales > Ornithinimicrobiaceae > Serinicoccus > Serinicoccus sp. CNJ-927. The sequence goes on along the minus strand of NZ_MKKF01000022.1, from coordinate 266,207 downwards.
GCGTGGTCTTGACGTCCATCCCGAAGAACCGGCTGACCAGCCAGAAACCGGAGTCGTTGACGTGCGAGAGCACGGTGGCCCCCGCGGCGATCGCCAGCACGAGGCAGGCGATCTTCAGGTCGGACAGGTCCGCCGCCGCGACACCGGCCGCCATGAGCCCGGAGGTCGTCGTCAGCGCCACGGTCGCCGAGCCCTGGGCCACCCGCAGCAGGGTGGCGATGAGGAAGGCCGAGACGATGAGCGGCAGCCCGAGGTCGGCCAGGCTCTCCGAGAGCGCGGCACCGATCCCGGAGTAGCGCAGCACCCCGCCGAACATGCCACCGGCGCCGGTGATGAGGATGATCGCGCAGATCGGCCCGAGGGCGTCGTTGAGCAGGCTCTCGACCGTGGCGAGCGAACGGCCCCGCGTACCGAGGGTGTAGGTCGAGACCAGCAGCGTGATGAGCAGGGCCACCGGTGTCTGGCCGATGAAGACGAGGGCGTCCAGGATAGGGCTGTCGCCCAGCGTGCCCGCGGCCCGCAGCGTCTCGATGCTCGTGTTGAGCGCGATGAGGAAGAACGGCAGCAGCAGCAGCCCGATCACGGTGCCGAAGGAAGGTGGCGCCACCTTCTCCTCGCCCGAGGCGATCCGCTCCGCACGCTCGTCGTCGTCGCCGTCGTCGAGGTCCGAGGGCTCCCCCGAGACGGTGCCACGCAGGATCGTGTCGTTGATGGGGACGTAGACCCGCCCGGCGTAGCCGACGGTCACGAGGTGGACGCCGACGTACCACGCCACGAAGGCGGCCGGGATGCCGATGAGCATGCTCAACCCGATCGACCCGCCCAGCTCGGTCGCCGCCGTGACCGGACCAGGGTGCGGCGGCACGATCGCGTGCATGGCGGCGAAGGCACCGGCGGCGGGGAGGGCATACAGGAGCACCGACCCGCCGAACTTGCGGGCGACCGAGAAGATGATCGGCAGGAAGACCATGAGGCCGGCGTCGAAGAAGATCGGTATGCCGAAGAGCAGCGCCGCGACGCCCAGCGCCATCGGGGCGCGCTTCTCCCCGAAGCGGTTGATCATCGTGTCGGCGAGCACCTGCGCGCCGCCGGTGACCTCGAGGATCCGCCCGATCATCGCCCCGAGGCCGACGAGCAGCGCCACCGAGCCGAGAGTCGAGCCGAAGAAGCTGGTGGCGACGCCCGCGAGCTCCCGGAACGGGATGCCGGCCGCCAGGCCGGTGACGAGACTGACGGTAATGAGCGCCACGAAGGCGTGCATCCGGAGCGTGATGATGAGGAAGAGCAGGACCGCCACGGCGACCGCCGCGATGGTGAGCAGGGTCCCCGCTCCGTAGACGGGATCCATGGGCTCCATGAGCACCCCCGGGCGTGTCGACGACGTGGTCCCGACCACCCTAGACCGACGCTGCCGCCATGGCGCGACCACGAGGGGCAGGGAGGTTTCGCGCCTGTGGGGCCGCGGTGCTGCTCGTCGGCGCCGTCGATCAGGTGTCGTCGGGCGCGTCGACCCAGCGGCGACGGGCGCTGGCGGCGACGAGATCGGCCCGACCGCCGGAGAGCTCGGCCAGCAGGTCCGGCAGCGAGGGCGCGTCCCGCACCGGGACCAGGACCGGCAGCGTGACCTCCTGGGCATACCGCGCCTCGCCGATGCTCACCCCACGCGCCCGCAGGTCGTGCTCCAACCGGCCGGCCAGGTCGTGCCCGATGCGCACGTCGACCTCCTCGACGAGCACCCGGGTGAGCGGCACCGCCTGCTCCAACGCCTCGCGCACCACGCCCCCGTAGGCCCGGGCGAGGCCGCCGGTGCCCAGCTTCGTCCCGCCGAACCAGCGGCTGACCACGGCGACGACGTCGGTGAGACCGGCGTGCGTGAGCGCCTCGAGCATCGGCATACCCGCGCTGCCGGCGGGCTCGCCGTCGTCGTTGCTCCGGACCACCGAGGCGTCCACGCCGAGCACGAAGGCGGAGCAGTGGTGCCTGGCGTCCCAGAGCGTCCGTCGGGCCTCGTCGACGACGCCCCCGGCATCGGCCTCGTCCTCCACCCGGCGCAACCAGCACTCGAAGACCGAGCGCCTGTCCTCCAGACGCGCCACCACCGGGGCGGCGAGGGTGCGGCAGGTCGTCGGCTCCACCTGGTGAGGGTATGCCGCCCAGCCTCGGCTCCTACACTGCAGCCATGGTCCTCACGCGCAGACTCCTCGCGGCCCTGCTCGCCGCCGGCTTCCTCACGGTCCCCGTGGCCGCCCAGGCCCACGACGAGCTGACCGGCAGCGAGCCCGCCGACGGCGACAGCGCCGAGGCGCCCGACGAGCTGACGCTGACCTTCAGCGGGGACATCGCGGAGGTCGGTGCGGCGGTCACCGTCACGGCCCCGGACGGGTCGTCGGTCACCGACGGTGAGCCCGAGGTCGACGGGACCGAGGTCGAGCAGGACCTCGTGGACGAGCTCGGCGACGGTGAGTATGCCGTGGCCTGGCGGGTGACCAGCGAGGACGGCCACCCCATCTCCGGTGAGTTCGCCTTCACCGTCGAGGGTGAGGGCTCGCCGACCGAGGAGGACGAGGACAGCTCGGCGGAGGCCACGTCCGAGGCCGCCGCGCCGGAGGAGTCGGCCGACGCCCCCCAGGAGAGCGACGAGGCCGAGCCGGCGCCGACACCGGAGGACACCGAGTCCGCCGCGGCCGAGCAGGAGACCGGCGAGGAGACCACCGAGACCTCGGGCGAGGCCGCCGCAGGGCCCACCGGGGTACCCGCATGGGCCTGGGCCGTGGTGGCCCTCGCCGCCGCGGGACTGCTCGGCATGCTGGCCTGGACCTGGCAGCGCGGACGCTCCTGACGGCGATCCGGATGCGGGCGCACGGCCCCCTCTCATGTACCGTAGAGGCCACGGATTACACACATTCCCGGGCCGGCTCCGCGACCTGACTCGTCAGCCAGCGATGCCGCTCCGGCAGACTCGATGCAAGGGGGTCACGCCATGGGGCGCGGCCGGGCCAAGGCAAAGCAGATCAAGGTTGCACGGAAGCTGAAGTACTCAGCCCCCGACACCGACCTCTCGGCTCTCGAGCGGGAGTTGCACTCCACGCGTGGGGAGTTCGACTACACCCCGCCGAGCGCGGAGTCCGACAGCGACGACGACCTCGACTCCGAGGACGACCCCTACGCCGAGGACGAGGGAGACGACTACGGCTCCTGGGCCGCCGGCGGTCGTTGACACCGTGACGCCGGGGGGTCGTCGGTGAGCACACGCAGCCGGCACGAGGCACGGTGGACCCACGCCGACGCGAAGGCCACCGGTCGGTTGCCCCGCAACGCCTGGTGGATGCTGCCGCTGCTGTTGGCGCTGTGCCTGGTGGCCCTCTACGGCGGCTACCGCGTCTACATGGGCATCGCCACCGTCACCTACGAGGTGCGCCAGTGCCAGGAACCGCTGACCGAGCAGTCCACCTGGGCCGACGTGCAGGCAGCGGCGTGCGAGCCGGTATCGGCCGACGCGCTGACCATGGCGCTCATGCGCGGTGAGGAGCGGGTGGAGCCGGACGGCGTCTCCGGGTCGGTCCTCACCTGGGAGGCGTGGGCGGTCAACTCCCCCGAGCACAGCGTGGACCTCGACCTGACGGAGCCCGCGGAGACCGTCGTCATCGGCGAGCCCGAGGCGCAGCGGGTGCGGGTGGCGCTGACCAGCGACGCGAGCGACACCCGCTGGGGCGGCTTCATCGGCGGTCGCGGGCCGACCTCCTACTGGGTGCTGCTGACCCCAGCCGGCTGACAAGACCTCGACTGCGGGAGCCGGTCAGGGGCGGTAGCTCCCGACGACGCGCACCGATCCTCCATCCACACCCTTGGCGCCCTGCACGACGTCGGCGTCCGGCTGCCCACCGTCGCCGCGCTCGACCGTGCCGATCGGCCAGGTATCGATGCCGGCCTCGGTGAGCAGGTCGACCGCCCGCTCGGCACGGTCGGGGTCGAGGACCGCGACGAAGCCCACCCCCATGTTGAGCGTCTGCTCCAGGTCCGGCTGCGGCACCTGCCCCAGCTCCTGGACGAGGGTGAAGACCGGCGGCGGCGTCCACGACCGCTCGATCGTGGCGAGCGTCCCGGCGGGCAGCACCCGAGCCAGGTTGGCCGCGAGCCCGCCCCCGGTGACGTGCGAGAGCGCGTGCAGGTCCTCCCCGAGGTCACGCACCAGGTCGAGCAGCGGGCGGGTGTAGATGCGGGTCGGCTCCAGGCACTCCTCGCCCAGCGTGCGGCCGAGCTCGGGCACCTGGCGGTCCCAGGCCCAGCCCGCGGCGGCGACGACCCGGCGGACCAGGGAGAAGCCGTTGCTGTGCAGCCCCGAGCTGGCCAGCGCCAGGACGACGTCGCCGTCGGTCACCCGGTGCGGCCCGAGCACCGCGTCGTGCTCGACCACCCCGGTCGCCGCGCCCGCCACGTCGTACTCCTGCGGGTCGAGCAGGCCCGGGTGCTCCGCGGTCTCACCGCCGACGAGTGCGACACCCGCGAGCTCGCAGCCGCGGGCGATGCCCGAGACGATCGCCGCGATCCGCTCGGGGACGACCTGCCCGCAGGCGATGTAGTCGGTCATGAACAGCGGCTCGGCCCCGCTGACCACGATGTCGTCGACCACCATGCCGACCAGGTCCTGCCCGATGGTGTCGTGCACGTCCATCGCCTGGGCGATCGCCACCTTGGTGCCGACACCGTCCGTGGAGGTCGCGAGCACCGGACGGCGCATGCCCTGCAGCGCGGAGGCGTCGAACATCCCGGCGAAGCCGCCGAGCCCACCGAGCACCTCCGGGCGCTGGGCCCGCCGGACCGACTCCTTCATGAGCTCCACCGCGCGGTCGCCGGCGTGGACGTCGACGCCGGCGCTGGCATACGTGATCGGCTGGTCGCTCATCAGGTGCGTTCCCTCAGGGGTCGGGGCGGGTGCGCCCCCAGGGTATGCCGCCGCGCACCGACGCAGGTGACCGGACCTGCCCCGTCGGCGAGCGCTGAGGCTCAGCCGTGCCCGCCGTCGCGGATCTCCTCGCCGTGCCCATCAGCCCCGGCACCACCGTGGTCGCCGTCGTCGGCGACTGCGGCGCGCTGGCCGTCGCCCGCGTCATCGCCCCCGCCAACCTCGCCGTCCGTCGTCAGCGTGGCCTGGTCGGTCTCGAGCTGCTGCGGCTCCTCGTCGTCCCCGGCCACCCAGTCGCCCGGCTGACGGAAGTCCTCGCCCGCGGCGACGTCGTGGTCGGCCGGGTCGTGCTCCCGGGCGAACTCCTCCTGCCGCCGACGGGTCTCCTCCGCCTCCTGCGCGTCGTGGTCCCCCGCGGCCGACGACGCGTCGGGCGCGTCGTCGGCCGTCCCCTCCGGCTCCTGGGCGGCCTGGTCCTCAGGCTCCGGCGTGGTCTGGTCGTCGTGCTCGCTCATGGCGCCTCCGCATCCCGGGTCGCCGACCCGTCGCCTCGGACGCTAGACCTGGTTCCCCCCGACCGCGCGGCGAAGCGCCCCGCGTCCATCCTGAGCGCACTCGGACCTCGCCAGGCAGCCGGTGCGTACGTTGTACACGATGCACAGCGGTGCACAGGTTCGGCACACCGACGAGGACCCAACCGTTCGCGACATCCCGCCGTTGGGACAGGGTGAGAGGAGGTGCCACGTGGCACGAGCGGCCCGCCCGGTCGACGAGGACTTCGCCCGCTTCGTCGGGGCTCACCAGCACACGCTGCAGCGCGCGGCCTACCTGCTGTGCGGTGATCGTGAGCTGGCCCGCGACCTGACCCAGGAGGCGTTGACCCGGACCGCCCAGCGCTGGCACAGGGTCAGGGACGGACTCCCGCTCGCGTATGCGCGGCGCATCCTCTACACGGTCAACGTCGACCGTTGGCGGCGCACCGGGCCAGAGGTCCTCACCGACACCCCGCCAGAGCGTGCGTCGTCCGGGGACGACGCGTGGGCGACCTCCCTGGCGATCCGTGACGCACTGCAGCAACTACCTCCCCGGGTGCGGGCCGTGGTGGTGCTGCGCTACGTCGAGGACCTCGACGTCGCGACGACAGCACAGACGCTCGGCATCAGCGACGGCACGGTGAAGAGCCAGACCAGCGACGGCATCCGCCGCCTGCGTGAACTCCTGACCGAGGTGAGGACCGATGCATAACGACGAGCTCAAGGATCTGCTCGAGCGGGCGACCACAGGGGCACCAGGTGAGGATCTGACCGAGGCGGCCTGGCGCGACGGTCGACGCCGCGCTCGGCGGCACAGCTGGAGTGTCGGCTCGCTCGGCGCAGTGGCCGGCGTGGCCGCAGTCGTCGCTGCGTGGTCGCTCGGGGGTGGCAGCACCGACGCCTCCCCCGGGCCGGCCGAGAGTGGTGGCGTGGACGACACAGCGGTCACGAGCACCCCGCCGGGAGCGGAGACGGTGCCCTATCGGGTCGTCTTTGAGGTGACTGAGGGTGAGCCGCGGCCCGACGGGCCCGTGGACTCCTGGGCCGACGTCGAGGAAGTGGTCGCCTCCCCGACCGAGTTCGTGGTCGAGGGCCCGCGGGGGATCATCAGCACTGACTGGGCGTCGCCGCTGCGGCTCGGCGGACCGATCAACTTCACGGAGCCGGAGACAATGACGCTGGAGGTCGACTGCTTCACCATGGTCTTCGAGGACGTGACCTTCACAGAGAAGGGCCGCATCGCCTCTCCGGAGATCGGTCGACCCGCAGTCGACAGCTGTCTCGGCTACAACGGCGTGACACCTGTGACTGCCCTGGCGACCGATCCGGAGGCGAGCCTGAGCTGGGCAGGCGGGAAGCTCGAGCTGACCGGTCACGAGGATCTCCTCTCCCTCGACGACGCCAGCGAGGAACTGGAGGAGAGCGTCCTGTTGGCCAATGTGCCTCCGACGGAGCTGACCGCTCTTCAGGGCGCGAGCCTCGAGCCCGGAGGCCCTCCCGACATCGAGCGCGTCATCGGCGAGTGGTGGGTCGTCGACACACGATGGCTCGAACCACAGGGGGATGCCGCCCGGATGCGCTTCGACGGCGAACGCTTGACGATCACCGCCTGCGGACGCGCTCTGAGCGCTCCAGCCGTTCTGGTTGGGACGCAGCTCCGGATCGAAGACGACTGGGAATCTCCCACGGGAAGCCATGCAGCTGCCGCGACCGCTGGGCAGCCGGGCTGCCCCTCAAGCGCCTGGCAGAACCTCCACCAGTTGCAGGAGTGGGTCACAGGCGACCGGGAGCTCTGGCTCGAGGAGACGGATGAGGAGGAACTGCTCCTCACCCTCAACCGGTGAGGATCAGGGGCGGCGGACGGCGTCGGCGCCACCCGCGCCGGCGGTGACCCCGACCCGGTCGACGTCCAGGGTGCCGACCTCGGTCGGGTCGACGTCGGCCTCGTTGACCGGGAACTGCAGCTCCAGGACGTCCTTGCCGAGCTGGTCCTCGGCGGGGAGCTCGATCGGGTAGTCGCCCGAGAAGCACGCCGTGCACAGCGCGGCCCGGGGCTGCTCGGTGGCCGCCACCATCCCGTCCTCGCTGATGTAGCCCAACGAGTCCGCTCCCACGGAGGCGCAGATGTCGGCCGCCTCCAGCCCGGTGGCGATGAGCTCGGCGCGGGTGGCGAAGTCGATGCCGTAGAAGCACGGCCAGCGCACCGGCGGGGAGGAGATCCGTACGTGCACCTCCGCGGCCCCGGCCTCCCGCAGCATCCGCACCAGCGCCCGCTGAGTGTTGCCCCGCACGATCGAGTCGTCGACGACCACCAGCCGCTTGCCCTTGATGACGTCGCGCAGCGGGTTGAGCTTGAGCCGGATCCCGAGCTGCCGGATCGTCTGGCTGGGCGCGATGAAGGTCCGGCCGACGTAGGCGTTCTTCACCAGCCCCTGGCCGTAGGGGATGCCGGACTCCTCGGCATACCCGATGGCTGCCGGGGTGCCCGACTCCGGGGTCGGCATGACCATGTCCGCCTCGACCGGGTGCTCGCGCGCGAGCTGGCGTCCCATCTCGACCCGGGAGTCGTAGACCTGCCGCCCGGCGATCGTGGTGTCCGGCCGCGCGAGGTAGACCCACTCGAAGACGCACCGCTTCGGGGCCGCCTGCGCGAAGCGGCTCGAGCGCAGGCCGTTCTCGTCGATGGCGATGAGCTCACCCGGCTCCACCTCACGGACCACCGAGGCGCCGACGATGTCCAGCGCGGCGGTCTCCGAGGCGACCACCCAGCCACGCTCCAGCCGACCCAGGACGAGCGGGCGCACCCCCTGCGGGTCGCGCGCGGCATACAGCGTGCCCTCGTCGCAGAAGACGAGCGAGAAGGCGCCGCGCAGCTGCGGCAGCACCCGCATCGCCGACTCGTGCAGCGACAGGTCCGGGTCCGAGGTCAGCAGCCCGGTGACGATGGCGGTGTCCGTCGTGTTGCCCCGCCCGACCTCGCCGGCGGAGCGGCTGAGATCGCCGCCCAGCGCTTCGCGGAGCAGGTCACGTAGCTCGGCGGTGTTGATGAGGTTGCCGTTGTGCGTCAGCGCGACCGTGGCGTCCGTGGTCCCCCCGAGCGTCGGCTGGGCGTTCTGCCACGAGTTGCGCCCGGTCGTGGAGTAGCGGCAGTGGCCGACCGCGAGGTGCCCCTGGAGCGAGGCGAGCGCGGACTCGTCGAAGACCTGGCTGACCAGCCCCACGTCCTTGTAGACCACGAGGCGCTGCCCGTCGCTGGTCGCGATGCCGGCCGCCTCCTGGCCGCGGTGCTGCAGGGCGTAGAGGCCGAAGTAGGTGAGCTTGGCGACCTCCTCGCCCGGCGCCCACACCCCGAACACCCCGCAGGCGTCCTGGGGCAGGCGCTCCTCGGGGAGCAGGTCGTGCGAGAGCCGTCCGTCAGCGCGAGCCACGCGGCCATGCTCCCACAGCCGGTATGCCCGTCGCACCCGGCCGAGGCGGCCGCGCGGGGCGTCAGGAGCCGAGCCGCGGGCGGTCGGCGACGAGGAAGGCCAGGGCACCGACGGCCACCCCGGTGCCGCCCCCGATGAGCGCGAAGATGAGGTATTCCTCGAGCCCGTTGACGTAGGGCACGTCGCGTCCGACGACCGCCACCAGCAGGGCGATCAAGGCACCGAGGACTCCCCCGGTGCCGAGGAACCGGGGCAGGCGTGGGTGACGGGGCGCCACGACGGTCAGCGGCGACCGCTGCGGTCGACGACGAGGTAGACGATCGCGGCGAACAGACCGCAGAAGATCGCACCGGTGGCCCCCAGCAGGATCGCCTGCTGCCCGGCGGTGCTGCCCGGCGCGTCCGGGCGCGTCAGCGAGATCACGACCCCCACGACCAGACCCAGCACCGCCCCCGCGACGAGGAAGCGGCTGAGCTGTGGACGCCGGTGCACGGGCGTGCGTGACGGGTCGTCCGGGGTCTGGGCGGAAGCCATCACCCCAGTATCCGTCAGGACGGCGAACGGCACGGCAGCCGGGTGGCTGCCGCGCCGCTGCGTCACGGGACGCCGGACCTCACCCCTGGGGGATGTTGCTCTCGCTCGACCCTGCGCCGGAGCGCTCGGTCGGGTCGGCGAGCCCGCCGACCAGGCCCAGCAGCTGGGTCTTGACGGTGTCGTGCACCGCCACCTCGCCGCCGACGATGGTGATGAGTGGGAACGAGAAGCCGGTGATCAGCCGCTCGACCTCGTCCAGCACGCCGACGGGGACCGCCTCCGGACGGGTCAGCGCCACGCCGGCGCCGGTCCGCGCGGCGACCGGCACGGCGGTCAGGCTGTCCGGGAAGTCCTGACCGGTGGCGACCAGCACCTTGCCCTCGGCCGGGAACCGCTCGAGCACCTGCTGGGCCGTCGCGTAGCGGTCGGTGCCGCTGTAGCGGGTCCAGGGCACACCCCCGGCGACGTCGTCGAGCACGTCGTCGGTGAGGACCGTGGTGCCTCCGGCCGCGTAGACGTCGTCGAAGGACAGCGCGCCGAGTGCCGCGTCCGTGGCCGGCGGCACCTCGTCGTGCTTGACCAGCACCAACGGCGCCTGGTGCCGCGCGGCGAGCGCGCTGAGCACCAACGCGTCCGGGAAGTCCTGGCCCGAGGCGACGAAGAGCTCGGCCGAGCTGTCCTGCACCACGCGTTGCGCGATCTCGCCGGCGGTGCCGTAGCGGTCGGACCCGGAGACCCGCTCCACGGTCGCGCCCGGGAGCGCGGCCTGGACGTCGGCCAGCACCTGGTCCTCGACGGCGGTGGTCCCGCCGACGACGTAGACCGAGGTCGGCATGAGCCGTGTCAGCTCGTCCACGGTGGCGGTGGGCAGCCCACCGGGGTTGGTGAGCAGCAGCGGGGCGCCCAGCTGCGCGGCCCAGGGGGCGGCGGTGAGCGCGTCCGGATAGGCTTTGGCGGTGGCAATCACGGCCGTGTCGGCCATGACGAACTTCTGCTCCGAGAGCATCGCCGCGGTCTCGATCCGCGTCGGGCCGCCGATCCGCTCGACATCGAAGGTGCACGGGCCGTCGACGTCGTCGGGGTAGAAAGGATCCTCGCTCATCAGGGTGGAGACATCGTTGTCGTCCGCGTCGACGTCGCTGATCTGGATCCCGACCCCCGGGGCGCCGTGGCCGTAGAGGCCGACGAACGAGAGGAAGGCGTGCAGGTCGCGGGTGGCGCCCACCTCGACCTCGAGGGTGCGGCTGTCCATCAGCGTGCCGTCGTCCCAGACCTCGAAGCGCACCCGGTCGAAACCGGCGACGTCGTCGGTGGTGCCGGTGATCGTGGCGTCGATGGCGTACTCGTTGCGGCTGCAGTCGTCGTTGACGAACTGCACGCCGGCGATCTCGTAGTCGCCGAGCGTGGCGGCGAAGGCCGGTACGGCCCCGGCCAGGGCGGTCGTCCCGAGGGCGAGCGCGGCGCCGGCCGCGATCCCCGCCCGTCGACGGACCAGTGGTGTGGTAGGCATGGTGCTTCTCCTTCACGGTCCGGTCAGCACTGACCGGTGACGCCGGGAGGTCCCTCGCCTCCGCCGGGGCGTCGGCGCTACAGAGGGCGCACGCCGACCTCAGATACCGGTGCTCGTCGGGGCCCGGTCGAGCTCGTGCGCGTCCACGAGGCGCTGCGGGACCCGGACGACGACAGAGGCTGAGCCGCCCTCAGCGCAGCGGGAGGTATGCCGTGAGGTCGGCCCGCTGGCCCGACGCACGCACCGCGCCGCTCGCCACAGCCTCGGCCCAGGTGGCGCGGCCGGTCACCAGCGCGAGCCAGGTCTGCGGATCGGTCTCGACGACGTTGGTCGGCGTCCCGCGCGTGTGCCGCGGCCCCTCGATGACCTGGGCGGCGGCATACGGCGGGACGCGGACCTCGACCGACCGCCCGGGGGCGCGCGCGGCCAGCTCCTCGATCGTGTAGCGCACCGCGGTGGCGAGCATCCCGCGGGCCGGCTCCTCCCCCGCCTCCCAGGCGGCGAGCGCCTGCTCGCCCGCGGCCGGGTCGATCCGGCGCCGCGGCGGCATCAGGTGAGCGGGTCGCGCTCGACCGGGCAGGACATGCAGCGCGGTCCGCCCCTGCCCCGGCCAAGCTCGGAGCCGTCGATCTCGAGGACCTCCACCCCCTGCTCGCGCAGGTAGGCGTTGGTGACCGTGTTGCGGCGGTAGCCGACGACGACCCCGGGCTCCAGGGCGAGCACGTTGCAGCCGTCGTCCCACTGCTCGCGGGCCGCGGCCCGCGGGTCCTGGTCGGCGGCCAGCACCCGGAGACGCTCCACGCCCAGGCCGCGGGCGATGACCTGCTCCATCTGCTCCGGCTCGTGCCGCTCGATCGACAGGTGCAGGTCCGCGGGGTCGGCGTCCTGCTCGCCCTCGGCCGCGGTGATCGTCCACGAGGTGAGGTCGGGCAGCCCGAGGTAGCGGGTGAAGGTGCGCTCGTCGACCATCGTCATCACCGTGTCCAGGTGCATGACGGCCCTCGCCTTGGGCATGTCGAGGGCGACCACCCGCTCCGCCTGGCCGGAGGCCAGCAGCCGGCGCGCCAGCCGCTCCACGCCCATGGCGGTGGTCCGCTCGGAGAGCCCGACGAGCACCATGCCGTTGCCCGGCACGAGGATGTCGCCGCCCTCGGCCGTGGCGGGCCCGTCGTCCACGCCGTGGCTCCACCACTGCATCCCCGCCCCGGCGAACATCGGGTGGTAGCGGTAGATCGCGTCGTAGTGCACGGTCTCCCGGCGGCGCGCCTTCTTGTGCATGGAGTTGACCGAAACGCCGGAGTAGGCCCAGGCGGAGGTGTCCCGGGTGAACAGGTGGTTGGGCAGCGGCGCCAGCACGGAGTCGTGCGTCCCGAACTGCTCGATGACCACCGAGCTGGGGCTGCCGATCCGCTCGAGGACCTCGGCCTTGGTGATGCCGCCGATGAGGTGGGTCGCCAGTTCGGCGTCATCCATCTCGTCGAACATCGCGCGCAGCTCCTCGGCGGCCTGCGGGCCGACGTGCCGCTCGTCCAGGCTGTGGCCGAGCACGTGGGCGCGCGCCTCGGGGACCGCGAGCGACTCCCGCAGCAGCGCGTCGAAGTGGTGCACCGTCACGCCCCGCTCGCGCATCACCTGGACGAAGTAGTCGTGCTCCTCCTGCGCCTTCTCCACCCAGAGGATCTCGTCGAAGAGGTAGCGGTCCTTGTTGTCCGGCGTCAGGCGGTGCATCTCCAGCCCGGGCCGGTGGACGATCACCTGACGCAGCCGACCGACCTCGGAGCCGACGTGGAAGGGCATGAGCGGGGTCCTTTCGCAGGGGTGCGGACATCCTGCCATGCGGGGCGAGGGCGCCGCTCGGGCCACGGACCAGGACGTGAAGAACCCCTCGCGCACCTGGAAGAGCCCGGTTGCCCTTGCTGCATTCCTGCCCTGGGGGAGTTCACCGAGGTACCACCGCACGAGGGGTCCGGCACCGAGTCTAGGCGTTCGCCACGGCCCCTCCAAGCCGGCGGGTCGGCCCACCAGGATTAGGGTCGCTCCCTCGCTCTCGGCTATCCTTCTCGGCGGAGGATTCGCATAGCGGCCTAGTGCGCACGATTGGAAATCGTGTTGGGATAAAACCCTCGGGGGTTCAAATCCCCCATCCTCCGCCGATGTCCTCATCTCAGGACAGGAGAAACCCCCGGACCCTCGGTCCGGGGGTTTCGTCGTCCGCCCTCGGGTGTGCGGGCGGTATGCCTCAGCGCCGTCGGGTCCCGAAGATCGACCGGCTGATCTCCCGCCCGATCACGGTCCCGGCCGAGCGCAGCATGGAGCGGAACGCGGTCGAGGAGACGACCTGCTCCACCATGCCCCTCTCCTCGCCCCTCTCTTCACCACGCCGTGACCGGCTGCCGCCCGCCTGCTCACGAGCATCGGCCTGCGCCGCGGCGTCCTCGGCCTCCTGTGCCTCAGCGGCGTCGGCCGCCCGGGTCGCCTCCTCCATGCGCGCAGCCAGCATCTCGTACGCCGACTCGCGGTCAAGCGGCTCGGCATACTTGCCCGCCAACGCCGAGCCGGCGACCGCGGTGCGCACGACCTCCTCGTCCGAGGGCCCGATCTGACCCTGCGGCGCGCGAAGCATCGTCCGCGCGACCGGGGTCGGCGCCCCCTCCTCGGAGAGCACGGTGACCACCGCCTCCCCGGTGCGCAGCGAGGTGAGGACCTCCTCGAGGTCGTAGTCGCTGGTCGGGAACGTCGAGACGGTCGCCTTGAGCGCCTTGGCGTCGTTGGGGGTATGCGCACGCAGCGCGTGCTGCACCCGGTTGCCCAGCTGGCCGAGCACCGAGTCGGGCACGTCCTTGGGGGTCTGGGTGACGAAGAAGACGCCGACGCCCTTGGAGCGGATGAGCCGGACGGCCTGCTCCACGGCGTCGAGGAAGGCGTCGGAGGCGTCGTCGAAGAGCAGGTGCGCCTCGTCGAAGAAGAAGACGAGCTTGGGCTTGTCCGGGTTGCCCACCTCGGGCAGGTCCTGGAAGAGCTCGGCGAGCAGCCACATGAGGAAGGTGGAGAAGAGCACCGGCTTGTCCTGGACGCCGGGCAGCTCGAGCAGCGAGATGACGCCGGTGTCCTCGGGGGTGGTGCGCAGCAGGTCGGCGGTCTCGAACTCCGGCTCGCCGAAGAAGACGTCACCGCCCGCGGCGGACAGGGCGATGAGCTCGCGCAGGATGACCCCGGCGGTGGACGTCGCCAGTCCGCCGAGTCCCTTGAGGTCCTCCTTGCCCTCGTCCGAGATGAGGTGCTGAATGACCGCGATGAGGTCCTTGAGGTCCAGCAGCGCCAGCCCCTGCTGGTCCGCCCAGTAGAAGATGAGCCCGAGGCTGGACTCCTGGGTCTTGTTGAGCTGCAGCACCTTGGCCAGCAGCGTGGGCCCGAAGGCCGTGATGGTGGCCCGCACCGGGGTGCCCGCCCCGTGCCCACCGAGGTTGAGCAGCTCGACGGGGTAGGCCGAGCCGGTCCAGTCCTGGCCGAGCTCGCCCATCCGCTCCTCGATCTTGCCGCCGCCCGCGGCCGGCGTCGCCAGGCCCGTCAGGTCGCCCTTGATGTCGGCGAGGAAGACCGGGACGCCCGCGTCGGAGAGCTGCTCGGCGAGCACCTGCAGCGTGACGGTCTTGCCGGTCCCGGTGGCCCCGGCGACCAGCCCGTGCCGGTTCATCGAGCCGAGGGGCAACCGGACGACCGCCTCGCTCACCACGCTGTCGCCGTCCGCCCCCACAGCCCCACCCAGCACGATGCTCGGGTCGGTGAAGGTGTAGCCCTCGCGGATGCGGTCGATCTGGCTGCTCTGCTCGCTCACACAGCAGACTCTAGACTGCGCCGCATGATCTTCAAGGGCGTGGGCGAGACGCGGCCATACCCCTCCCACGGCCTCGACGAGCCCGGTGACTGGGCACACCTGCCGCCCCGGATGCTGCGGCTGGACGAGCTCGTGACGACCCGCGCCGAGCTGGACCTGCGGGCCCTGCTGTCGGCCGACTCGACGTTCTACGGCGACATCTTCTGCCACGTCGTGAAGTGGCACGACGTGCTCTACCTCGAGGACGGTCTGCACCGGGCGCTCCGGGCCGCGCTGCAGGGCCGGCCCGCGGTGCACGGGCGTGTCCTCGACCTGGATGCCGCGCCGACTCGCTAGCCTGCTGCGGTCGGAAGGAGCCTCGGCGTGGGATACGTGCGCACGGCTGGTATGTCCACCGCCGCGCGTCGGGCGCGGCGCCGGGCAGCCATGGTCATCGTCGGTCTGCTGGCCGTCCTGGGGCTCGCGCTGCTCGTCGCGCTGGCGACGATGCAGGGGTGGTTCGGCCTCGGGGGTGGCGAGACGGACGAGAGCCAGACCACGGTCGCGGTGCCGACCCCCACCCTGGAGGCGGAGGACGTCGTCGTCAACGTCTTCAACTCGACCGGGACCACCGGTCTGGCCGGACGGGCGAGCGACGGGCTGACCGCCCGCGGCTTCACCGTGGACGGGGTGGACAACTCCGACGCCGACATCGAGGGACCCGGCCAGATCCTGCACGGCGCCTCCGGTGCCGAGGCGGCGCAGCTGCTGGCCGACGCGCTGCCGCAGGAGGTCGAGCTGGTCCAGGACGAGCGGGAGGACGAGAGCCTGGACCTCGTCCTCGGCGAGGCGTGGGAGGACCTGCCCGCCGCGGAGGACACCGACGCCGAGCAGACCGGGGACGAGCGGTGAGCGACACCCACGAGGTCTCGGTCGCCCGCCGCGTCGAGGCCTCCCCCACCACGGTGTGGGACGTCATCACCGACCTCGAGCACGCGCAGGAGCGGCTCTCCCAGGTGACCGACCTGCACGTCATCACCACCGGCCCGTATGCCGTGGGCACCGGCTGGCGCGAGACCCGCCGGATGATGGGCGCCTCCGACACCCAGGAGATCTGGGTGGTCGACAACGACCCGGAGCGGCGCACCGAGACCGAGGCGAGGTCGCGCAACACCGTCTTCCGGACGGTGCTGGAGCTGGAGCCGCTCGAGGAGGGGGCGGCGACGCAGCTGTCGATCAGGTTCAGCGCGGGCACCACCGACCCCAACGCGCTGCAGCGCCTCGCGCTGCGCGCCGTGGGGCCCCTGGGCCTGAAGATGACCGAGAAGGCGTTGCGCACCGAGCTCGCCGACATCGCGGCCGCCGCGGAGGCTCTCGACGCCGACTGACGTCCCCGGCGAGCCTGCCTGTGGACAACTTCTGCGGCCGAGGCCTCGCTCCTCCTAGCGTCGCCCCATGGAGCACCTTCAGCACCCGGCCCTGTCGGCGGAGCCCAGCAGCTTTCCCGGCCCCGCCGGGCACCATCACCCCCGCGGCACGCTGGTCATCGTCCTCGGGGTCCTGGCGGTCGCCGGTGTCCCCGTCCTGGGACCGGTCGCCTGGTCCGTCGCGTCCCGCGCGCTGCGCGAGGCGGACTCCCAGCCCGGACCTGTGGTCAACCGGGGGCAGCTCGTCGCCGGTCGCACGATGGGCATGATCGGCACCGCCGTGCTGGCCCTGATGGTCGCCGTCTTCGTGGCGACCGTCATCCTCGTGGTCCTGTTCGGCATCGAGTAGGGCGGCATACCGGCACGGCGGGCGTAGGGTGAGCGACATGTTCCGGTTCGAGCCACCTCCCGCGCCCCGCGCCGGTGGCGGGGCCGAGCCGCAGGACCCCTACGCTGCCTCGCCCCGGGCCGGGCAGGAGGCGGCATCGCGCGATCCGTATGCCGTCACCCCCGGAGCACCGTGGGGTCCGGTGGGCCACAACGACCACCCGCGCGGCACGACGGCGCTGGTGCTCGGGATCCTCAGCTGCTGCGGCGTGGCGCTGCTCGGCCCGATCGCCTGGGCGATGGCGCACTCCGCGATCCGGGAGTCCGACGCCTCCCCCTACCCCGTGACCAATCACGGGCAGCTCACCGCGGCTCGGATCCTCGGCATGGTCGGCACGGGGATGCTCGTGCTCGGCGCCTCTGGTTCGTCCTCATGATCAGCCTCGTCCTGTTGACGGGATAGCGAGACAGGGCGCCGATGCTGTCCCGACGACACTTCCTGGGCCACCGGCCGCCGCCTCCGCCGTCGCGACGCTGGGTGCCTGCCAGGACGAGCGTCTGGCTCCCGTCCAGGAGGGACGGCTGGGCTCGAGCGCCTGGCCGGGCGGATCGCCTCGCTGGCGACTGGCCCTGCCGGAGGACGCCCGGGCCACGGTCGTGGCGCTGCACGGCCACGGCGGCAGCTCCCGATCCTGGTTCGAGCCGCCGCTCGCAGCGCGCCTGGCGCAGCGTCACCAGCTGGCGGTGACCGCCGTCGACGGGGGCGACACCTATTGGCACGCGCGGGCCCGACGCGCAGACCCTCTTCGACGCAGGCGGTCACGACCGGCAGTACCTCGAGCAGCACTGGCCTGAGGCGATGGCCTTCCTGGCCGACCAGCTCCGGACCTGACCGGGGGTCAGCCCCCGTGCGGTTCGGGTGCTGACCCCGGGGCGCCCCCAGGCGTCGCTGCCTAGCGTCGACACCATGACCACGCGACCCGCGACGATCCTGCGCCCGCTCCTCGTCCTGCTCCTGCTCGCCGTCGCCGTAGCCGGCCTCGACACCTCCCGGCCCGCTGCCGCGGCCACGGACGACCCGATGGCGGCATACCTCGACCGCTCCCCCGCGTCGGCGCTGGCGCTCGCGGTCGTGGACGACGGCGAGGTGACGGTCCGTGGTCACGGCGAGGACGCGCTCGGGGCCGCCGTCGACGGGAGCACGCCCTTCCGCATCGCCTCGATGTCCAAGTCGTTCACGGCCACCCTGGTGATGGTCCTGGTCGAGCAGGGCGAGGTCGACCTCGACGCACCGCTGACCGCGACGCTCCCCGAGTTCGCCATGGCCGACGAGCGTGCCGGGCAGATCACCCTGCGGATGCTGCTGGCGCACACCAGCGGGATCGGGGGCGGCAGCACCCGCGACCTCGGCCGCCCCGCGAGCGTCGACCCCGCCGTGCTGCTCGCCGACCTGCGGGACGAGACGTTGGCCGCCGACCCGGGCACCGAGCACGTCTACTCCAACACCGGGTATGCCCTCGCCGCCGCCGCGGTCGAGCGCGCCACCGGTCGGCCCTTCGACCAGGTGCTCCGCGAGGAGCTGCTGGCCCCGCTCGGGATGGACGCGACGACCGCCCTCACGGGCTGCGCCGACGCGGTCGACGGTCTGGGCAGCGGGCATACCGTGGTCTTCGGGCAGGTCGTGCCGTATCCCGAGCCCGACGACAACTGTGTCGGGTCCGGCGGGATGGTCAGCACCGCCGAGGACGTCGCGACCTGGCTGCAGTTCCAGGCGGGCGACGGGGGCACGCCCGGTGGCGAGCCGCTGCTGACCACCGAGGGTCTGCGCGAGCTGCGCACGCCGCAGCCGGGCACGGAGGGGGTCGACGGCTACGGTCTCGGCTGGTCCTTCGCCCAGGAGCGGGGGGTGGACCTCGTCGAGCACGGCGGCGCGCTGGTCACCTGGACCTCGCACATGGCCATCGTCGCGGACGAGCAGGGGCGACCGACCGGCGACGCCGCGGTGGTCCTCACCGACTCGGTCGGGACCCCCGGGATGCTGGCCCGCGCCCTGGCCGCCGAGGCGGCGGGGCAGCAGATCGAGGTCCCCGCGCAGCCGCTCGTGCGGCCGGCGACCGTCTTCGGGGCCGTGATCGTCCTGGTGCTGCTCCTCGGTGCGGTGGGCCTGCATCGCTCGCGCTCCTGGCCGCAGCGCCGCCGCCGGGTGGCGACCCGGGCGGCCGGACTCGCCTGGCCGACCGCCCTGGCGATCCTGTGCGCCCTCACCCCCGCGCTGCTGGCACGGTATGCCTTCGGCAGTCCGATGGGCCCCGTCACCTCCTGGCACTGGGGCGCCGGGGTGCTGCCGGAGGGTCTGCTGCTCGTCGCCCTGGCCGGACTCGTGGCGGTCGGCCTGCTGGGCGCCCGGCTGGCCTCGCTCACCAGGTCGCGCGCCAGCTGACGGCGGGCCACGCGAGTCGGCGGCGCGGCCCGCATCAGGTTTGTCGGCACGGCCTCCTAGCGTGCAGTCCATGAGGATTCGACATCACACGATCGACTACATCGAGCTCCCGGCACCGGACATGGCGACCTCCCGCCGGTTCTACGCCGAGCCTTCGGCTGGGAGTTCACCGACTACGGACCGGGGTATACCGGCATCCGCGTCCCCACGCAGACCGGTCTCTCCGCGGATGACGACGAGCAGGAGTTCGCAGAGATGGGCGGCCTCGCCGCCGATGGCGCAGCGTCGCCGCTGGTCGTCCTCTACTCCGACGACCTCGACACCACGCTGACATCGGTGCAGCAGGCCGGCGGCGTCATCACCGTCCCGCCCTTCGACTTCCCTGGAGGTCGACGGTTCCACTTCACCGACCCCACGGGGGCCGAGCTAGCCGTGTGGACCACCCCGTGAGCGTCACGAACGCGCGAACGGGTCGACCCGTGCTGCACGGATCGACCCGTTCGGTCCCGCAGGACATGGGCGGGGGTCGGCGCTAACTCCCTGACCTCACGATTTGCCGCCTGTTCCGGGCCGTGCTGTACACGCCATGCCAATCGTTCTGTACACGGTTCTGCCGCTCTCAGGCCACCCAGACCGACGTCCTCTTCGCGATGGACTCCTGCAACTTCACCAGCTCTCCTCGGATCGGGGCGGGCGGCAGCGGAGGGTCAAGATTCATGCTCGGGCCGTCGACGATCAGACTTGCCCGCCAGGCGGCTTGGCACTGCTCGGTGAACCAAGGGTCCAAGATCTTTCGAACGCTGCGGAGCCCTTCCAGCACCTCGGCTGAGTCCGCGGCCACCCAGGTCTCGTCGACAACGAGTTGCTCCTGGAGATCGTGGATCTGGCCCGCGAGGTTCTGCAACGTCCCTGGTCGGTCGTCAACCCGGCGTCGGACCCGGTAAGGCATTTCTGCTTTCGCGACGAGGGTCGAGACGACCTGGACGTACCTCTCCCGCCTGACCTTCCGACGTTCAGCACGCTCATTCAGCGCCACGGTGATCAGCGCGGACAGCGCGCCTGAAGACAGCACTGCCACAATGACGGTAGTGAGCGGTTCCATCAACGACGTCCTCTCCTGGCCTTCCTGTTCGGCTTGGTGGGTCGAGGTGCGGGGTAGCCGTGCGGCGCATCCTCGACAGGCCACTCGCCGGTACGACGCCTGTACTCCTCGTACCACATGTGCCTGGCCCCGGTGATGACGAGCGACTCGAGACCATACTCCCGATGCCACCTTCGATCGGCCGGGTCGTCCGGCATCTCGAGGCAGAGACGACCCTCGGGGTACCGGTGCTCAAACTTCCTCGCTTCGGGCTGAGCCGGATAGACGGCGTAGTCGAGTCCTGGACCGATCTGGATGTCCAGGAGCTCGTCCGGGTAGCCATGTGCTCGGAGTTCCAGTGGTGGCGCGACCCCGACTCGAATAACCGCCACGTCGCGGCGCACCTCTCCGAGGCAGGCACCTTCCGATACGAGCACCGAGCGATGCCACCCGGTGGCATTTAGGACCAAGGGTGCAGTGAGGAGCTGCCGTGCTGCTTCGCCAGGGCGCTCAAGTGCGAGGTCGAGACTCACGGTGCCCATGCGCGCTGGGGGGCGACTTTCACTGGGGTCGTCACAGCGGCGGTGGTAATCCCGGTGCGGGTGACTGATCCGGCTTGGGTTCGCCGGAGCGCGTCCAGCTCGGAAGTCGCAGGCTGGGGAAACTCGGAGCCGAGGATCTCTGCCCATGCCCACTGCGCCGCCGGTGGGTCTCCGGCCTGGTCGAGCACCAACGCTTCCTCTGCGTCGTTGAGCAGCGTACCGAACGCTGTCCGGGCAAGCTGCCGGTGCTCATCAGTCCACTCGTGCTTCTGGGTGAGGTCATCCACACCGGAGGGGGTGTAGATAGGCCCCAGGACAGCAGCCTTGGCGGTCCGCAGGAACGCGAGCATGGCATCCGCATGCTCGACCTGCTGCTTGACGGCCATGTACACCAGCGACTCGGCCGTCAGCCCCTTGACGAACTCCAGCCGTGGGTCCCTCTCACGAAGCTTCGCCACCAGCTCTCGCGCCATCCGAACTTGCCGGACGAACAGTCCCCCACATGCCTGGTTGCGAGTCGACACGCGGTCGCCGATGATCCTGGTATCACTGAGCTCCCACTCGCCGGTCTCCGTGTTGCCGATCCTCACCCACCGTTCCTCGGATTCCAGCGCAGGTGTCAGGTCGACGGTGAAGGGCACGTCGTCGAAGCCGACAGTGAGGGCCTTGGCACCGACCTCGAAGGTGGCCCCAGGGAACGTGGCGCGCAGGGCGTCCTCGAAGTACCGCATGACCACTTCAGCGGTGTTGCTCCCCCTAGTGCCGACGTCCTGCTGGGCCTGGGCGACGAGCGACTCGCTGACGAAGACGACGACGTCGACGTCCTTGAGCGGCTTGCGCATCGTCTTGCGCCCGAACGAGCCCTGGAGGAACGAACTGGTACACAGGTTGTTCTCGGAGAGGGAGTTGCGCACCTCCTTCCACCTTTCGATGGCCTGCTCGCGCTCGGCCGCGTCAAGCTTGAGGTTCTCGTCGAAGCCGTCGAACGCCTCGGCGATGGTGCTGCTGGCGGTCTGGACCGTCATCTGGGTACTCCAATCCACCTGCCTGTGGGCAGGTCGTGTCGCGCACTCGTCGCGACGGTTGTACCCTTGCCGTCACCTACCAAAGTGAGACCCGAGCCCTGGTGCCGCCGCGCCCCGGCGGGTTGCCAGGGTTCGGTGCTGTGTGGTGGTTGCTGACCACGTTGTTGTGAACTACACCAGTGTGATCTTCCACACCTCATCGAAGTGTACGTCGCCGCTCCGACAGCAGGACCCGGAATCCACAGGTCCTGGGTCGGCTGAGCACCTGGTCACGCTGACGCACGGCGTCTGGCCGGGTTCACCGACGCTTCCGATCAGCCTTCCTCGACGGTCACGGTGTCCCACAGCCCGATCTGCTCGTGGTCGTGGCGGCGTGCGCGCTCGTCATCGGTCAGGGCGTAGTCGAGGCTCGCTGACTCGAACCGCTTGAACTGGTAGATGGCGTGGTTAAGGTGCTGGGCGTTGAACAGTCCCAGGTCGCTCAGGGTCTTGAAGTCGCCGACGGTGAGGCCGGTGACGCGCTCGAACAGGTCGGAGTCGAGGGACTCGATGACGTGCTTGAGCGCCTCCTCCCGGTAGTCGGTGGTGTACATGAAGACCGGGATCTTGGCGAGGAACTTCTGGAGCTTCTCGCGGATCTCCTTGCGAAGCTTGGCCGTCTCCGACTGGGTCTTCTTCTGCTCGGAGGTGAGCTTGCCGCCCTGCTCGCGCTTGGCCTTCTTGAGGTCCTTGGTGTTGGTGATGACCTGCTGACCGGTCTGGACGAGTGCCCGGAAGTCCTCGACGTTGTCCAGCGCCTCCACCAGGTCGGGCTGGGCGAGCACGTCCGCCAGGGTGTGCTCGTTCACGTTGACCAGCAGCGGCGAGTTCCAGCGCCGGGCCAGCGCAGCGGCCCCGACACCCGCGCTGGCCCAGTCCAGCACCGCGGAGGCATCGAGCTGGGTCATGGCGCCACCGGCGAAGCCGAAGATGGGCAGGTAGTTGATCAGCTCGCCGATCGCCTCGGTCGGCGTGGTATCACCCGTCGTGGCGAGCTTGGCCCCGTACTCGGCGACCAGGGACAGCGCCCGGTCGGGGTCGAACTCGAAGACGTAGCAGGTCTCCTTGCGCAGGTCCAGGTTGCCCTCGGCGTCGCGGTATGCCCAGGGGGACTGGACCCGGAACGCCGACTGGAAGTAGGATTCCGGGCTCTTGAGGGACCGCAGCATGAGGATCGCCCCCCATTCGCGGACGGTGACCCCGGTCATCAGCTTGCCGCAGGACAGGGTGATGGAGCCGACGCCCTCGCCCTTCTTGACGTCCTCGATGGCCCGCTCGACCGGGGGTAGTGCGGCCACGCCCTGCCCGGCCTTGTTGCCGGCCGCGACGACGATCTCGAACTGGGAGAAGAACGGGTGGGCCCGCAGCATCTCGGCCATCGCGAAGCAGGCTGCGACGTTGTTCATGTACCAGACCGAGTGCTTGACCGCCGACTTGAACCGGACCGCCTCGTAGGGGAACGGGGGCTTCTCCTGGGCGAGCACCTGCAGCTTCATCTGGTCCGAGAGCTTGCCGCGCAGCATCTCGAGGAACTCGCCTACCTCGTCAGGGCGCTCGAACTCGAAGCCGTCACCGGTCTTGGTCGCCTTGAAGAACTCGTTGAGGCTGAAGCCGTTGAACTCCCCGTCCTGAGCGTAGTCAGCGGCCTCCTTACCCATCTCGTAGGAGTACATCTGCATCTGGGGCAGCGTGATGTACGGGTTGGGACCGTCGGCGTCGTCCCAGTGGGTCTTCTCGCGCTGCTCGTCGACGTAGGTCCAGTTGAAGATCGCGTCCTCGGTGAACTCTCCGTCGGTGATCGCCCGGAACGGGGTGCCAGACAGGTAGAGGTAGTGCTTGGCCTTGACCTCGAGCTCTTCGGACAGGTCCTCGGCCGTCACCCGGTCATCGGGCTCCACGGCCTCCGCCTCGTCCTGGTCGGTCGGGTCGTAGAGCGCCCGGGCCGAGTCACGCCACGCCCCGAAGTGGTACTCGTCCAGGACGATGGCGTCCCACTCGATCAGGTGAATGACCTCGTTCTTGGCCTTGATGTTGCCGTCAGCGTCACGGCCACCGAGGTCCTGCAGGGAGGCGAACCAGACCACCGGGCCCTGGTAGTCAGCGGCCTCGTAGCGTTCCCCCTCGGTGGACTCCTTGTCGACGTAGAGCCACCCGTCGAAGTCGACGTGCGAGACCAGGTCGTCCTGCCATGCGGTGGCGACAGCTGGCTTGAAGGTCAGCACCAGCACCTTCTGCCAGCCCATCTCCTTGGCCAGTTGGTAGGTGGAGAAGGTCTTGCCGAACCGCATCTTGGCGTTCCACAGGAACTTGGGGGCGACGGCGCCAGCATGGTTGCGGAAGTAGGCCGCGGTCGCCTCGACGGCCGCCTGCTGCTCGGGCCTCATCCCGAAGGACTGCGTGCGCTTCGGCGCGTAAGCCACGCCCGAGCGGACGACCTGGATCGCGGCCTTGACCTCGTCCAGGGTGCCCTCGAACCACTCGCCGCCCGTCCTGTTGATACCGGCGGCGACCAGCGCCGAGTGCACGTCGTGGTCGCTGAACTCCGATCCGTCAGCCCGGGTCGCCGGCTCGTCGAGCAGGATCGAGACACCCTTGAGGCCCGGGTATGCCGTGTTCAGCTGCTGCTTGATCCGGGCCCGCGCGGTGCCTTTTGTGGTCTGGCCAACCTTGAGGAGGCCCGAACCTGTGACGAGCTTCGAGCCCTCGGTGCGTTCCCAGGGCTCGGCGTCCTTACCGACAACCGTGTAGACGTAGACGCGGTTCGTCACTCGTCGTCCTCAGTCTCGTCGACGACGGCGCCAGGCCGGTACTTGGCGCCGCCCGGCATGTGGCTCGCGGGGATGCCGTCGGGCGAGTCGATGCCAGTGAGGTTCACTTCGCGCGGGGCGATCCTGCTCTCGACGTACTCGCGCTCCTCCTCGGAGAGGCCGAAATGCTCGTAGAGGTCCTCGTCAGTCCACCGCCGAGTCATGTCCAGCATCGGCACGAACCGGAACCTCTCGGGAGTGACATCCTGCGTGACCTTGCGCTGCAGGACCAAGAACCGCACGAACTTTGTCGCGATGTAATGGGTGAAGTTCTCCGTCTCTTCTCGGCTGTCGAACATTCCGACGATGAAGTACGTCTGTGTGCAGGCCGAGCCGGGAGACAGCCCGATCGGCTCCCCAAGCACGTACGCCTCCTCGCGTCCGTGTCCGTCTCCAGTCCTAGGCAGCAGTACCTTCCAACGGTCGATCCACTGGTGGTTGCGCTGGATCTGGTCCGGCCTGCTGTAGCCGACCTTGTTGCCGTAGATGAGGGGGATGGCCCCTTCGAAGGGCTCGGCGACGCTGCCCGGGTAGTTGGACCTCATGGTCAGGCCGAACGGCTTGGTGACAGTCGCATGAGCTTCGACCGAGTCGCCCTTCGGATCCGCCTTCTGGATGATGTCCATGGCTCGGTTGTCACGGATGAGGACGCCATCGCCGTCGCGCAGGTCGCGCTTCATCGTCGACCTGATGACACCGTCGACGCGGGTCGAGAACTCGACGTCTCCGTCATACGCACGGTCCCACAGGAAGTAGCTGACTCCACCCTTGATCTCCACTCCGGGGAAGCAGTCGAAGAGCTTCGGGTTGTCGACGAGAGCCCTTAGCCGCCTGTCGGAGATCATCCTGTCACGGAAGGCGTCGACACCCTTCCCGCCCGCGAACCACCGCGAAGGAGTGATCATCACGACGTAGCGGGGGTCGAGGTCGATGGCACGCTCGACGAAGCGGTGGTAGATGGTCGATGCTGTCGCGCCGTGCCCTTCCGTACCGACCTGGTATGGCGGGTTCCCGACGATCACGTCGAACTTCATGGTGGCCATCTCCTCGGTTGGGTACGCGCCGTGGATGAACGAGTAGGCGTAGTTCTCTCGGCCCTCGCCTCGTTCCAAGTCGTCTGGTGCGTTGCAGAGGCGGCACTTCCCGCCCTTGTCGAACTTGTGCTCGGCTGCCACGAACGGAAGGTTGCCCTGTGGGTCGTCGAACCGAACCACACTGTGGGTGCCCGAGGCGTCGGCCGCGCAGTAGACGCTGCGGCGGGAGATGATGCCGGTCATCTCGGTGATCGCCGCCCCGTGCAGCATCGTGCGGAAGATGTGCTCGCGGCGCCTGACGAAGTCCGGCTCCCAGTCGACCAGCCCGTCCAGGAGGCGGGTAGCGATCTCGCGCAGGAAGACCCCCGACTTGCAGAACGGGTCGAGCCACTTCAGGTCCGGGTCGGACCAGACTTCCTCAGGCAGCAGGTCGAGCATCGCGCGGGCCAACTTCGGCGGGGTCGGCACCTCGTCGTTGGACAGCTGTGCCAGGCAGTCGAGGATGTCCGGGACGTGCTGCTCAGCCAGGTAGGAAGGGCTCATGCCGGCACCTCCGCCCGCACCGGCCGCGGGTTGTCCGCCAGCAGGCTGTAGTGCACCGGCACCGCGTCCTCCTCCGGCTCCTTGTCGATGCTGAACAGGTCCACCGGTGCCGGCTCTGGCTCTTCCAGTGGCGACCACCGCCTGATGAAGGTGTTGCCTCGGGAGGGCTGGTACTCGACCAGCATCAGCGTCCTTCCGTCCGTAAGCGTGTTGGCGCGCACGATGTTGGTGGACAGCACGTGCTCGACCGCGGCGTAGAAGCCGGTGCTGGCCTCCCGGGTGTTGAGCTGGGAGTGCAGGTGCCACTCGACGACGTCGTGGAGCCGGCGTCGTGCCGGCTCGACGTTCTCGGTGTCGATGTCGATGCCGTACGTCGAGGTCAGGCACCGCATCACCCGGAACTCGAACCTCTGGCCCCGCCCGTACCGCTGGCTCGTGACCGTCGCCAGCTTGCGACGCATGATGGCCTCGAGGAAGTTGCCGGACCCGCACGCCGGCTCCAGGAACCGTCGGTCGTGGTTGCCCGGGGCGTCCGCGCTGGGGAACATGTCGAGCACTAGGTCGAGCATCGCGTTGACCTCGCGCTCGTGGGTGTAGACCTCAGCCAGGTCACGGACCCGCTGCCTGGACTTGATCTGCGCAGCGTGCCCACCAGGGGTGCTGACGACCGCTGCCCTGCCCGCCGCTGGACTCATCCTTGACCTCGTTCCGCGCTTCTCGTCGACCCGTTCTCTACTGAACATGCCGCAACGGCCAACTTTCGCCCCAACCTAGTCGGCAGGTCTGACACACCCGGGCGCGGCCCGCCGATATCAGTCGGCCTCTTTGATGTCCTCGGCCCCGCTCCGTGCCGGCATCCCGACCCATGTCGTGTCGAAGGTGAGGTCCTCAAGTCGCGGCACCGCGTAGAGACTCGTCCCCAGCACACGCCCCAGGGTGACTAGGTGGTGGGTCTGCACCCAGGTCTCCCCGGAGAGGATACGGACTAGCGTGCGACGTGGGATCTTCGTGACGTCGGCGAGCTCGCTCTGGTTCAGCCCCTGGTGTGCCATGAGAGTGCGGACCGACTGCACCACGACGTGTTGCCTCATCGCCGCCTCGCGCAGGTCACGTGAGCGACCGTCCGGCGGCAGGTCGCCCCGGGCCTTCGCCGGCCTGAGCCCGAACGTCTGGGGCACCTCAAGATACGTCCGCGGCCGGTGCGGGTCTGGCGGGTCGGACGAGCGCTGCACCACGGCGCTGACGCTACGTTTGCCTCGCCGGAGTTCGCGGACCCCGGCTCCAGGGAGGCAATATTGCGCCATATCTGGCACAGATTGCGCGGACCTGGCGCTCCAACGCCCATATCGGGTGGTGAGCGTCAGATCCGCTCGCTCAGGAGCCACCTGATCCTGACCTGGAGGGCGCAGGGGAGGTGTGCAACAGCTCTGCCTACCCGCCGAAGCCCTTGGCGACACCACCTGGCCAGAGGTCGACGACCAGTCCGTGTTCCAGTCTGGCCACCGTCGCCAGGTCGGGCCAGGTCGTGCCGTTGAGGATGGCCGCGACGGTCGTTCGGTCGACGCCGGTCAGCTCGGCGACGGCCCGGGTCGACCTGCCCGCCACCGCCTCGCGCAGGTTGACGGCGAGCCGGGCAGCGACAGCGGCGGCTGCGTCTCGCGCGTCCCCGGTCGGCCACGGGTCCACGAGCTCGCGCGGAGCCGGGCGGGACGGGCGGACCATGCCGCGACCGTAACGCGGAACTGGCGCGGACTGCGGGATGCGAATCGAGCGCGCCTTGCTCACCGTGGCCACCCGACCTACTGTCATGGTGGTAACTACCACCGCTTGCCCGGTGCCCGACGCACTGGAGCGCACCGATGAGCCCCGCACAGGGGCCCGCATCCCCCATCTGGAGGCGAGGCCGTCTCATGGAGCCGGAGGGCATCCTCGAGGTCTACTCTCCCCGCGCCGACATCGTCGACGAGGCCACCTGGCGACGGCTGCGTCCGCACGTCATCCCTGCTGTTGCCAAGGCTCTGCCCCGCAGTTCCTCGACAACACAGAACCGGCTGGCCTTCGTCACCCGGTACCTGCAGTGGTGCGAGGCGAACGGCACCCCTCTCGACCCAGAGCTCATCTGGACCGAAGACCGCATTGAGGCATACCTGGTCACCGCGGAGGACCCGTCCGTCAGTACCTACCGTTCCCACCTGCGCACGGTGGCGAAGGCCAATGCCCCGAGCAGCGTCATCTGGAACGTCAACCCCGAGACCTTCCCCCGAAACCAGAACCGCAACTTCTACTCAGCTGACCAGGTCCGACGGCTGTTCCGTCTCGTCGAGCAGCAGGCCACCGCGCGCCGCACCTTCGTCCTGTCCGCCACCCTCCACCTGGGACTGGCGTTCGGGCTTCGGGCCGGCGAGATGCTCAAGCTGTGTCAGGACGACGTCTTCGAGGATGACGGCCTTGTCGTGTGCCGCGCTGACGGGCGGCTCGTGCCTGCGAGGATGGCGTACGCGGAGGGGGTGCTCGAGGTCGTGCGGTCCACCGACGACGACCGGGTGTTCGGTGACCACCTGCTGCCCGTGCGCACCCACGAGGACATCTTCAAAGACGTGGAGTTCCCGCGCTACCTACCCAGGGCCACGCCCGGTCTGCTCCGGAACACCTGGATGGTCGACGTCTTGTCCGAGGGCCGTCTGACGCTTCCCGAGTTCTACGAGGTGCCCGGCCTTCGGTCCGGCAGCGCACTGGACTGGGCCGTCCCGCACCTACCCCTGCGCGAGGAGACCTACCTGCACCGAGCCGCAGGAGAGCCGGGGTGAAGCGCCGTCACCGCAAGACCCGTTCCCGGCCGCGCTCCGTCCGGGCCGCCCAGCCGAGGGCCCACAACATCGAGCGGGACCTGGAACGCCAGGGGTCGCGCCAGTCGTACTCCGACGCGATGTGCCGCGAGGCGGTGGCCATCGTGGACCGTAGCGGCCTGGTCGCGCTGTGCGAGGAGAGGCTGCCCCAGCTGACCGGTCGCCCGCGCCACGTCAGCCATCGGACGCTCCTGTGCGTCCTGGCCCTGGTGGCCCTGGACGGACGCGGCCCGATGTACGTCAGCAATGCCGCGCGAGCCGCCTATGGCCTCTCGGACGACCAACGCGCCATGTTCGGCCTGACCCGCTTCTCCTCCCGGACCTTGCGCAGCACCTTCGAGAGCCTGGCCGGTGCGATGCAGGAGACGGTCGACCCGACCACGGCGAGGTCCTCAGCCCGGCCCTCGGAATCGACGTCGACGCCGCGATGAGTCGACTTGCCCGCGGCGGCGTCCCCACCCTCGTCCCCGACACCGGAACCAAGGCCCTGGACGGCACTGCCATCGAGAGCCCGTACCAGCGCCGGTCGACCTCCAAGGACCGGCTGCCGGACATCCTCGAGGAGCACGTCCCGGTCGACAGCGACGAACGGGCACCGGTGGTCCGGACCGAGGGCTGGCCGCGGACCGGCCCCGACGGTCGGCTCGTGCACACCATCGACCCCGACGCCAGGGAGGGTTGGCGGGGCAAGAAGTCCGGCCAGTCCAGCATCTACAACGGGTACGAGGCGCACCTGGTCGTCGACGTCCCGGACCTCGGCAGCGACCCGGTCCCGGCGTTCGTCCGCGGCGTGTCCCTGCGCGGCGCCGGTGACGACCGCGCCGAGGGAGGCCAGGCAGCCTCGACCACCTCGTGCGACGCCCCGCCACCGTCCTTGCCGACCGTGGCTACACCTACCTGACGCCCTGGGGTCCGAGCATCATCGGCCAGGGCATCGAGCAGTACCTCGACCTCCACCCGGTCCAGCGCAAGACCGGACCGGGCCCACGACCGGGCACCATCTGGGTGGACGGCCAGCTGTACAGCGACGCGCTCCCCGAACGCATGTGGGAGCTGCCCGGATACCGGATGGGCATGACCAGCGACGAGCGGGCCGAGCTGGCCGCACGGTACGACGAGCGCGAGCCGTACCGCTTCACCGACTACGGCGCCCCCGAGCCCGGAACCGGGAAGGTTCGCCTGCGTGGGCCCGCGGTCACCGGCAGGGTCCGCTGCGACAACACCCCGTCCTCGAAGCGGCTGAAGCGCACCGCGTCACGGCCGACGACCAGCTGCCGTCCCGGCCGGCCGTGCGGGTGCAGCGTCACGGTCGTCCTCGACCCTGAGGACGGCTACGCCCGCACCTTCCAGCGGGTCGGCTTCGGCACGACCGCGTGGCAGGCCGCCTACTGGCGACGCTCGGCCGTCGAGTCGACCAACGCCGAACTCCGCGTCAACCGGACGAACCTCACCAAGTGGTCCATCCGCGTCCGTGGTCGTGCCCGGGTCGGACTCATGCTCGGCTTCCTGCTCGGGGCGATGAACGTGCTCATGGCGTGCGACTGGTTGGGGACCGACTGGGCCGACCTCGAGGCCGCCGACGAGCTCCCGCCCAAGTTCGTCCGTCGGCCGCCTCGCAAGGCTGCGCAGCATCGGCTCCGACCCGCCGAACCTCGCGCGGGCTGAGGTAACTGTCCCGCTCCAGCTCGCCGACCGGAATCAGCCCGGTCACCGCTTCTGAACAACCCTCCCGGCGTCAGCCTGTGCTATTCCCGGGGTGATCCGTGTAGGCCACGGTTCTGCACACGCCACGGGCGCCCTGGATCGCTCCGGGACGTCGCGAAGTCCCCGATCGGCCCCCGAAACACCCCCGACAGCACGGAAACTCCCGCCGCGATCTGCTGGCGAGAGTTTCCGTAATCAGGGCTCCGACTTTGCGCCGAGCCCCTGGGCGGTGGCGGTGGGATTTGAACCCACGGAGGACTTGCGCCCTCACACGCTTTCGAGGCGTGCTCCTTAGGCCGCTCGGACACGCCACCACCGATGAGGCTACCTGACGGGCAGGGGCCCGCCCAAAATCCTGAGCGTCAGCGCCGGCTCTCGAAGAAGCCGGTCAGGAGGCCGGCGCACTCGTCCTCCAGCACGCCCCCGACGACCTCGGCGCGGTGCAGCGCCCTCCGGTCCCGGGGGAGGTCCCACACCGATCCGCAGGCCCCCGCCTTGTCGTCCCAGGCGCCGAAGACGACCCGGTCGACGCGGGCCAGCAGAGCCGCCCCGGCGCACATCGCGCACGGTTCCAGCGTGACGACCAGCGAGCACCCGTCCAGCCGCCATGACCCGAGGGTGCGTCCGGCCTCGCGCAGCGCGACCACCTCCGCGTGCCCGGTCGGGTCGTGCTCCGCCTCCCGGACGTTGTGCCCCCGCCCGACGACCTCCCCCGTCGCGTCGACGACGAGGGCACCGATCGGGACGTCACCCGAGGTGTCGACACGCTGCGCCTCGGCGATCGCGAGACGCACCCACGCGGCATACCGGTCGAGTCCCCAAGAGGCGCCGGCGGGGCCGCCGGGCGAGGTGTCGGGCGCGTGGGTCACGTCCTAGAGTCTGGCGTATGCGCGTCCACCTCGCCGACCACCCGCTCATCGCCCACAAGCTGACCTACCTGCGCGACAAGCGGACCGACACCCCGACCTTCCGCCGGCTGGCCGACGAGCTCGTCACGCTGCTGGCCTACGAGGCGACCCGGGAGGTGCGGGTCTCGCCGTTCCAGATCGAGACCCCGGTCGCCGCGACGACCGGCATCCACCTGGCGACGCCCAAGCCGCTGGTCGTCCCCATCCTGCGCGCGGGCCTGGGCATGCTCGACGGGATGATGCGCATGCTGCCGACGGCGGAGGTCGGCTTCCTCGGGATGGTCCGCAACGAGGAGACGCTGGAGGCGCACACCTACGCCAACCGGCTCCCGGACGACCTCGACAAGCGGCAGTGCTACGTGCTCGACCCGATGCTCGCGACCGGCGGCACCCTGATCGCGGCGATCCGTTACCTCGCCGAGCGCGGCGCCGACGACATCACCGCGATCACCCTGCTCTCCGCCCCCGAGGGGATCGAGAAGGTCCAGGCCGGGCTCGCCGACGTCGAGCCGCCGATCACGCTGGTCACCGGCGCGATCGACGAGCGGCTCAACGAGCAGGGCTACATCGTGCCCGGCCTCGGTGACGCGGGCGACCGCCTCTACGGCGTCGTCTGAGGTATGCCTTCCGACCGGTCCTCGCGGGCCCGCGTCTCGGCGCGGTCGGCCGTCGAGCCGTTCCACGTCATGGAGGTGCTCAAGGCCGCGGCGGCCCGGCAGCGCAGCCACGGCGACGTCCTCATGCTCTGCGCCGGGCAGCCCTCGACCCCCGCCCCCGCCGTGGCCCGGGAGGCCGCGATCCGGGCCCTGGACTCCGACGTGCTGGGCTACACCGAGTCCAGCGGCATCCTCCCGCTGCGCGAGGCGATCGCCCGGCACCACCAGGACGCCGCCGGGGTCGAGGTCTCGCCGGACGACGTCGTCGTCTTCCCCGGTAGCTCGGGCGCCTTCACCGCGCTCTTCCTCGCCGCCTTCGACGTGGGCGACCAGGTGGCGATGACCCGGCCCGGCTACCCGGCATACCGCAACAGCCTGGCCGCGCTGGGCTGCGAGGTGGTCGAGCTCGACTGCGGGCCGGACACCCGCTTCCAGCCGACCGTCGAGATGCTCGAGGCGCTGCCCGCGCCGCCCGCGGGGCTGATCGTGGCCTCCCCCGCCAACCCGACGGGCACGGTCGTCGGCCCCGACGTGCTGCGCGAGCTGGCCGCGTGGTGCGAGGAGCACGGGACGCTGCTGGTGAGCGACGAGATCTACCACGGGCTCAGCTACGGGCGACCGACCACGAGCGCGTGGGCGACCTCACGCGCCGGGGTGGTCGTCGGGTCGGTGAGCAAGTATTTCTCCATGACCGGCTGGCGGGTCGGCTGGCTGCTCGCTCCCCCGGCGCTGCGGCGACCGCTGGAGGTGCTCACCGGCAACCTCACCATCTGCCCGCCCGCGATCGGCCAGCACGCAGCGGCCGCGGCGCTCGGCGAGGGCGCGCGGGGGGAGCTCGACGGGCACCGCGAGCGGTATGCCGCGAACCGCGACCTGCTGCTGCGCCGCCTGCCCGAGATCGGCCTGCGCGACTACGCCCCGCCCGACGGTGCGTTCTACGCGTGGTGCGACATCGGGCACCTCACGCAGGACTCGGTCACCTGGTGCCGGGACCTGCTGGACGACTGCGGCGTGGCGCTGACTCCCGGGGTGGACTTCGACACGGCCGAGGGGCGCCGCAAGGTGCGGCTGAGCTTCGCGGGGTCGACCGCCGAGGTGGACGAGGCGTTGGACCGGATGGCCGCCTCGCCGCTGCTGGCCTCGCCCCCCTGACCCACCGGGCGTCGTGAATGGTTGCCCCAGCCCCACCGGGCGCCGCGAATGGTTGCCCCCAGCCCCACCGGGCGTCGTGGATGCTTGCTCCTACGCCGGGGAGGTATGCCGCCGCGCCACCTCCCGCTCCCCCGCTGACGGTGCGAGGTCGGCGAGGTCGGCGAGCGCGCGACGCAGCATCGTACTGACGACCACCGGATGGATCCGCCGGACCACCGTGAGATAGAGCCGGCCGGCGGCGTTGTGGGGGCGCGCCAGCGTGCTCAGCGTGACCGAGCGCTCCTCCACCAGGATCGAGGCGTGGAAGTCGAGGTGCCGCTCCGGGGTGCTCACCAGCACCTCGCGCTCGTCGGCCGCAGCGATGTCGAAGGAGGACGCGTCTCCCTGGTCGATCCCGAGCACGGGGACCAGCGCGTTCCGCAGCACCAGCGCCACCCCGACCCACGCAGGCACGGTGCGAAAGATCGCGCGGTGCCAGGCGCGCGGGTCGTCGGTCACGTGCTCGGGCAGGGGCGCCTGCCAGGCATCGGCCAACGGCCACTCCCGTCCCGCCCCGACCTCCGCGAGCAGCGCGGCGCCGGCGGGCACCGGCACCTCGCGCACCGAGCGCTCGAAGGCCCTCCGCAGAAGGCGCACGTGGGGCGCCCACCGGGCCGGACGGCATACCTCACCGGTGCCGATCAGCTCGGCGTTGTCGAGCAGGTCCTCCACGACCGCGTCGTGCATCCAGCGGACCGCCGCCGGCCAGAGCAGCCGCACGACCCCGCGCGGCCGAGCCTGGATCTCGTGGGTCACGACACACCAGCCGGCGCCCGCAGGCTCGATCCGCAGCTCGTGCCAGCCGTCGAGTCCGACCTCGGGCTCGAATCGGAACCGGACCCGCTCACCCGGCTCGTGCTCCACCACGTGGTAGCGCACCTCGCCGTGACCGCCCTGCGATCCCACCGCGAGCCGGCGGTCCAGCCGCATCGGAACCCAGGCGGGTGCGGGCCAGAGCGGGTCGTCCGGCCCGCCGAGTCGGTCGAGGAGGGGGCCAATCCGGGCCGCGGGGGCGGCGATCCGCCGTTGGTGCACCTTGCGCATGACGACCTTTCCGTACGGCACCGTATGGTGCGCTCCATACGCTAGCGTATGGAGCGTGTCGCCGACTACCTCTACCTCACCCCGCCTCGACCAGGACGCCTGGGCGCGCGCGGCGCTCGTGGCGCTCGGTCGCGGAGGCACGGCGGCGGTGGCGGTCGAGGCCCTGGCGCGCGAGCTGGGCGTGACCAAGGGCAGCTTCTACTGGCACTTCGGCAGTCGTGACGAGCTCATCGACGCCGCACTCGCGCTGTGGGAGCGGGAGCACACCGTCGACGTCATCGCCGAGGTGGACGC
The DNA here is from genome assembly GCF_001942435.1 of Serinicoccus sp. CNJ-927. Classification (NCBI taxonomy): domain Bacteria; kingdom Bacillati; phylum Actinomycetota; class Actinomycetes; order Micrococcales; family Ornithinimicrobiaceae; genus Serinicoccus; species Serinicoccus sp. CNJ-927. The sequence goes on along the minus strand of NZ_MKKF01000022.1, from coordinate 231,577 downwards.
CGGCTCCGGCGAACGCGACCCGGCGGCGCGGCTGCGTCGGCTCTTCGAAGCGATCGTCGGGCACGCCGCCGTGGACCAGGTGGAGCTGCCACTGCTCGCGCTATCCGACGACGAGCGGGTGGCGCCGGCACTGCAGCGGGTGACCGAGCGCCGCGTCGACTACGTCGCCGGCGTCTACGGCGAGCTGGGCTTCGGCGCGGAGCAGGCGCGGGACCGAGCCGTCCTCGCCTATGCCGCCTACCTCGGTCACCTGCAGCTCATCCGGACCGGCCTGCTCCCGGCCCACGACGAGCAGCGGCTGCAGCGGCACCTCGACGCAGTGGTGGACACCCTGCTGGCGCCGGCCGGCTAGGTCCGAGCAACCACTCGCGACGCCCGGTGGGGACCAGAGCAACCACTCACGACGCCCGGTGGGGGCTGGGAGTGGCGACACGCTCGCGAGCGGGGCTGGATCGGCATACCCCGTCACATCTGCCACACTGTCACCAGACCTGCGCCCACCGTCCAGCGAGAGGCACCTGACATGCCGTCCACGGTCAAGAAGGTCCTGCACTGGCTGGTGTGGGGCTTCCTCATCTACGCGGTGATCACCAACCCCGACCGCGCCGCCGACATCGTGCGCGCCGTGTGGGACATCATCAGTCAGGCTTCCTCAACATCGGCCGGTTCTTCAACCAGCTGATGGGGACCTGACGCCCGAGGCCACGCCATGCCTGCCGCCCCGCCGCAGGTCAGCCGGCGCGTCGCCAAGCGCTACCTGCTGGCCGACGAGCAGGTCGTCGTCTCCACCCGCTGGCACTGGGCCAAGCTCGTGCGCCCCGCCGCGGCGGTGCTCATCGCGCTCTTCCTCACCCTGTGGGTCGCGGCTGCGGTGACCGACCCCGCCGCTATCGGGTTCGCGCTGTGCGTGCTGGCGGTCGTGTGCGCCTGGGCCGGCTGGCAGGTGCTGGAGTGGCGCTGCGAGTGGTTCATCGCGACCGACCGCCGGCTGCTCAAGACCTACGGCCTCATCACGCAGCGGGTCGCGATGATGCCGCTGGTCAAGGTCACCGACATGAGCTACGACCGGACGATCCTCGGGCGCCTGCTCGGCTACGGCCGCTTCGTCATGGAGTCCGCGGGCCAGGACCAGGCGCTCAGCCACATCGACTACATCCCGGAGCCGGACGAGAAGTACCAGGCGATGTGCGAGACCATCTTCGGCCGCGACGTCCGCGACCCGGGTGAGGACGAGGAGGCCTGGGAGGAGCCGGAGGAGCGGTATGCCCGTGGCCAGGCCGACGACCCGACGGGGCCCCGGTCGAGCATCACCCGGTCGCGCGGCACCAGCAGCCGGTGGGAGGCGGTCGACCGTCGCGACCTCCCCCGGGACTGGGACTGGGTGGACGACGAGGCTCGGGGCGGCCGTGCCGCGACCCGACGCCGCGTGGCCGTCGACCCGGACCCCACCCCGCTGCGCTGACCGGCAGCGGCCGACGCCGTCGGAGTCAGGCCGGCTGCGGGACGTCGAGCACCCACCTGTCCTCGGTCGGGCGGAAGCCGATCCGCTCGTAGTAGGGGTGCTGCATCCCCGCCGGCGAGAGCACCCGGCTGAAGCCGCGTCGCGCGAACAGACCGGACCGGCGGTAGACGAACTCGCCCGGCGAGAAGTCGCGGTGGCTCGGCGTGACCCAGTCCAGGACGACCTCGGCGGTGCCCTGACCCGCGTCCCGCGCCAGCACGACGCCCACGGTCTCGTCACCGCGGAGCACGAGGAAGGCCGAGCGCTGTGCCTCCGGGTCGTGGACGAAGCCCGGGTTGTGCTCGGCGATGTCGTCAGCGTGGACCGTGAGCACGTGACCGAGGTAGGTGTCGTCCGGCTCCACCTCGAGCACGGTGTAGCTCGCCGCGTCGTGCCGGGTCCGCAGCATCCGCCACAGGTAGACGATGTTGATGACCGCCAGCACGACGTTGAGCCCCACCATCGGCCACACGCCGACGGCGGCGTTGTAGCCGATGAGCACGACGCACCCCACGAGATTGATCCAGCGCAGCCGCAGCACCCGCGTCTGCAGCAGCGACACCACCAGGATGGCCGAGCCGACCCAGCCGACGATCTCGATCCAGTTCATGACGGGCAGGCTAACGGGCAGGCCCGGGGCATACCTAGACTCTGCTCCCATGGCAGTCCGACCCATCACCGTCATCGGCCACAAGGCCCTGCACGCGCCGACCAAGAAGGTGCGGGAGATCACCGACGAGGTGCGCACCCTCGTCGACGACATGTTCGACACCATGGCCGCCGCCGAGGGGGTCGGCCTGGCGGCGAACCAGGTCGGGGTCCGGCTGCGGCTCTTCGTCTACGACTGCCCGGTGCCCGGCGCCGACAACGCCCGGGGCGTCATCGTCAACCCGACGCTGGAGCGGCTCGGGACGCCAGGGCCGCTGGACGAGGAGGACGACGGCGAGGGCTGCCTGTCCGTGCCCGGCGAGTGGTTCCCGCTCGCCCGGCACCCGCGGGCCCGGGTCACCGGCACCGACCTCGACGGCCAGGAGATCGTCGTCGAGGGCGAGGGACTGCTCGCGCGCTGCCTGCAGCACGAGACCGACCACCTCGACGGCTACCTCTACGTCGACAAGCTCACCGGGCCCGTCAAGGCGCAGGCCCGGGAGGCGGTCAAGGACCGTGGCTGGAACGTCGACGGCATCCTCAAGTGGGATCCCTCGGCGACCACCGCCGACGAGGTCTGAGACCGCCTGGGTATGCCCCGTACGGTGCGCCTGCGGCGACGGGCGCTGCTGGCGCTCGCGGGGGCCGGTGCCCTCGCGGCCTGCTCAAGGGCGGACGAGGGGCCTGACGAGGGTGGTGGCCCGGATGACGGGCGGAGGAGCGCGACCGGGCCGCCTGCCGAGCAGGGCAGCGAGGAGAGCGGGATGAGCAGCGAGCCTGTCACAGAGGCGGGCGCCGGGTCGGCCACCGAGCGGATCAGCTACGGCGACCACCCGTCCCAGTGGGTGGAGCGCCGGGTCCCCTCGGGTGCGAGCCGGGGCACGGTCGTCGTCATCCACGGAGGTTTCTGGCGGGCCGCGTATGCTGCCGACCTCGGCACCCCGCTCGCGGAGGACCTGACCGCGCGGGGCTGGACGACGCTCAACGTGGAGTACCGCCGCGTCGGGGACGGCGGGGGCTTCCCGCAGACCTTCGACGACATCCACGCCGCCGTCGAGCTCGCGGACGGTGAGGGGCCGGTCATCACGCTGGGGCACTCAGCGGGTGGGCACCTCGCGACCTGGGCCGCAGGCCGGCTGCAGACCGGGCAGTGGTCCGGGCGGGTCCAGGTGACCCACGTGGTGTCGCAGGCCGGGGTGCTCGACCTCACGGCGGCATACCAGGACCGGCTCGGCGGGGGTGCGGTTGGAGACCTGCTCTCCGCCACCCCCGACGACCCGCTCTACGACGTCGTCGACCCGCAGCGCATGCTGCCGCTCGACGCGCCCGTCCGGGCCCTGCACGCACCGGACGACGAGCAGGTCCCGATCAGCCAGTCAGAGCGCTACGTCGCCGCGGCCCGTGAGGCCGGGGCCGACGCCGAGCTGGTCGAGGTCACCGGCGCTCACTTCGACCTCATCGAGGTCGGCTCGGACGCCTGGGCCGCCGTCGTGGCGGTCCTCGACGGCATCGCTCCTGCCCGCTGACTTTCGCCCGTCACTTCTACGCAGAAGGTGTTCCTCGGGCGTGATGCATCACGCCCGAGGAACACCTTCTGCGTAGGAGTGGAGCAGCAGCCCGTCCCACGTGGCCCCGGTGCGGCGCCGGTGCGCGTCCACGACGCCCGCCATCCGCCCCGGCGGGCGCTGCACGCTGCGCGCGGCCAGCTCCACGACCGCGCGGATCCGGGCCAGGTCGTCCAGGTCGGCCCACACGAGTCGGGCCATTCCATAACCCAGCCGCCGGATGTCGTCCTCGCGGCGCTTCTCGCGGACGAGGGCGGCCCGGCCCCCCGCACCGTCGTACTTGAGCGCGCCGTCGACCTCGACGACCACCCCGAGATCGGGCAACAGGAAATCGACCCGGGCGACGAAGGCACCGTCCTGCTCGCGGAGGACGACCTGCGGGATCACCCGGTAGCCCAGCGACAGCAGCCGCAGCCTGGCCTTGGACTCGGCAGCCGACTCCGCCGTCGGGCTAGCGCTCGCGACGACGTGCCGGGCCACCGAAAGGTGCGGGGTGCGCCGCAGACGGTCCACCCAGCCTGACATCTCCTCGACGGTCGCGAGATCCAGCCGCAGCGCGGCGTCGGCGACGCAGACCCCGGCATCGGAGCCAGCCTCCAACGCCGTGCCGACGACCGCCAGGGCTGGGGTCACCACGGGGTGCCCGCCTACGAGCCCGAAGGCGTCCTGTCGACCGGGGCAGGCGTGCAGCGTGAGACCTGGATGACTCCGGGTGGCCGCGGTCCCCGAGGTACGGGTGAGGTGCACTCGGGTCAGCGCGCTGGTGAGCACCGGGAGCCGCCACAGCAGGGCACCGCTCTGGTGGCTCGCCGCCACGCTCGGGCGCGCGCGGCACAGCGCGAGGACAGTACGGCGCGCCTCGATCAGGCGGTCGTGGGACGGCTCGGCATAGGCGCCGCGCCCCACCCGTCGGAGCACACGTCGGGTGACGAGGGACCGGAGTCCGTTGGGGCCTACGCCGAGGCGGCGTGCCTCCTGGGCGGTGATGACGCCTTCGTGCGCGGCGAGGAAGCCAGTGAGGCGTGCGAGCTCGTCCATACCGACGAGCCTGCGCCCGCCGTCCGGCGGCCGCCACGGCCGCGGAGAGATCTGTGGACGCCGGACCCGACCCGCCTGTCGTGTGGACAACTCGCTCGGCCCAACACCCACGCAGAACGTGTTCCGCGACGGAGATGCATCACACCCGAGGAACACCTTCTGCGTAGGAGTCGGTCCCGCGACCCGCTGACCGGCCCCGCGCTCAGTCCATGTCCTCCAGCTCGCGCCCGTTGGTCTCGGGGACGAACTTCAGGACGAAGAAGAAGCTCAGCAGCGCGAACAGGGTGTAGAAGCCGTAGGCGAAGCCCAGGCCCAGCTCGGCCATGCGCGGGAAGCTCGTGGAGATGGCGAAGTTGGCCAGCCACTGGGCCGCCGCCGCGACACCCAGCGCCGTGGCCCGGATCCTGTTGTTGAACATCTCGCCCAGCAGCACCCAGACGCCCGGGCCCCACGACATACCGAAGAAGACCACGAAGCCGTTGGCCGCGATGAGCGCCACCAGGCCGGTGCTGTCCCCGAGCTGCGGGGACCCGTCCACGATCGGCGCGTTGGCGAAGATCCACGCCATCGTGCCGAGCGTGAGGAACATGCCGGCCGAGCCGATCATGAGCAGCACCCGCCGCCCGATCTTGTCGATGAGCGCGATCGCGACGATGGTCACGACGATGTTGGTCACCGAGGTGATGACGGTCTGGGTGAGCGCGTCCTCCTCGGTGAAGCCGACCGCCTGCCACAGCGTCGAGGAGTAGTAGAAGATGACGTTGATCCCGACGAACTGCTGGAAGACCGACAGCCCGATGCCGATCCAGACGATCGGCAGCAGCCCGCCGCCGGACTTCACCAGGTCGGACAGCGAGGCCTTGGCGTCGCGGCGCACGGTGCGCTGGATCTCCTTGATCCGCTCCGGTATGCCCCGCAGCATCACGCGCCCCAGCACCTCGCGGGCCTCGTCCAGCTTGCCGAGGGTCACCAGGTAGCGCGGCGACTCGGGGATGGTCGTGGCGAGGACGCCGTAGGCCAGGGCCGGGATGATCTCGGCCCAGAACATCCAGCGCCACGCGGTGCTGCCCCAGAGCGCCTCGGCAGACCCGCCGGCGACCCCCGCGAGGAAGTAGTCGGAGAGCAGCGCGATGAAGATGCCGACGACGATGGCGAGCTGCTGCAGCGAGCCGAGCCGACCACGGATCGAGGCCGGCGCGATCTCGGCGATGTAGGCCGGCGCGATGACCGAGGCCATCCCGACGCCGATGCCGCCGATCACGCGCCACAGGATCATGTCCACCGGCCCGAAGGCGAAGCCGGAGCCGATCGCCGAGAGGGTGAACAGCGCCGAGGCGAGCATCATCACGCGGATGCGCCCCATCCGCTCCGCCAGGCGACCGGCGACGTAGGCGCCGACCATGCAGCCGAGCAGTGCCGAGCTGACGACGAAACCGGTCAGCCCGGCCCCCATCCCGAAGTCGTTGCGCATCGCGTTGACCGCGCCGTTGATGACGGCGGTGTCGAAGCCGAAGAGGAAGCCGCCGAGCGCCGCGACGGACGCGAGCAGGATGGCCTTACCGAGGTAGTAGTCGCGCTCGCCCACCTGGACCTGTGGTTGCTGGCTCATGTGTCCACCCTCCTGCCGCACCCCGTTGACGCAGCGTCAGGGCACAGTGTGCAACGTGGGCCTCCGTTTCACCAGCGGACGCGCGGTACCGTGGTCCAGCCCGCCGCCGCTCTCCGCCCGGCGGGCACGACTCGGCACTCGACACTCGACACAAGGACGTGGGGTATGCGGCTCGCGAGCAGACTGGACAACCTCGGCACCGAGACCGCGTTCGCGGTCGCGGCGGCGGCCGCCGACTGGAAGGCGCAGGGCCACGAGGTCTTCCCCTTCCACCTCGGCGACCTCGACTTCCCGCTGGCCGACCACATCGTCGAGGCGATGAACGCCGCGATCGCGGACGGGAGGACCGGCTACTGCCCGGGACCGGGCATACCGGAGCTGCGGACGGCCCTCGCCGACGACATCGGCTCCCGCCGCGGCATGACCTTCGCCCCCGAGGACGTCACCGTGATGACCGGCGGCAAACCGGTGATCACCAAGTTCCTCCAGGCGGTGATGAACCCGGGCGACGAGGTGCTCTACCCCAACCCGGGCTTCCCGATCTACGAGTCCCAGATCGAGTACCTCGGCGGCGTCGCCCGGTCCTACCGCTACCTCCCGACCGACGACGGCTTCCGCATCGACCTGGACCAGGTGCGCGACGCCATCACCGAACGGACCGTCGCCATCATCTACAACGACCTGCAGAACCCGATCTCCGCGGAGTCCACCGACGCCGAGCGGGAGGCGGTCGCCGCGCTCGCCCAGGAGCACGACCTCTGGGTGCTCTCCGACGAGGCCTACTTCGAGATGCGCTACGAGGGCGACTCGACCTCGATCGCGAGCCTGCCGGGGATGGCCGAGCGCACCTGCATCCTCTACACCTTCTCCAAGAAGTTCGCGATGACCGGATCGCGGCTCGGGTGCGCGGTCGCCCCGACCGAGCTCGGGAAGGTCTTCTCGACCATGAACACCAACGACGAGTCGTGCACCACCCACTACGTCCAGTGGGCCGGGATCGCGGCGCTCCAGGGCACGCAGCAGCCGGTCGCCGACATGCTCGACACGTTGCGCGGGCGACGGGACGCCGCGTGCGAGATCGTCAACGGCACGCCCGGTATGTCGGTGGAGACGCCGCGCTCGACGTTCTACCTCTTCCCCGATGTGACCGAGGCGATCCAGATCGTCGGGGCGGACGGGCTCGCGGACTTCGCGCAGCAGGCGCTGCACGCGACCGGCGTGAGCTTCTGCACCCGCAACCACTTCGGCCGGCCGCAGCCGGGCGAGGACCGTAGCTACATCCGGTTCGCCTACTCCGGGCTGTCCGAGGACAAGATCCGGCGCGGCCTCGGCGGGCTGCGCGACTGGGTCGGGAGCCACGCGTGAGCCGGGTCGTCGTCACCGGGAGGATCCCCAAGCCGGGACTGGACATCCTGCGCCGCGCCGGCCACGAGGTCGACGCCTGGGAGGGCGAGGACACGCAGCCACGGGAGTCGGTGCTGGAGCACGTGCAGGGCGCCGACGCGCTGCTCACGCTGCTGACCGAGAAGGTCGACGCCGAGCTGCTCGACGCCGCCGGGGACCAGTTGCAGGTCGTCGCCAACGTCGCGGTGGGCTACAACAACGTCGACGTCGAGGTATGCCGGGAGCGCGGCGTCGTCGCGACCAACACCCCGGGGGTGCTCACCGAGGCGACGGCCGACATCGCGATGGGGCTGATCCTCATGGCGACGCGGCGCCTGGGTGAGGGCGAGCGGATCATCCGCAGCGGCACCCCGTGGCAGTGGGGCATGTTCTACCTCCTCGGCTCCGGGCTGCAGCGCAAGACGTTGGGCGTCGTCGGCCTCGGGGGGATCGGGGCTGCGGTCGCACGCAGGGCGCGTGCCTTCGGGATGAACGTCATCTACTCCTCTCGCTCGCAGGCCGCGCGCGAGCTGGAGCTCGAGCTCGGCGCCCACCGCGTCGACATGGACACGCTGCTCGCCGAGTCGGACGTGCTGAGCCTGCACTGCCCCTACTCCCCCGCCACCCACCACCTGATCAGCCACGACCAGCTCGCCGCGATGAAGCCGACGGCATACCTCGTCAACACCGCCCGCGGGCCGGTCATCGACGAGGCCGCGCTGGTCGAGGCCCTGCGCAGCGGGCAGATCGCCGGTGCCGGGCTGGACGTCTTCGAGGACGAGCCGGACGTGCACCCCGGCCTCCTGGACTGCGAGAACGCCGTGCTCGTGCCCCACCTGGGCTCCGCCACGATCGAGACGCGCACCGCGATGGCCACGCTCGCCGCGGACAACGCCGTCGCCGTGCTGGCCGGCGAGGAGCCGCCCTCACCCATCCGCTGAGGTGGGCGGACGGCATACCGCGCGGCCGCGGTGCCCGAGGGTGACTGGCGCCGGCCCCGCGCCCCGGGTAGAACCTGAGCAAAGTTGTCGAGCCGGGGCAACGCAATAACCAGCGTCTCGGGCTGACTTCTCTGCTCAGGTTGCCCGGGCGCCGAGGTGAGCGCGGGGACGAGGGCAGCGACCCGGGCCGCGAGGTCGTCGTGGGCCTCGTCGAAGGCGCGCGCCGTGCCCACCTGCACCGGGTCCGGCACGGACCAGTGGACGGCGTCCGCGCCGCCGAGCTCCTCGTGCGCCCGGTCGCACACGGTGACGACGAGGTCGCCCGGCGTCAGCAGCCCGTCGACCTGCCGCGGCTCGACCTCCGGCAGCTCCAGGTCGTGCCGTCGCGCGGCGGCGAGCGCACCCGGCGCGATGCGCTCCCCCGGGTGCGTCCCGGCCGACACCGTGTCCACGGTGCTGGCCGCGCGCCACAGCGCCGCGGCGAGATGCGAGCGGGCCGTGTTGGCGGTGCACACGAAGACCACGCGCTCGGCTGTGCCGAGGTCCGGCGCGGCAGGCGCCTCTCCCGGCGGCCCCCCGACGAGCGAGACGTAGGTCCGGCGGCCGTCGCCCTCCGAGCGGTGACGGCGCACCAGCCCGGCGTCCTCGAGCACCCTGAGGTGGTGCGCGAGCAGGTTGGACGAGAGGCCGAGACCCCTGCCGAGAGCCGAGACCGCACGGTCGGAGAGTGCCAGCGCGTCGACGATCCGCAGCCGGGTGGCGTCCGCCAGCGCCGCGTGCCGTCGCACCCGACGCTCCAGCTCGGCACTTTGCTCAATGTTCATTGCCTCAATCTTGACTGAGCAATCAAGGTCCGTCAAGATGCAGTCGTGACCACCCCTCCTCTCCCCCGACGCCTCCTCGCCGAGGGCATCGGCACCGCACTGCTCGTCACCACCGTCGTCGGCTCCGGGATCATGGCCCAGCAGCTCTCCCCCGACGACGTCGGGCTCCAGCTGCTGCAGAACTCCACCGCGACCGTCCTCGGGCTCTCGGTCCTCATCCTCGTCCTGGGCCCGGTGTCCGGCGCCCACTTCAACCCGGTGGTGACGCTCGCCGCGTGGTTCTTCGGGCGCCGGGACGGATCCGGTCCGACCGCGACAGAGGGTATGGCGTACGCGGTCACCCAGGTCGTCGGCGGCATCGCGGGATGCGTGCTCGCCAACCTCATGTTCGCCGTCCCGACGGCGCTGTCGACGACCGAGCGGGCGACCGGTCCGCACCTGCTCGCCGAGGTCGTCGCGACCGCCGGGCTGGTGGGGCTCATCTTCGGGTTGCTGCGAGCGGGCCGCGAGGCCGTCGTCGCCCCCGCGGTCGGCGCCTACATCGGCGCCGCCTACTGGTTCACCAGCTCCACCTCCTTCGCGAACCCGGCGGTCACCATCGGTCGCATCTTCTCCGACACCTTCGCCGGGATCGCCCCGGCCTCCGCGCCTGGCTTCGTCCTGGCCCAGGTCGTCGGCGCCGCGATCGGTGTGGCGGCCGTCCTCGCCCTCTTCCCCACCCCGCGGGAGTCCACGCCCATCGCCGTTCCCGACGAGCCCACATCCACCGCAGAGGCAGCAGGATGAATGGCCGCCGCCTGGGCCGAGCATCTGTCGGCCCGTCGCGTGCACGCGCGGTCCGCCGACTCCGCACCGACGGGCGAGATCAACCCCCTCGTCGTCGACGTCCTGGCCGAGCGCGGGATCAGCCTCGGCACGGCATACCCCAAACCACCGCGAGATCCGCGACGACATCCAGGGGCGGGTGACGACCTTGCTGCGCCAGATCCTGGGCTGACCAGAGCGCAGCCCCGTACCCACGTCGTCCGACCACCCTGACTCACCCTCCCGTCGAGATCCGCACCCCGAGGAGATCAGCATGACCGAGACCACCGACAGTCGTCCGTCCGTCCTCTACGTCTGCGTCCACAACGCCGGCCGCTCCCAGATGGCCGCGGCCTACACCCACCACCTGTCCCGTGGCGCGGTCGAGGTCCGTTCGGCCGGCTCCGCGCCGGCGGACGAGGTCAACCCCGCGGTCCTGGAGGCGCTGCTAGAGGAGGGGATCGACATCTCGGCGCAGACCCCGAAGGTGCTCACCGCCGAGGCGGTCCAGGCCTCCGACGTCGTCGTCACCATGGGCTGCGGCGACGCCTGCCCGATCTTCCCCGGCAAGCGCTACGAGGACTGGGCGCTGGCGGACCCGGCCGGGCGAGGCGTCGAGGCGGTCCGGCCGATCCGCGACGAGATCCGGTCTCGGGTGAGCGGGATGCTGCGCGAGCTCGGGGTGGAGCCGGTCGAGGGCTGAGCCACGGACATGGCGAAGGCCCCCACCGCAGCCGGTGGGGGCCTTCGTCCATCTGTCTCGACCAGAGCGCGCCCGAAGGGATTCGAACCCCTAACCTTCTGATCCGTAGTCAGATGCTCTATCCGTTGAGCTACGGGCGCTGGCGAACGCCAACTCTAACGGATCGCCGTGGGCGGCTCCTAATCCGTGGACCGGGCACTCGCGGTGGTGCTCGGCGGTGCGGGGTGGCAGGCTGACCTTCCCTGGATCGAGGAGGTCGTGCACGATGAGCATCACCCCGGGCGAGGAGCCCCGAGGCCGCACCGACGAGCCCATGCTGGCCGAGGAGCCGCTGCCCCCGGGCAACGGGGACATCGAGGCCAAGGTGGAGGAGCTGGACAAGAAGCTGCGGGCGTCGGGGTCGGACGAGGCCGCCGAGGCGCAGGACTCCAAGGAGCAGCCGGACGAGACGTCCGAGGGCGAGGAGGAGGACGTCTCCTGAGCGGGCGCAGACGCACAGAACCCCCGGGGCAGCGGCTCCGGGGGTTCTGGGTGTTCGGCGGAGGTGGAGGGATTTGAACCCTCGATCGGGCTATAAACCCGAAACCCGCTTAGCAGGCGGGCGCCATAGACCAGACTAGGCGACACCTCCACGGCGTGGATCAGGTTACCTGTCACCTCCGGCACGGCCAAACACGCCTCTCCCAGCCCGTCACCAGCCTGGACTGGTAGGAGAGTATGGTTCCCGACGACCTGAAAGGCCCCACGCATGTCCGACAGCCGCGGCACCTCCGAGCGCGGGTCCGGTGCACCCGCATCGCGCTCGGAGTGGCTCTCCCGGCAGTCGTGGGCGGACCCGAGCCTGCGCCGCTCGCTCGGCCTCACCACCCTGAGCGCCGTGGTGCCCGGCTCCGGGCTCCTGGGGACCCCGCGACGCCGGCTGGGCCTGGTGATCGTCGCGCTCGCCCTGGTCGCACTGCTCGTCGTCGGCGGGTATGCCCTGACCAACGGCCTGACCACGACCGCGCTGCAGACCGCCGCCGACACCGGGCGGCTCCGGGCCATCGCGGTCGTGCTCGTCCTCGGGACCCTGGTCTGGGTGAGCGGTATCGCGCTGACCGCGCTGTCCTCGGCACCACGTCGGCCCACCTCGGGCGGCCGCGCCGCGCTCGTGACGCTCACCGCGGTGCTGTGCCTGGCGGTGACGGCCCCGGCGGTCTTCGGGGTGCGCTACATCACCGCCCACGTGGACGCTGTCGACAAGGTCTTCAGCTCCGGCGGCGTCGTCGGCGGGAGCGGCGGCGGGGCCACGCCCACGTCGGTGGTCGGTGACGACCCCGACGACCCGTGGAAGGACCTCCCGCGGGTCAACGTCATGCTGCTCGGCTCCGACGGCTCGGACGCCCGCGAGGGGACGCGCACCGACACGATGATCGTCGCGAGCATCGACACCGAGACCGGGGACAGCGTGCTGTTCTCCATCCCCCGCAACCTGCAGCGGATCCCGCTCCCCCGGGACAACCCGCTCCACCGCGTCCACGGACCGGTCTACGACTGCGGCGACCAGTGCCTGATGAACAGCATCTGGACCGAGGCCGAGGCCACCGCCGAGGAGCACCCGGAGTGGTATGCCGACGACCCGACGCCGGGGCAGACGGCGACCCGCGAGGTGCTCTCCGGCATCCTCGGCATCCCGATCCACCACACGGTGATCGTCAACATGGAGGGCTTCGCCGACCTGGTGGACGCCATGGGCGGGGTCCTCGTCAACGTCCAGGAGCGGATCCCGATCGGCGGGCGGACCTTCACCGACGCCAACGGCACCCTGCAGCTGGACCAGACCTCGGACTACGAGTGGCTGGAGGCGGGCTCGCATCGGCTCGACGGGCCCCAGGCGTTGGCCTACTCCCGCTCCCGGGTGACCTCCGACGACTTCTCCCGGATGCGGCGGCAGCGCTGCATGGTGGCGGCGGTCGTCGACCAGGTCGAGCCGATGACGATGCTGCAGCGCTACCCCCAGATCATCGGGGCGGTGGGCGACAACGTCGTGACCGACCTGCCGCAGGAGGACCTCGACGAGTGGGCAGGGCTGGTGCTGCAGGTGCAGGGGGCGACGATGAGCAGCCTTCCCTTCACCGGCGCCAACATCGACACCGTCGACCCCAACTACTCCCAGATCCGCGCGCGCGTCTACGAGGCGCTCAACCCCGCGCCGGCCCCGGAGCCCCCGCCCGAGGAGGCCACCGCCACCAGCGCGCCGGAGGACGAGGCGCAGGAGACCACCGAGGCACCCCCGGAGGAAGCTGCGGCGACCACCTCGGAGGAGCCCACCGACGAGCTCGAGGACGTCGGGGCGGTCTGCGGCTGATCGGCACGACCCACCGCGGTCGATCGAGGTATGCGGAAGGCCCCCGCCACCTGATGGTGACGGGGGCCTTCGCGGAAGCTCTAGGAGCGGCCTACCTCAGATCGGGCGAACAGCGTCCGCCTGCGGCCCCTTGGGGCTCTGGGTGACGTCGAACTCGACCCGCTGGGCCTCCTCGAGCGTCCGGTAGCCGTTGGTCTCGATGGCCGAGTAGTGGACGAACACGTCGGGGCCACCGCCATCCTGAGCGATGAAGCCGAAGCCCTTCTCCGCGTTGAACCACTTCACGGTTCCCTGTGCCATGGGCGATCTTCTTTCTGCTGTGCTTGTGCATGTGCAACCGCCCGCAGGGCGCGGACGGTGGTGGTGGTGAACCCCCCAGCTCACTCGCGAGAAGATACAACGCCAACCGGGACACCACGCTATCAGCCGCACAGCCCGGACGTGGCATCGCGCCACCGTGCGATGATGGGCACCGCCAGGTCCGGCTCCCCCGCACCGGAGCCGCCCCGGCCTGGAGGGTTCGCATAGTGGCCTAGTGCAGGCGCCTTGAAAGCGCCCGAGGGAGACCTCCGTGGGTTCGAATCCCACACCCTCCGCCGATGTGTCGCGCGGACGACGCACGCTCCACCGCCACCGCAGACGGGGCTGTCGGTCCCGGCGACCCGAGCGCGCGAGGCGCTGACCCAGCCCGCCGACGGGGCGAGGCGGCTGTATGGTCGGGGACGAACGCACGACCATCACGAAGGAGTCAACGATGCGCAACAAGCTGATGCTGCTCGTCGGTGCGGCCGCAGGCTACGTCCTGGGGGCGCGTGCCGGGCGCGAGCGCTACGACCAGATCGCCGACCAGGCCAACAAGGCCTGGAGCAACCCCAAGGTCCAGGAGACCGTCGAGCAGGTCAAGGCCAAGGCCCCCGAGATCGGCCAGAAGGTCAGCGACCAGGCCCGCGGGAAGGCCGAGGAGGTCAAGTCCCGCGTGAGCGGCCACGAGACCACCGGCACCGACGGGTCCTACGAGAACCGCACCGGCAGCCTGGACGGCGACGGCGGGGCGACCGTCGACACCACCGGCTTCGGCCCGGGTGGCGAGAAGCTGCCCTGACGCCCGCCCGAGCACGACGAAGGCCCACCTCCGGTCCGGAGGTGGGCCTTCGGCATACCCGGTGATCCCGCGGTGTACCGGTCTTCGCTCAGATCCAGATCGCCGGGTCGTCGTAGAGCGCCTGCTGCGGGTCGCTGCCGGGCTCGGGACGCCGCACCGAGGCGGGGATGCCGGTCGCGACGGCCATGGACGGCACGTCCTTGGTGACCACCGCGTTGGCGCCGACCTGGGCCCCGTGACCGACGGCGATGTCACCCAGGATCTTCGCCCCGGCGCCCACGGTGACGCCGTCGCCCAGGGTCGGGTGCCGCTTGATCGTCGGGTCGAGCGAGCGCCCGCCCAGGGTCACGCCGTGGTAGAGCATGACGTCGTCGCCGATCTCGGCGGTCTCGCCGATGACGACACCCATGCCGTGGTCGACGAAGAAGCGCCGTCCGATGCTCGCCCCCGGGTGGATCTCCACCCCGGTCGCCGACCGCGCCGCCTGCGAGAGCAGCCGGGCGGCAGTCGCAGGCCGGCCCCCCACATCGCGTGGCTGGCGCGGTGCACCCACAGGGCGTGCAGCCCGGGCGAGGCGAGGGCCATCTCGACCCGGCTGCTCGTCGCCGGGTCACGCTCGATCGCGGCGTCGAGGTCCTCCCGCGCCGAGGCCACGGCCCGCCGCAGGGCACCTGCCCCGCGGCGCGCGTGCTCGCTGAGCCGGTGGACCATGCTCAGTCCCGCAGGTCCTCGAAGAGCACGGTGGACAGGTAGCGCTCGCCGAAGGAGGGGATGATCACGACGATGGTCTTGCCGGCGTTCTCCGGCCGCTTCGCGACCTCGAGGGCACCCCAGACGTTGGCGCCGGAGGAGATGCCGGCGAGCACGCCCTCCTCGGTGGCCAGCGAACGGGCCACACGCAGGGCGTCGTCGAGCTGCACGTCGACGACCTCGTCGTAGAGGTCGGTGTCGAGGATCTCCGGCACGAAGTTGGCGCCCAGGCCCTGGATCTTGTGCGGTCCGGGCTGGCCACCGGTGAGGATCGGGCTGTCGGCGGGCTCGACGACGACCAGGCCGACGTCCGGCTTCTGCTCCCGCAGGTAGCGACCGGCGCCGGTGATCGTGCCGCCGGTGCCGACGCCGGCGACGAAGATGTCGACGGTCCCGTCGGTGTCCTCCCAGACCTCCGGCCCGGTCGTCTCGTAGTGGACCTTGATGTTGGCCGGGTTGGCGAACTGCCGGGCACGGACGGCCCCGCGCTCGGCGGCGATCTCGTCGGCCTTGGCCACGGCGCCCTTCATGCCCTCCGGGCCCGGGGTGAGGACCAGCTCGGCGCCGTAGGCGCGCAGCAGGGCACGGCGCTCCAGGCTCATCGTCTCCGGCATGGCCAGCACGACGTGGTAGCCCCGGGCGGCGCCGACCATCGCCAGCGCGATGCCGGTGTTGCCGGACGTGCCCTCGACGATGGTGCCGCCGGGCTTCAGCTCACCGGCCTCGACGGCGGCATCGATGATCGAGGCACCGATGCGGTCCTTCACGGAGGCGGCCGGGTTCTGGGACTCCATCTTGAGCAGGACCTGCGTCCCCTCGGGGAGCCCCTCTGCGAGACGGTTGAGCCGGACCAGCGGGGTCCCGCCGATGGCCTGGGTGATGTCGTCGTGAACGCGCACGGGATGGTGCCTTTCGTCGGGGCGTGGTGCTCTCTCGGCTTGTTATACATCGAGCAACACCACGTTATTCCATGGGATGGCACGCGCACCACGCCGCACGACGTCGGCGGGGGAGTCTAGGCTTCGGTCATGTCGTTCGGAGTGCTGCAGGTCCTCGCCATCGTCGTCGCGGGCCTGGTGACCCTGGCCGCGGTCGCGTTGTTCGTGCGCACGATCGCCGGTTTCGTCGAGCAGTTCCGCCTCGGGCAGCCCACGCAGCGCGCCGACGAGCCCGGCGCGCGGACGGTGACGCTGCTCCGTGAGGTGCTCGGGCATACCCGGATGGGTCGCAAGCCCTGGGTGGCGGTCGCGCACTGGATCGTCATGGTCTCCTTCGGCCTGCTCTTCCTCACCCTGGTGCAGGCCTACGGTCAGCTGGTCGACCCGCACTTCGTCCTGCCCCTCATCGGCCACTTCTGGCCCTACGAGTGGCTGACCGAGCTCTTCGGCTGGGGCGCCGTCGTCGGTATCGTCGCGCTCATCGTCGTGCGGCAGCGGCAGCACCCGCGCCGCCTGGGCCGCCGGTCCCGCTTCTGGGGCTCGACCTTCTGGCAGGCGTACGTCGTCGAGCTGGTCATCCTCGGTGTCGGGCTGTGCATCGTGGCGCTGCGCGCCCTGGAGTATGCCCTCGGCCGGGTCACCGGCGAGGCCTGGGCCACGGCGCTGCACTTCCCGCTCACCGCGTGGATCGGGACGCTCCTCGACGGCCTCGCGGTCGACACCCTCGAGGGCGCGATCATCGCGGTGGCACTGCTCAAGATCCTCATCTCCATGGCCTGGATGATCATCATCGCGCGCACCCCCACGATGGGCGTCGCCTGGCACCGGTTCCTCGCCTTCTTCAACATCTGGTTCAAGCGGCACCCCGACGGCCGTACCTCGCTGGGGGCCGTGCAGCCGATCGCGGTCGGTGGCGAGCCGGTCGACTTCGAGAACATCGAGGACCTCGACGAGGACGCCGCGCTCGGCGTCGGCAAGGTCGAGGACTTCACCTGGAAGGGCCTGCTCGACTTCTCCACCTGCACCGAGTGCGGCCGCTGCCAGGAGCAGTGCCCGGCCTGGCACACCGAGAAGCCGCTGTCGCCGAAGATGCTCGTCACGAGCCTGCGCGACCAGCACCACGCCGTCGCGCCCTGGCTGCTCGCCGGGCAGGAGCACCGGGACGCCGCCGCCCAGGCGCTGGAGGCCGCGGGAGGTGCGGACGCGGACGGGCTCCCCGAGGAGCTGCACGGCATACCGACCAGCGCGGTCATCGCCGCCCAGCGGCCGCTCGTCGGCGAGACCGAGGGAGACCCGACCGTGCCCGACGGTGGCGGCGTCATCGACCCCGACGTCCTGTGGTCGTGCACCACCTGCGGCGCCTGCGTGGAGCAGTGCCCGGTCGACATCGAGCACGTCGACGCCATCGTCGACATGCGCCGCTACCAGAACCTCATCGAGTCGGCCTTCCCCCACGAGCTGGGCGGCCTGTTCAAGAACCTCGAGAACAAGGGCAACCCCTGGGGCATGAACGCCCGGCTGCGGATGGACTGGGCCAAGGACCTCGACTTCGACATCCCCATCGTGGGCGAGGACCTCGAGAGCCTCGCCGAGATGGACTACCTCTTCTGGGTCGGCTGCGCCGGCGCCTTCGAGGACCGGGCCAAGAAGACCACCCGCGCGGTCGCCGAGCTGCTGCACACCGCCGGGGTGAGCTTCGCCGTGCTCGGCGACGGCGAGAGCTGCACCGGCGACCCGGCCCGGCGCAGCGGCAACGAGTTCCTCTTCCAGATGCTCGCGATGCAGAACGTCGAGGTCCTGAACGAGGTCGGCGCGACGAAGATCGTCGTCACCTGCGCGCACTGCTTCAACACGCTGAAGAACGAGTACCCCCAGGTGGGTGGCACCTTCGAGGTCGTCCACCACACCCAGCTGCTCAACCGGCTGGTGCGCGAGAAGCGGCTGACCCCGGTCTCCCGTCCGGACACCGCCGACACCTCCGGCGTCGCCTCCACCGCCGGCACGGTGACCTACCACGACCCGTGCTACCTCGGTCGCCACAACCAGGTGTATGCCCCGCCCCGCGAGCTGCTCGGCGCCCTGCCCGGGGTGGAGCTCACCGAGATGCCCCGGCACGCCGAGAAGTCCTTCTGCTGCGGCGCCGGCGGTGCCCGCATGTGGATGGAGGAGAAGCTCGGGACGCGCATCAACCTCAACCGCACCGAGGAGGCGCTGGGCACCGGCGCGGACCGGATCGCGATCGGCTGCCCGTTCTGCCGGGTGATGCTCTCCGACGGGCTCACGCAGAAGCAGGCCGAGGGCACCGGCGAGCAGGTCGAGGTGGTCGACGTCGCCCAGATGCTGCTCGCCGCGGTGCGACGGGGCGAGAGCCCGGAGCCGGCCGAGGCCGCGGACAGCGAGCCGGTCGCCTAGCACCGGGCCGCAGGCCGCCGCAGACCGGCGGCGGCGTCAGCGGCGGACGTCGACGCGGGAGAAGTTGGACCACGACCGGCTGGCGGTCGGACCCCGCTGGCCCTGATAGTGGCTGCCCTTGGCCGAGCTGCCGTAGGGATGCTCGGAGGCCGAGCTGAGCCGGAAGAAGCACAGCTGACCGATCTTCATCCCGGGGTGCAGCACGATCGGGAGGGTCGCCACGTTGGACAGCTCGAGGGTCACGTGGCCGGTGAAACCCGGGTCCACGAAGCCCGCCGTGGCGTGCGTCAGCAGGCCCAGGCGACCCAACGACGACTTGCCCTCGACCCGCGCGGCGATGTCGTCGGGGAGGGAGACCTCCTCGTAGGTGGACCCGAGCACGAACTCGCCAGGGTGCAGCACGAAGCTCTCCTGCGGCTCGACCTCGACCAGGCGGGTCAGGTCCGGCTGCTCCTGCGCCGGGTCGATGACCGCGTACTTGTGGTTGTCGAAGAGCCGGAAGAAGCGGTCCAGGCGGATGTCCACGCTCGAGGGCTGGACCATCCGCGGGTCCCACGGGTCCAGCCGGACCCGCCCGGCGTCGACGGCGGCGAGGATGTCGCGATCGGAGAGCAGCACGCCGACACCCTAACCGGGGCGGCTTTGGTGTGCGCCAGCAGCGATGGTTATCATGGCTGCGCTCTCGTGATCGAGGGCGCTGCGGGCGTAGTTCAATGGTAGAACATCAGCTTCCCAAGCTGAATACGCGAGTTCGATTCTCGTCGCCCGCTCCATCCGGTCGGATCATCCGGTGGATTCCAGGCCCCACCCGGCTTGGTCACGGCCCTGCAGGTGGTCGGTGATCCAGTCGACGTACTCCCCCAGGGCAGAGGTCACCGGCACCGCCATCACCTCCGGCACCTCGTAGCCGTGCAGGGACTTCGTCGCCTCGACGAGGTCGTCGAAGTTCCCGTCGGTGGTCTTCGCCAGCAGCAGCCACTCCTGGCTCTCGTGGACCTGGCTGCGCCAGCTGTAGACGGAGGTCATCGGGCCCAGGATCTGCACGCAGCCCGCCAGCCGGCGGCCGATGAGCTCCTCGGAGATGTTCTTGGCCGACTCCTTGGTGGGCACGCTGATGCGTACCTCGATCAGCTGTGGTCGTTCCTTCATGTCGCTCATCTCGTCACGGGGGTCACGGGATCGCGTCCGCCAGCGCGTCCGCGAGGATCCCGACGCCACGATCGGCGTCCTCGTGGCTGATCACGCACGGCGGCACGAGATGCACACGGTTGGCGATGATCAGCGGCCACATCCCCCGCTTCACACAGCCTGCCTGCACCGCCTTCATCGTCTCACCACCGGCGGGTCGGCGCGAGTCTTGGTCCGAGACCAGCTCCACGGCCCAGAAGACTCCCAGCCACGCACGTCCCCCACCAGCGGATTCGTGCCCAGCAGCGCGGTCGCCGCAGGGCCCAGGCTGCGCTCGCCCACCTCCGCGGCGTGCTCCACGACCCCCTCGTCGCGCATGATCTCGATCGCTGCCAGCGCCGAGGCGGTCGCGAGCGCGTGGCCTGAGTAGGTCAGCCCCCCGGGCAGCGGTCGCTCGTCGAAGGTCGCCGCCACCTCGTCGGAGACGATCACGCCGCCGAGCGGGACATACCCGGAGTTCACGCCCTTGGCGAAGGTCACCAGGTCGGGGCGCACGCCCCAGTGGTCGACGGCGAGCCAGGCCCCGGTGCGGCCGAACCCGCACATCACCTCGTCCAGGATCAGCAGGATGCCCAGCTCGTCGCACAGCGCCCGCACCCCCTCCAGATAGCCCGGCGGCGGCACGAGGATGCCGTTGGACCCGACCACCGTCTCCAGGATGATGGCGGCGACCTGGTGCGTCCCCTCCGCCTCGACGGTGTGCCGCAGGTGGGCGAGCGCGCGCTCGCTCTCCTCCTGCGGCGTGCTCGCGTGGAACTCGCTGCGGTAGAGGTGCGGGCCCCAGAAGTGGGCGACGCCGGGCATACCCGGCTCGGCGCCCCAGCGGCGCGGCTCCCCGGTGAGCGTGATCGCCCCCGCGGTCGCGCCGTGGTAGCTGCGGTAGGCCGCCAGGATCTTGTGCCGGCCGGTGTGCGCCCGCGCCATCCGCAGCGCGTTCTCGTTGGCCTCCGCACCGCCGTTGGTGAAGAAGACCTTGCTCAACCCCTCCGGGGCCACGCCGGCGATGGCGGCGGCGGCGCGCGCCCGGCTCTCCTGCGCGAAGGAGGGCGCCACGGTCGTGAGTCCTCCGGCGGCCTCGGCGATCGCCGCGGACAGCCGTGGGTGCTGGTAGCCGATGTTGACGTTGACCAGCTGCGAGGTGAAGTCGAGGAAGCGGCGCCCCTGGTGGTCCCAGAAGTAGGCGCCCTCTCCCCCGGCCAGCGGCAGCGGGTCGATCGCGGCCTGCGCCGACCAGGAGGTCAGGACGTGCGCCCGGGAGAGCTCCCGAATGCGCGCCTCGCGGGTCGGGTCGGGTGAAGTCGTCATACACGGAACTGTAGGGGACCTCGCCGCGGTGGTGCCCGCGCCGCGGGGCGGGCAGGATGGGGCCATGTCCGAGGCACTGGCGCACGACATCGGCGCGACCGACCCTCCGCTGCTGGACCAGACCATCGGCGAGAGCCTCGACGCGACGGCGGAGGAGCACGGCGACCGCGAGGCTCTGGTCGAGGTCGCGACCGGCCGACGCTGGACGTATGCCGAGCTGCGCGGCGACGTGAACCTGCTCGCCCGGGCGTTCGTCGCCTCCGGCGTCCGCCGCGGCGACCGGGTCGGCATCTGGGCGCCGAACTGCGCCGAGTGGACCCTCGTGCAGCTGGCGACGGCGAAGATCGGCGCGATCCTCGTGACCATCAACCCGGCATACCGCTCGCACGAGCTCGCCTTCGTGCTGCGGCAGGCGGGGGTCAGCACGGTGGTGGTCGCGCAGGAGTTCAAGGGGTCGCGCTACCCGGACCTGGTCGAGCAGGTGCGCGAGGAGTGCCCCGAGCTGGTGCAGGTGCTCGTCATCGGCGACGCGGCGTGGGAGGACTTCCTCGCCGGGGCGCACCAGGTCAGCCCGGGCCGGCTGGCCGAGCTGCAGGGGTCGCTGACCCCGGACGAGCCGATCAACATCCAGTACACCTCGGGGACCACCGGCTTCCCCAAGGGCGCGACGCTGTCGCACCGCAACATCCTCAACAACGGCTACTTCGTCGGGGAGGGGTGCCGCTACACCGAGCGCGACGTGATCTGCATACCGGTGCCCTTCTACCACTGCTTCGGGATGGTCATGGGCAATCTCGCCGCGGTGACGCACGGCTCCTCGATGGTGATCCCCGCGCCCGGCTTCGACCCGGCTGCGACGCTGCGGGCGGTGCGCGAGGAGCGGTGCACCTCACTCTACGGCGTGCCCACGATGTTCATCGCCGAGCTGGAGCTCATCGGGTCCGACGACGACTACTCCCTCGACGACCTGGCCACGGTCCGGACCGGGATCATGGCCGGCTCGCTGTGCCCGGCCTCGGTGATGCGCTCGCTCATCGACGCGGGCGTGCGGGAGATGACGATCTGCTACGGCATGACCGAGACCTCACCGGTGTCGACCCAGACCGCCACCTCGGACCCTTTCGAGAAGAAGGTCGGCACCGTCGGCCGCGTCGGGCCGCACCTCGAGGTGCAGGTGGTCGACCCCACGACCCGCGAGGTGCTGCAGCGTGGGGAGCCGGGAGAGCTCTGCACCACCGGCTACTCGGTGATGCTCGGCTACTGGGAGGAGCCGGAGAAGACCGCCGAGGTCCTCCGGGACGGCTGGATGTCCACCGGCGACATCGCCGTGATGGACGAGGACGGGTATGTCGAGATCACCGGCCGCATCAAGGACATGGTGATCCGGGGCGGGGAGAACATCTACCCGCGAGAGGTCGAGGAGTTCCTCTACACCCACCCCGACGTGGTCGACGCCCAGGTGGTGGGCGTGCCGGACGAGCGCTACGGCGAGGAGCTCATGGCCTGGTTGCGGCTGCGCGAGGGCGCCGAGGAGCTCACGGCCGAGGCGGTCAGGGAGTTCTGCACCGGATCGCTGGCGCACTACAAGATCCCCCGGCACGTGCAGGTGGTCGACGAGTTCCCGATGACGGTGACCGGCAAGGTGCGCAAGGTCGAGCTGCGCGAGCGCGGCGAGGAGATCCTCCGCCACCCCTGACCGCCACCGAGCGCTGCGAAGGGTTGCCCCCAACCCCACCGAGCGTCGTTCGTGGTTGCTGGCAGGATCGGGGTATGCCTCTCGACTACGCCCAGATGTTCCGTCTCGACGGGCGGCACGCCGTCGTGCTCGGGTGCGGCGGCATCGGTGCCGAGATCGTGGCCGGCCTGGCCGCGCAGGGGGCGCGGGTCAGCTGCCTCGACAAGGACCCGGCGGTCGCCGAGGCCGCGCTCGAGCGCGCGCCGGGCGGGGCGGCATACCCCGTCGACGTGCTCGACCCGGACGACCTGCGCGCTCTGGCCGGCGCCCTCGGCGACGTCGACGTGCTCGTGCTGACCGCGGCGATGAACGTCCGCAAGCGCCTGCTGGACTACAGCGCCGAGGAGTTCGACCGAGTCGTGGCCCTCAACCTGCGCGGGACCTTCGACGCGGTGCGGGCCTTCGCGCCGCGCATGGCCGAGCGCGGTCGCGGATCGATCGTCGCGCTGACCTCGATCCGAGCGGTGACCGTCGAGCCGGGGCAGGGGGTGTATGCCGCGACCAAGGCCGGCGTGCAGCAGCTCGTCCGGACCTGGGCGGCCGAGCTCGGGCCGGCCGGCGTGCGGATCAACGCGGTCGCGCCCGGCGTGGTGGCGACCCCGTTGACGCAGCAGATCCGCGACGACGCCGAGTGGGACCGGGCGTATGCCGAGAAGTCGGCGCTCGGTCGCTGGGCGCGGCCGGAGGAGCTGGTCGGGGCGACGTGCTGGCTGGCGTCCGACGCCGCGAGCTTCGTCACCGGCAGCCAGGTCATGGTCGACGGCGGCTGGACCGCGATCGACGGACGGTTCACCCCGCCCACCTGATCCGCGCGCCAGGGAGTCAGGCCAACCATGGGCGACGCCCGGCCGGGGTCAGGGCAACCATTGACGACGCCCGGTCGGGGTCAGGCCAACCATGGGCGACGCCCGGTCGGGGTCAGCTGAAGACGATGGTGCGGCCGCCGCGCAGGACCACGCGGTGCTCGGCGTGCCAGCGGATCGCCCGCGAGAAGGCTGCCGCCTCGACCTCCTGGCCCTGCTGGGCGAGCTGGGCGGGGGTGAGCCGGTGGTCGACCCGGCGGAAGTCCTGCTCGATGATCGGGCCCTCGTCCAGGTCGGCCGTCACGTAGTGCGCTGTCGCACCGATGACCTTGACCCCTCGGTCGTGCGCCTGGGTGTAGGGCTTGGCCCCCTTGAAGCTCGGGAGCAGCGAGTGGTGGATGTTGATGATCCGCCCGGAGTAGTCACGGCACAGGTCCGGCGAGAGGACCTGCATGTAGCGCGCCAGCGCGATGGTGTCGACGTCGTGGTCGTCGACGATCCCGCGCAGCCGGGCCTCGGCCTCCGGCTTGGTGTCGGCGGTGATCGGGACGTGCTGGAAGGGGATGCCGTGCCACTCCGCCAGGCCACGGAAGTCCTCGTGGTTCGACACGATCGCCGGGATCGTCACCGGCAGCTGCCCGGTCCGCGCCCGGAAGAGCAGGTCGTTGAGGCAGTGGCCCATGCGGCTCACCATGACGAGCAGCCGGTGCGGCTCGGCGCGGTCGTGCACCTGCCACTGGCCCGCCAGCCCGTCGGCGACCGGGGTCAGACCGGCCCGGAGCGCCTCGACCTCGATCGGGCTCCCCTCGCGGGTGGCCTCCATGCGCAGGTGGAACTCCCCCGTGCTGGGATCGGCGAACTGCTGGCTCTCGGTGATCGTCAGGTCGTGCTCGAGCATCGCGCCCGCGACGGCATGGACGACGCCGGCGCGGTCCGGACAGGAGAGGGTCAGCACGAAGTCACGGCTCGTCTCGGGGCTCACGGCCGCCCAGTCTAGGTCGGGCCCGAGGTATGCCGGAGCGCCGGGGCCGCGGTCTCCGGCCGGCCCGGCGTGGACCGGGACGTCACGGAGCAGCGCCCGGCGGCGTGGGACAACCTCGACGCGGCCCCGGGGCGTCATAGTGACGACACCGACACAGAAGGGATCGTGCATGAGGGGCAGGCTGACGCTGGCGACGCTGACGGTGCTGGGGCTCGGGGGATGCGGCACCGTGGCCACCTCACCGACAGCCACCTCCGGCGTCGCACCCGTCGACCCACCGGCCGCCGTGACCGACGAGGCCGTCGTCACCGACCCGGGCACCGCGGCGGCGGTGCCGACGCCGGCCGGGCCCTCCCTCAGCTCGGTCTCCGACGCCGCGGCCGAGCTGGACGCCGGGCTCGACGGCGACGTCACCGCGGTGGTCGTCGACCTTGCGACCGGCGAGCGCACGGGCCACCGGGGCGGCACCGCCTTCACCAGCGCCAGCCTCTACAAGCTCTATGTCGTCGCCACGGCGCTGGACCAGGTGGACACCGGCGACCTGGCGCTCGATGCCGTCGTCGGCGGGGGCTGCGGCACAGTCGCCCGTGCCGCCGAGCTCGCCATCACGGTCAGCGACAACGCCTGCGCGATCAGCCTCGGGTCGATGGTCGGCTGGGACCAGGTGGAGGACTACGTGGAGCGCGAGAGCTTCTCGGGCACGACCTTCCACCCGGTGGAGCACGCGGGCGGGTGGGGGACGGCCGGTCAGGAGACCACCGCCGACGACACCGCGGACCTGCTGGTGCGACTGGCCGAGGGCGACCTGCTCGGTGCCGAGTCAACCACCTTCCTCCTCACCCAGCTGGACGGGCAGTACTTCGACTCCGCCCTGTCCCTGACGCTCGCCGACGACGACGCCGCCTTCGGGCACAAGCTGGGCACGCTGGCCGAGGTGTCCCACGACGCGGGCATCCTCACCATGGGCGGGCGTCGCTACGTCGTCGCCGTCCTCACCGGCGGCTGGCCCGGCCACGCCGAGCCCGCGGCGGAGCCGGCGCTCGCCGGCGTGGGCGAGGCGCTGCGGGCGTTTGCCGCCGCCCGCGCCGACGCCTCACGCTGAGCCGAGGTCAGGGGCGCAGGCGTGGCCGTTCGAGGGAGGGCCGCCTCGGCCCGGCGTGCAGCCCTGGCGCGGTCAGTCGTCCCGCCCCGCGCTGGGGAAGGCGTCGCGGTAGCCACGCCAGGAGCCCGCCGGGGTGGTCACCGACTCCGCCGCCAGCACTCCGCGGACCATGGCGCGGGTCACCACCTCCCCCGCGCCGTGCAGGAGGGCGTGGAAGCCGGCGACGTCCGGCACGCCTCGCGCACCGGTCGACAGGCCGAAGAGCGCGTCGCCGTCGAACATCGTGTGGATCGGGTTGACCGCGCGCGCCATGCCGTCGTGACCGCTCGTCGCCAGCCGCGAGCACTGCGCTGGGGTCAGCCTTGCGTCGGTCGCGACCACCCCGATCGTCGTCGCGAGCGAGCGCGGGACGCGGCTGGTCGCGTTGGACTCCTCCGCCGCCCGCCGCGCCGCCTCCAGCTCGGCCGGATCGGGCCGGGCGGGCAGCACCCCCTCCGGCCATCCTGGTATGCCGCGCACGTCCGCCTCGACCAGGTGGCGGGCGCCCCACAGCTCGCCGGTGCCGAGGTCGACGGCGGACCCGACAGCGTTGACCACGACGAGCGCCGCGAGCCTGGTGCCGTCGGGCAGCACGGCGCTCGCCGTGCCGACCCCGCCGCGCAGCCCGCCGACCTGCGTGCCGGTGCCGGCCCCCACGTTGCCCAGCCCCGCGACGCCACCGCTCTCGGCGTCGGCCAGGGCCCGCGCGCCGAAGGAGGCGTCCGGGAAGGAGCCGAAGTCGCCGCCCCGCCCGAGGTCGAAGCAGACCGCCGCGGGCACGATCGGGACCACCTCGCCGGGCCCGCCCATCGGGAAGCCCCGGCCCCGGGCATACAGCTCGCGCATGACGCCGTCCGCCGCGGCCAGCCCGAAGGCCGACCCCCCGGAGAGCACGACCGCGTGGACCCGCTCGACCAGGTTGCGCGGGTCGAGCAGGTCGGTCTCGCGGGTGCCGGGCGCCCCGCCGCGCACGTCCGCCCCGGCGACCGCGCCCTCGGGCGGGCAGAGCACGACCGTGGTGCCGGTGAGGGAGCCGTCGCCGACGCGCTGGTGGTGCCCCACCCCCAACCCGCCGACGTCGAGGAGCGAGTTGGTGGGTCCGGCGGGTGGGTGCATACCCCTCAGCCTGCCAGCGCGGTGAGGATCTCCTCCACCTTGTCCTTGGCGTCGCCGAAGATCATCTGCGTGTTGTCGCGGAAGAAGAGCGGGTTCTGCACCCCGGCGTAGCCGGTGGCCATCGACCGCTTGAAGACGACGACGTCGGAGGCGTTCCACACCTCGAGCACCGGCATCCCCGCGATGGGGCTGCCCGGCTGCTCGATGGCGGCCGGGTTGACGGTGTCGTTGGCGCCGATGACCAGGACCACGTCGGTCGAGGCGAGGTCGTCGTTGATCTCGTCCATGCCGAGCACGATGTCGTAGGGCACCCGCGCCTCGGCCAGCAGGACGTTCATGTGCCCGGGCAGGCGCCCGGCGACCGGGTGTATGCCGAAGCGGACGTCCACGCCGAGCTCGCCGAGGCGCTCGACCAGCCGGGCGACCGGGTGCTGGGCGTGCGCGACCGCCATGCCGTAGCCGGGCGTGATGACGACCGACCGGGCCTGTCGCAGCAGCTCGGCGACACCCTCGGCGCTGACCTCGCGATGGGTCCCCTGCTCCTCGCCGTCCCCCGCCGGCCCCACCGGGTCGGCGCCGAAGCCCCCGGCGATGACCGAGACGAAGGAGCGGTTCATGGCCTTGCACATGATGTAGGACAGGATCGCGCCCGAGCTGCCGACCAGCGCCCCGGTGATGATGAGCAGGTCGTTGCCGAGCATGAAGCCCGCCGCGGCCGCCGCCCAGCCGCTGTAGGAGTTGAGCATCGAGACGACGACCGGCATGTCCCCGCCACCGATGGAGGCGACGAGGTGCGCGCCGAGCAGCAGCGCCAGGGCGGTGAGCAGGAGCAGCGGCAGCAGGCTCGAGGCCACGACGAACCACACCGACACCGCCAGGCTCGCCAGCACGACGAGCAGGTTGAGCAGGTGGCGCCGCGGCAGCATGAGCGGGGAGCTCTTCATCCGGGCCGAGAGCTTGGCCCAGGCCACGACCGACCCGGTGAAGGTGACCGCGCCGATGAAGACCCCGGCCGCGATCTCGATGCGCTGGCTGACGCCGGCGGCACCGGCATACCCCTCGCCGAGGAAGGTGTTGACGCCCACGAGCACCGCGGCGACGCCGACGAAGCTGTGCAGGATCGCGACGAGCTCGGGCATACCGGTCATCTCGACGCGCCGCGCCCGCCAGATGCCGATGACCGCGCCCAGCGACATCGCGACCGCGATGAGCAGGAAGGTGGTGAGCGCCCCGCGCTGCGCGGTGCTGACCGCGAGCGCGACCGTCGCGACCAGCGCGAGCGTCATGCCGGTGATACCGAGCAGGTTGCCGCGGCGCGCCGACTCGTGCCGCGACAGCCCGGCGAGGGCGCCGAGGAAGAGCAGCGCGGCGACGAGGTAGGCGGCGTCGACCGCCGAGGTGAGCGTCACGACTCCGCCCTCCGGAACATCCCGAGCATCCGGTGGGTGACGGTGAAGCCGCCGAAGATGTTGATCGAGGCCACGGTGATGCCGATCAGCGCGAGCGCGGTGACCCAGGTGCTCTCGCTGCCGACCTGCAGGATCGCGCCGACGCAGATGATGCCGCTGATCGCGTTGGTCACGGACATGAGCGGCGTGTGCAGCGCGTGGGTGACGTGCGAGATGACGTAGTAGCCCGCGATCACGGCGAGCGCGAAGACGGTGAGGTGCATGCGCAGCTCGTCCGGCGCGAAGGCGGCGCCGAGGGCCGCCAGCACCGCGAGGGCGAGGAGCACCGCTCGCCGACGGCGCGGGTCCGGTGGGCGCGCCTCGGTATGCCCGTGCGCCGGGTCGACCTCGGGCGTCACCGCCGCGGCGGGCGCCGGGGCGGCGCTCACCGAGACCTGCGGCGGCGGCCAGAGGACCTCGCCGTCGTGGGCCACGGTCATCGCGCGCAGCACCTGGTCGTCGAGGTCGAGCACGAGCGGCGGGCCATCGGTGGTGTCCGCGTCCGCCGGCTCCCCGGAGAGCAGCCCCACGAGGTTGACCATGTTGGTGCCGTAGAGCTGGCTGGCCTGCGCCGGCATCCGCCCGGCCAGGTCGGTCCAGCCCAGCAGCACCACCCCCGAGGAGGTGACGACCCGCTCGTCGGCGCGGGTGCCCTCGACGTTGCCGCCGTTGGCCGCGGCGAGGTCGACGACGACCGAGCCGGGGCGCATCGCCGCGACCGTGCCGGCGTCGAGAAGCCGGGGCGCGGGGCGGCCCGGGATGAGCGCGGTGGTGATGACGATGTCGGCGGTGATGGCCTCCTGGGCGTAGAGCTCGGAGGTGGCGCGCTCGGCGTCCTCGGTGAGCTCACCGGCATACCCGTCGCTGCGGCCGCTGCTGGTGTCGACGTCGAGCCGGACGAAGGTCGCGCCCATCGACTCGACCTGCTCGGCGACCTCCGGCCGCACGTCGAAGGCACGCACCTGGGCGCCGAGCGACTGCGCGGCGCCGATCGCGGCGAGCCCGGCGACGCCGGCGCCGACGACGAAGACGGTCGCGGGCGGGGTGGTGCCGGCCGCGGTGACCTGGCCGGCGAGCATGCCGCCGTAGTCGTGCGCCGCCTCGATGACCGCGCGGTAGCCGGAGAGATTGGCCATCGAGCTGAGCACGTCGAGGCTCTGCGCGCGGGAGATGCGGGGCACGGCGTCCATGGCGAGGGCCGTCACGCCCTGGTCGGCGAGCGCCCGGAGGAGGTCGGGCGAGCGGGCGGGGGCCAGGAGCGAGGCGATCGTGATGCCGGGCGGCAGGGCCGCGACCTCGGCCGGGGTCGGCGGGTCCACGGCGGCCAGCAGGTCGAGGTCGGCCTCGCGCAGCCCGCCCCGGTCGACGAGGGTGGCGCCCGCGTCGCGGTAGGCCACGTCGGGGTAGGACGCGCGCTCCCCCGCGCCCTTCTCGACCAGCACCGTGTGCCCGCGCTTGCGCAACGTGGCCACCGTGCTGGGCGTGGCGGCGACGATCGCCTGGGTCTCCCGCGCCTGCCGCGGTATGCCGATCAGCACCGGTGCTCCCCTCTCGTCCTCGAGCCTCGAAGCGAGACCGACCCTAGCCCGGCATACCGACACCGGACGCAGCCGACCCCGCCCCACCCCGGAGTGCGGTCAGCTTCCGGCATCCTCCATCACGCTAGAGGGCGATGGAGGTTGCAGCTTGGTGACCGCACTCCCTGGTCAGTCGCGCGAGGCGCCCCGCGCGAGGTCCTGCGCGGTGCGACCGGCCAGGGCGGCGTGCAGGTCGGGGATCGCGGCGAGCAACGACCGGGTGTATGCGTGCCGCGGCTCGGCGAAGAGCTGCTCGGTCTCCCCGACCTCGACGACCTGCCCGTCCTGCATCACCGCGACCCGGTCGCACACGTGCCGCACCACGGACAGGTCGTGGCTGACGAAGACGAGCGTGAGGTCGAGCCCGTCGACCACCTCGTCGACGAGGTTGAGCACCTGGGCCCGGACCGACACGTCCAGCGCCGACACCGGCTCGTCGGCGACGAGGATGTCCGGGTCGGGCGCGAGCGCGCGGGCCACCGAGATCCGCTGGCGCTGCCCTCCGGAGAACTGGTGCGGGTAGCGGTCGGCGGCGTCCGGGTCGAGGCCCACCCGCTCCAGCAGCTCGCGCACCCGCGCCCCGTGGTCGCCGCCGATGCCCTGCGCGACGAGCGGCTCGGCGACGATGTCGCGCACCCGCATCCGCGGGTCGAGGCTGCTCATCGGGTCCTGGAAGACGAGCTGCAGCTTCTCCCGCAGCCAGCCGAGGCGCCGGGCCGGCTGGTCGCCGACCGGGCGCCCCTCGACCAGCACCTCTCCCGACGTCGGCCGGTCCAGCCCGCAGATCAGCCGCAGCAGCGTCGACTTGCCCGACCCGGACTCGCCGACGATCCCGAAGCGCTCGCCCTGCCCGATGGTCAGGGTGACGTCGCGCACCGCGCGGACGACCGGGGGCGCCTCGCGCAGCGACGTGCGCGGGCGGCGGAAGTCACGGCACACCCCGCGGAGCTCGACGGCGGGGGTCTCGGAGTCAGCCACGGCTCCCCTCCTTCTCGGCGGTGGCCTCGCCCGCCGGGTGGTGGCAGGCGAAGCCGTGCGCGAGCTCCCCCGCGGGGTGCTCGCCGCGCGCCGTCCACGGTGGCAACGCCTCGCAGCGGTCGGTGGCGTGGTCGCACCGGCTGCGGAAGACGCACCCGTCGGGGAAGCGGCCGGCGGAGGGCACCGTGCCGGGGATCGTCGGCAGCGCGGCCCGGGCTCGACGACCCTCCCCGCCGGCGAGGTCGGAGGCGCCGATGAGGCCCTGCGTATACCGGTGGCGCGGGTCGGAGAAGACCTCACCGACGGGGCCTGCCTCGACGATGCGCCCGCCGTACATCACGAGCACCCGCTCGCACACCGTCGCGACGACGGCGAGGTCATGGGTGATGAAGAGCATCGCGGCGTCCCGCTCCTCGACACCGCGCACCACGAGGTCGAGCACGGTGGCCTGGACGGTCACGTCGAGGGCGGTGGTCGGCTCGTCGCAGATGAGCAGGGCGGGGTCGTTGGCGAGCGCGATCGCAAGCACGACCCGCTGCCGTTGGCCACCGGAGAGCTCGTGCGGGTAGGACCGGGCCAGGTGCGCCGCGTCGGGCAGCCCCACCTGGTCGAGCAGCTCGACGACCCGTCGTCGCGCCCCGGCCTTGTCGCGGGTGCCGTGGATCCGCATCACCTCGGCGACCTGGGCACCGACCCGCATGGTCGGGTTGAGCGCCGTCATCGGCTCCTGGAAGACCATCGACATCGCGTCACCGCGCAGCCGCGCCATCTCGCGCTCGCCGACGTCGAGCAGGTTGCGCGCGGCGGGGGTCCGCCCGGACAGCCGCACGTCACCGCTCGCCCGCAGCCCCTCGCCGAGCAGCCCCAAGACCGCGAGCGCGGTCAGCGACTTGCCCGACCCGGACTCCCCGATGAGCCCGACCCGCTCGCCCCGGTCGATGGAGAAGGAGACGTCGTGCAGCAACGGGGTATGCCGGGTCCCCACGTCGAGCCCCTCCACCGCCAGCACCGTGCGCTCGCCGCTGGCCTCTTGCGCCGCCTCGGTGCTCACGGCAACCCCGGCCACGGTTCACCCAACTCCAAGAAGTCCGCGAGCCACCTGCGGATCTCGCGCAGGACGTCATCCTCGACGGCACCCACGATGCCCTGCAGCCGCTGCCGCGAGAGGGTCCGGACCTGCTCGGTCATGGCGAAGCCGGACACCACACCAGCCTCCACCGCGACATGGTTTTCCCACCCCCGGTCGACGCGGGTGACGGGCACCACCATGGCGAGCGCATCGACCACGTCCAGGTAGCCGCGGCCGCTCACCACGACCACCGGGCGACGCCCACCCTGCTCCCGACCGCTCACCGGATCGAGCCAGGCCCAGCAGATGTCCCCCAGCGACGGTGGCCTCGCGCCCTCACCCATCGGTGACCGAGTCAGCGAGCTCGGCACGCTCCCAACCCGAGGTCTCCCGCGACCAGGAGTCCCGGTCCGCCGCGCTGGTCGCCGCGATCTGTGCCTTGAGCCGGGCGAAGCGCCCCTCTCGTTCCCCTCGGCGTGCGAGCGCGTCCAGGTACTGTCCCAGTGTCAGATCGGCCCGGCTCGCCTGCGCCTTGAGTTGGTCCCGTGTCGCAGACGCCACCTTGATGGTCGTGAGCCCAGTCATACCTGGAGTATGACTCTGGACAGCGGCCGCGGCAACCGCCTGCCTGCTGACCAGGTCGAGATCGCGGAGTGCCGCTGTGCTCGACGTCGCCCAGCGTCACAGAGCGAGGTGCACCCGCAGGGCGTCCTCGAGGTCGACCATGAGCGGTGTCGGCACCCGACCGACCGCCGCCCCGACCCGTCGCACGTCCACCGAGCGGACCTGCTCCGCCTGGGCCTTGGAGTCGACACGCAGGGAGGTCTCGTCGGCGGGCAGGAGCACCTGGAAGGGGTAGATGCGTTCGACGGCGCTCGTCACGGGCACCACCGTCACGACCCCACGCCCGAGGCGCGCTGCTGTGGTGTTGGCACGGTCGTTGCTGACGAGCACCGCCGGCCGACGCTTGTCGGCCTCGCTGCCGCTGGTCGGATCGAGGTCGACGAGGCGGATCTCACCTCGGAGCATCGGCAAGTCCGTCACCGACAACCGACTCCCAGCGACCGCCGTCGCCCTTCGCCCACTCGTCCCACGCCTGGGCGTAGTCGTTCTCGATCTCGGCGTCGGGCAGCCGTCGGATGGCAGCCTGGACGGCTGCCGAGCGGGAGCCAGGCCGGCCTGGCGGGCATACCTGTCCAGGGCCCCGAGGTCCTCGGCGCTCAGGCTGATACTCACCTTCATACCCCTATGCTACTCGCGCCCTACCCACGGTGCTACCCCTGGAGCGGCCACGCCACGAGCAGCATCGGCACCGACACGAGCAGCACCATGACCGCGCCGAAGATGGCGAAGAGTGCGATCTGGGGGAAGGTCATGGCTCAGGCGCGGAGCGAGGCGTCGTCGAGCGGCAGACCCACGACTCCTGCGACGCGGTCGAGGTCGACGTCGTGGGCGAGCAGCGAAGCCCCGTGTCGCCACCCGACAGCAGCGATGAGACAGTCCAGCAGCCCTCGTGGCGTGACCCCCGACTCCCGACAGCGCCGGTAGATCCGCGCCGCCGCGTCGAAGTCGGCAACCGGCTCGACAGGCAGCAACGTGACGCTGAGGAGGAGCCGGCGCAGGTCGTCCTCGCGGTCCGCGGTCCGGGCCCTGGCCAGCACCTCCATCATGACCGGCTCGGTGACGGCGAGCGATGATCCGGAGGCGATCAGCTCGGCCATCCGCTCATCGACGGGACTTCCTGTTGCCCGGTCGTACTCGACCCAGGCCGAGGTGTCCGCCAGGATCACGCGACGCCTTGCGGCGGGAGGTCGTCCGGGACCTCCTCGATAGCGCGAGCCCCGCGCATGGCGAGCGCCTCCTGCCTCGACATCGGCTGCCCGGCCAGGTGCCGCAGCGCCAGGTCGACGGCGTGGGTCTTCGTCCTCACCCCGTAGCGATCCATGATCGTCTCGACGTAGGTGTCGTCGATCTCGATATTGGTCCTCACCCTGCTCATGCACGCATGATACACGTCGCGTGTATTGTTGGTGTATAGCCCTCATGGGGTGCGGAGGATGCGGACGGGGTCTCGGGTGGCGGCGTAGAGGGCGGGTGGTATGGCGGCGGTGGTGGCGGCGATGAGGGCGAGGGTGGCGGTGCCGGTGGTGAAGTCGGCCGGGGGGATGGTGTCCGGGCCGATGCGGGCGGCCAGGGCCAGGCCTGCTGCGACCCCGAGGGCGGCGCCGAGTATGGCGGGGGCGAGGGTGCGGCCGATGACGAGGGTGATGATGGTGGCCCTGGTGGCGCCCAGGGCGCGGCGGCGGCCGAGGTCCTTGCGGCGGACGAGGACGTCGGCCAGGACGACGATCGCCACGAGCAGGGCACCGCCGCCGAGCACCCCGAGCAGCAAGGTCGCACCGAATGCGGCGAGGTCGCCGGTGACCTGGTCCTGCAGGTCGGCCAGGGAGACGGGGGAGGTGATGGTGACCGCGTCCGGGGTGGGCGGGTCGACCAGGGCCAGGACACTGGCCTGGGTGGCCTGCGCGGCCGATGCGTCGGTCAGCACGACCTGCAGGGTGTCCATCGGCTGGTGGCTGGGCGCGACGTACAGCACCCCAGCGGCGTAGTCACCGAACGGGTCCCTGGGGGTGAACGTCCCGACCACCGACCAGTCGTCGACCTCGCTGGTCGAGGCCAACGCGACCCACCCGAACGGGTCGGCCATCCCGAGCTGTGTCATCGCGGTGTCGGTGACGATCGCCTCGCCCGGGCCTGGCCAACGCCCGGCCTGCAGGTCGGCGACCGCGGCCAAATCACCGTGCACACCCCACGCGGGCACCCGGATCCCGCCCTGCCCGATGACCCCGTTGACGACATCGACTGGGATCAGGGTGCCCACCCCACGCTCGACCGTCGACAGGGTGCTCGCCTGGTCCACCACTGTCGCCGGCAGCAGACCCTCGCCGCGGGCGTCGGCAACGGCCAGGACCCGCGACCCGGCCTCGTCCAACCGGTCAGTGAGTTGTTGCTCCGCGGCGGCGGTGCGCCCCACGGTCGCGATCGTCGCTGCGCACATCACCGCGACCAGCAACCCGACCAGCGCCGAGGGGACCTTGGACGCCCACGCCGTCGCGGCCGCCTCCCGCACCACCAGCACCCACCTCACAGCGCGAGCACCTCATCGGCATGGTCCAGCACGAACGGGTCGTGCGTGGCGATCACCACCGTCCGCCCCTCGGGAGTCCCCCTGTCGGGGCCCGAGCCTGCCCCGTTATCGGCACTCTCTGCGGCCTGGTCGGCGCCGCCGGCGGCTGCAGACAGCGCGGCCAGCACCCCGGCGGCGTTGTCCCGGTCCAGGTTGCCCGTCGGCTCATCGGCCAGCACGAGCACCGGGTCCGTCACCAGGGCACGGCACACCGCGACCCGTTGCGCCTGCCCACCGCTGATCTCTCCCGGCCGGTGACCCGCCCGCGCCGAGACCCCCATCTGCTCGAGCAACCCCGACCCGCGGGCCCGGGCATCGCCCAGGCGCCACCCGGCATACAACGCAGGCTCGATGACGGAGTCCAGCACGGTCCGGGTCGGGTCCAACGCCGCGTCCTGGAACACGAACCCGATCCGGTGCGCCCGCACCCGCGCACGCACCGCATCCGGCGCGGCCGAGACCGCCTCACCGCCCAGCAGCACCCGCCCGCTGGTCGGGGTCAGCATCAATCCCAGCACGTACAACAACGTCGACTTCCCCCGCCCCGACGGCCCCGTCACCGCCGTCACCACCCCCGGGGTGAACACGTGGGACAACCCCCCGAACAACTCCTCGCCACCTTTCGCGTAGGCGAACGACACCCCCTCCAGGGCCAGCACGCCTCACCCTCCCCCGGTCTCATCGCCACCATCACCCGGTGCCTGCACCGGGTCCCCGGCCACCAGCACCCGCAACCCTTCTACGAGCCCCTCACCTTCCACGATCGCGACACCCTGCCCCGAACCGGCCACCACCACCTCGACCTGCCCGTCCTCAGTCAACACGAACGCGCTGCCATTCGCGCGGGTCCGCACCGCCGCCGCCGGCACACTCAACCCCTCCACCCGCGGCACCACCACCACCTCCGAGCGCACCGTCACCTGCTCATCCCCCGGCAGCACCCCGCAGTCTTCTCCGCAGACCGGCCCACCGCCCGGCGCGGTCAGCTCGAACACCGTCGAACCTGTGTCATCCACGGTGGACCCGGCGATCACCCCCGTCCACTGCTGGTCCTCAAACGTCATCTCGACCGTGGTCTCCGCCGGTATCAACCTCGCCTGCTCCGCGGTCACCACCAGCACGAAGTCCCGCTCCCCCGTCGGCGCCAGCACCGCGTCCTCACCACCCGACACCTGACCCCCCACCCTGATCGCCTCACCGACCGTGACCGTCGCCGGCAGGTCCGGCACCGCGACCAGCTCCCCCAGGCCCACCACCCCAGACTCCGGCAACCCCTGCTCCTCCTGCCACGCCTCCACCGCATCCTCCGTGCCCTGACCGAAGTCACCATCGGCCTCAGCATCCAGGTACCCCCCGGCGATGAGCAGCTCCTGCAACGCGACCACGTCCTCACCGCGCACACCCCGCGACAGCTCCCGCCAGAACGGTTGCTGCGCCTGCACCACCCGCACCGGTGTCCGCCCCACCACGTACACCACACCACCAGACTCCACCCGGCCCGGCGACGACGAGGTCACCACCCCCGACAACCCGTTCACCGCCACCACCCCCACCGGCTGCCGCACCGTGGTCGACAACGGCAACGACCGCCCAACCGACCCCCTCACTACCTCGCCCCACACCTCTTCACCGGCCGCCGACGAGGCATCTGCAGCTGATTCCGTCAGCAGCGTTACTCGAAGCGACACCCACGTGCCGGCAACGGAGCCAACCACGAGCACCAATAACAGCACCACGACGCCCAGTTTGCGTGGGGCTTTCGTCACCTCATCCGTCATGAGTCCATCATCCCATCTGAGCCACAAGAACCGGCAAAGCTCTCTCGCCCCTCCATGCCAGCGCCTACCTACGACTTCACGACGCCAACTATGGCGTCAACTGTGTCGACGGTGGCTTGGCAGGGTCCCCATGAAATCGGGGCTGTGTTTGCTGCAACTTGGGCTCACACCAGCCGCCCTCGGTCGGGGATATGGTGCACAAAGATGAAGTGAATCCCCTCCGGAACTTGGCCTGGACTACTCGAGGTACACGTCTTCGAGGAGAGGGGCGGGACATTTTTTCTCGACCTCGCTGGAAAACTCTGCATACGGATGCCACGGCGCATCGCTAGATCCGCCTTGAAGGCTCGCCAGATAGCTTTCGATGAAAACTTGCTCACTCGGAGGCTGGACTGATGACAGGCCATTTGCTTCAAGACACTCATGGACATCGAGCAACCGAGCATAGAATTCGCTCAGGCCCTCCTCGCTTGGCGTAGGCAACTCAGGATGTTCACCCGATACGTCATCGCACCGCCGGACCACCTGAGCATCGCGCTCGAAGTCGATACCCGAAATCGTAATACTCCCATCGGCATTGATTGTTGTTGGAAATCCAGCCTCAGTCAAGCACGCCGCTTGCTTCTCATAGTATGCACGCACCTGCTGGTCAAAATTCTTGAATTCCTCTGCAGCTACAGAGTCCGCCGTATCCGTGTCGCCAGTTGGATTACACCCACTTAGCAGAAAAACAGCAGACACTAATGCCACACAACTGGACGCCTCTGCGGGCCTGGCTCTCCTCATCAGAGATTGCGACAATAGCCGCCACTACGTGTGGTCTCGATCCAACTGGAGCTGGAGTTCGCATCTACTGACCACTCACCACCGGGACCGTAGAGGCCCCTATATGCCCAACTCGGGTTGGTGTACCGCGTTGCCTGGCTCTTACTACCACCAGGCTTGACATGTATCATCTGGCCGATGGAGTAGGCACTCGCATACGGGGCAGAGTAGCCGCCGCACCCACTGATTTTTCCACTCACCCGCTTGGTCTCGTAAGCTATGGCGGGATTTCCGCTGAGCGCCAGCGCTAGAATCATCGCTACTGTAGCACTGACAGCTCCTCTTGACATCTTCATCTCATTCACACCTTCCGTTCTTGTGCGGTTTGTTTCCTGAGCCAAGGTTGGTCCCGCGACGCCGGTTCACCACCAATGGTCATTGTCCGGGGGGCAAAGCTTGGCAGCCCCCGACTGCTGTGGACCCTCAACCAAACTCACTGGCGACGACGCAAGCTCACCGCTCCGGAATGTAGCAGTGAAAGTTTGCAGAGTAGGAAGGCTTGGAATATCGTAACCTGCTTGGGTGAGACATTCATGCTGGGTGGACCACGACGTGTAATATCTCGCAAGATCACTATCAGAGCGCGGCTCCGGGGGGGGAGGCAGCGTCTCTGTGCAGATCTGGTCGACTTCTAGGTAGTCCCGCATTGTTTGCTGATTGACGCCCGCACTATCGACCGCCAGATCCCCCTGCTCCGTCACCACCACCTCACTGGGAAACCCTCGGTCGCTGAAGCACTTTGCCAATGACGTTTGATAGTCACGTGGGTTCCCTACAAACTCCTGCCTTGGCACATCCCCTGCCTCACTGCTCGATGCCTCGGTGGAGACGGCCGAGCCGATGGCGTCAACCGACGAACAGGCTCCAAGGGACGCGAGCGCTGCGCCGACGACCAGTGCGACGAAGCTTGTGAGATGTTGCCTGCCCAACAAAGGTGACTCCCCTCGCCGACTTGCTGGTCACCCAAAGTTTCGGCAAACGCCGCGTGTATAGGCAAGATCAACAGTGGTGTTTCCCGTGACGGACCAAAATCCACCTGGTCCACGATTGTCGCCTGATCGCCAAGTTGACGAGGATGCGGTGTACCTGGTCGCCGTCCCATCTCCCGGCCCCAAGACGACGCCACCCCCCTGGATTCGAAATTGGACCGCAGGGTAGGCCGCGCAGTTGTACACGCCGTCCTCGGTTACCGCCGCGAACGCCGGCATGGCGCCTGCAAACATCAGGCCCGTACCAGCAACGAATGCACACAGTCCTGTACGTGTTTTCATGCCGTCCTCCCTCGCTTACCGCCTCTGCCGCGCACTTGCGCCGGAGACTCTCGATACCAAGGACAGTACCTCCCCCCCCAATCGAGGTCTACAACGCTTGCGAGAATTGACGAAGTCTTTACTTTTCTGATCCTGTCACCGACCCTCCAGCTTCGGGTCCAGCCAGTCCCGCAGCCCGTCGCCGAAGAGGTTGAAGCCGAGCACCGACAGCGCGATCGCCGCGCCGGGGATGAGCGCCAGGTGCGGCGCAGTGCGCAACGTGGTCTGCGCCTCGTAGAGCATCCGCCCCCAGCTCGCCTGCCCGGTCGGCGTGCCCAGGCCGAGGTAGGCCAGCGCCGCTTCGGCGAGGATCGCGATGGCGAAGGAGACCGACGCCTGCACAATGACCAGCCCCGCCACGTTGGGTATGACGTGGCGCACCGCGATCCCCAGCGGCGAGCGACCCGCGGCCCGGGCGGCGACGACGTACTCGGTCTTCATCACCCCGAGCGCGCCGGAGCGGGTGATGCGGGCGAAGGCCGGGATCGTCGCGATGCCGATGGCGATCATCGCCACCCGCGTCGAGCCGCCGTAGAGCGCCGCGAACATGATCGCCAGCAGCAGCGCGGGAAACGCCAGCAGCACGTCGTTGGAGCGCATCACGAGCTGCCCGAGCCAGCCGGGCGACATCGCGGCCAGGATGCCGAGCGGCACCCCGACGAGCGCCGCGACGCCGACGGCGACGAAGCCGACATACAGGGTCGTGCGTGCCCCGACGAGGATCTGGGTGAAGACGTCGCGGCGGTAGCGGTCGGTGCCGAGCCAGTGCTCGGCGTTGGGCGTCTGGTAGGCCTCGACCGGGAGGACCCGCATCGGCACATACGGCGTCCAGACGTAGGAGACGAGCGCGAGCACGACGACCACGGCGACGAGACCCCCGCCGAGGAGCAGCGAGGGGTTGAGCCGGCGCCCGGCCGAGCCGCCCGCGGGAGCCTGCGCCTCGAGCCCCTGCGCGGCCGCGCCCTGGATCTCGCTCATCGCGACCCCGTCCGCAGCCGTGGGTCGATGACGAGGTAGAGCGCGTCGACGAGGAAGTTGATGAGCAGCGTGGCCACCACGAGGACCATGACGACGGTCTGCACGGTGAGGAGCTCGCGGTCGGCGACCGAGTCCAGCAGCAGCGACCCCAGGCCCGGGATGACGAAGACCTGCTCGATGACGACCGCGCCAATGAGCAGGGTCGCGAGCTGCAGGCCGAGCACGGTGACCACCGGCACCGCGGCGTTGCGCAGACCGTGCCGCCACAGCGCCTGCACCGGGCGCAGCCCCTTGGCCCGGGCGGTGCGCAGGTAGTCCTCCCGCAGCACGTCGAGGACGGCGGAGCGGACATACCGCGCCAGCACCGCCGCCTGCACCATCGCGAGCGCGACCGACGGGAGGACGATCCGCTGCAGGAAGCCCACCGGGTCCTGCGACGGCACGACCCAGCCGCCGCTCGGCACCCAGCGCAGCCGCACCGCGAAGACCGAGATGAGCACGATGCCGGCGAGGAAGGCCGGGATCGCGACGCCGACCTGGGACAGCGCCGACATGAGGAGCCCGTCGAGGTGGCGGTGGCGCACCGCCATCCAGATGCCGACGGGGACGGCGACGAGCACGGCCAGGACCATGGCCGTGACGACGAGGATGAGGGTGACCTGCAGCCGGTCGGCGATCTGCGGGCCGATCGCCGCCTTGGAGACGAACTCGATGCCCGGGTCGAGGGTGACCAGGCCGCGCATCCAGTCGAGGTACTGCACCACGAGGGGCCGGTCCAGCCCGAACTGCTCGCGCAGCCGCGCGACCGCCTCGTCCGAGGCATTGATCCCGAGCGCCACCCGCGCCGGGTCACCCGGCAGCACCCGCATGAAGCCGAAGACCAGCACCGACGCCGCCAGGACGCTGGCCACGAGGACCAGCGCGCGGTGCAGCAGGCGCAGGAGCATGGCTCAGCACCCTAGAGGGTGACGCGGGCACGGACCCGGCGGCAGGCATACCTCGACCTGGTCAAGGGTGTGCTGCACGTCTGGGACCTGCGCAAGGTTGTGCACCAGATGCGCCCTTCTCGACGGCGTATCCGGTGCACAAGGTTGCCCAGGTCAGGCGGAGGCACCGAGAGCCCCGGGCACCGTCACTCCCGCGCGAGGTCCCCCAGGTCGAAGGACTCCCGGAGGGCGTTGGTCGGCAGCCCGGTGATGTCCGTGTCGGCGACCATGAGATTGGGCAGCAGGAAGAGGAAGTCGGCGGCGGCCTCCTCGCTGATGAGCGCCGCGGCCTCCTGCAGCTTCTCGGTCTGCTCCTCCTCGGTGCCGGCGTCAGCCTCCTCGAAGAGGGTCTGGACCTCCTCCGTGCCGTAGGTCGTGTAGTAGTCCGGGTTGCCGAACACGGCAGACATGTCACGCCCCTCGACGTGCGACACGATCGACATGTCGTAGTCCTTGTTGGTGAAAACGGTCTCCAGCCAGGCCGCGGGGAACTCCAGCTCGTCGATGGTCACCTCCAGCCCGGCGTCCTCGAGCATGGACTCGACGACCGTGCCGCAGGAGACGGCATACGGCAGCGACGGTATGCGCAGCCGCAGCTCGGTGCCCTCGGCGCCGGCCTCGGAGATGAGCCGCTGCGCCTCCTCGAGGTCGAAGGGGTAGTCGCCGGTGCGGTCCTCGTACCACGGGTCGGTGACCGGGACCATTGAGCCGATCAGCTCGCCGCGTCCGGCCCAGCAGGTGTCCATGAGGGCCTGGTGGTCGATGGCGTGCCGGACCGCCCGCCGCAGCTCGACGTCGGCCAGCGGGTTGCCCTCCTCCTGGTTCATCGACAGCACGACCTCGCCGTTGGTGGTCCCCTCGACGATCTGGAAGTCGCCACCCTCGAACTCGGCCAGCGACTCCGGGGCCTGCACCGTCGACACGACATCGATCGAGTCGGTGAGCATCGCGTTGTTGAGCGCGTTGGCGTCGTCGAAGTAGCGCATCTCGACGGAGGCGAAGTAGGGCGCATCTCCGTGGTAGTCGGGGTTGCGCTCCAGCGTGATCTGCGAGCCGCGGTCCCAGTTCTCGAAGACGTAGGGGCCGGTGCCGATCGCCTCCTCGGCGAGGTTGTCGACCCCCTCGGTGTCGAACATCGCCCCGACGAGGGTCGTCAGGTTGTAGAGGAACTGGTTGCTGGGGCGGGTGAGCGTGACCTCCAGCGTGGTGTCGTCGACCGCCTCGACCGACTCCACGACGTCGAACTTGGCCTTGAGCCCGTTGGTCCAGGCGTCGGAGGAGACCCGCTCGATCGAGAACTTCGCGTCCTCGGCGGTGAACTCGCTGCCGTCGGAGAAGGTGACGCCCTCCTCGAGCGTGAAGGTGTAGGTCAGCCGGTCCTCGCTGACCTCCCACTCCGTCGCGAGTCCCGGCACGATCTCCGCGCTCTCCCCGTCGATCTGCACCAAGGTCTCGTAGACGTTGTCCATCATGACCTGAGGGATCGCCGCCCCTCCGGTCGTGGTGAAGTCGAGGCTGGCCGGCTCGGCGACGAGGCCGATGCGGACCGTCTCGTCCGAGCCACCGGGCTCCGGGGCCGCGGCGGTGTCGTCGCCGCCGTCACCGGACCCGGCGGACTCCCCCTCCTCCGGCGACCCGGTGTCCGAGCTGGTGCCGGCCCCGGCGTTGCAGCCGGCGAGCAGTGCGGTCGCGGCCAGCGCGGCGATGAGCGAGCGAGTCTTCGTCGACGTCGTCATGCGCGCCATCATCGTGCATCCGCACACGCCCGCGCCAATCCTTGCCCTAGGGTCAGGGCTGTGAGCACCGCCGCCGACACCCCCGCCCGCCCCGTCGTGCTGATCGCGCCGGACAAGTTCCGCGGGTCGCTGACCGCTCCCGAGGTCGTCGCGGCCGCTCGCTCCGGGGCGCAGGGGCGGGCTGGGACGTCATCGGTATGCCCATGGCCGACGGCGGTGAGGGCATGCTCGACGCCTTCGGCGGGGCCAACCGGACCAGCACCGTGACCGGACCGCTGGGCACGCCGGTCGAGGCGCAGTGGCGGCTGGGGGACGACGGCGTGGCAGTCATCGAGTCCGCCGCGGCCAGCGGGCTGGTGCTGGCCGGTGGCAAGGAGGGCAACGACCCCGTGGGCGCGACCAGCGCCGGCACCGGCGAGCTCGTCGCGCAGGCCGTGCGTGACGGGGCGACGCGCGTGATCGTGGGCCTCGGAGGGTCGGCGATGAGCGACGGCGGGCGCGGGGCGGTCGAGGCGGCGCGGGCCCTGCTCGACGGGCAGACGCCGGCCGAGCGCGGGGTGGAGCTGCTCGCGGCGTGCGACGTGCAGACCCCCTTCGTCGAGGCCGCGCAGGTCTTCGGGCCGCAGAAGGGCGCCAGCGGCGACCAGGTCGTCGAGCTCACCGGGCGCCTCTTCGAGCTGCAGGGCGGGTATGTCGAGGAGTTCGGCGTCGACGTGTCGACCACTCCTGGCGCGGGTGCGGCCGGCGGCCTCGGGGGCGGGCTGCTCGTGCTGGGCGGCTCCCTGGTGCCGGGGCTGCGGCTGGTGGCCGAGCAGGTCGGGCTGGCCGACGCGGTCGCGCGGGCCGACGCGATCGTCACCGGCGAGGGCGCCCTGGACGCCGAGTCGTTCAACGGCAAGGTCGTCGGCGGGGTGGTCGACGAGGCCGAGCCCTACGGCATACCTGTCATCGTCGTCGCGGGCGTGGTGCGCGAGGACGCCCCCGC
This sequence comes from Serinicoccus sp. CNJ-927, assembly GCF_001942435.1. Classification (NCBI taxonomy): domain Bacteria; kingdom Bacillati; phylum Actinomycetota; class Actinomycetes; order Micrococcales; family Ornithinimicrobiaceae; genus Serinicoccus; species Serinicoccus sp. CNJ-927. The sequence goes on along the minus strand of NZ_MKKF01000022.1, from coordinate 187,885 downwards.
GGCGCGGCTCGCCGGGCTCCGCGTCGTCGACCTCTCGGCGACCTACGGCGCCGCCGCCTCCTGGAACGACACCGCCGACTGCCTCGAGCGCGCCGTCACCGAGCAGCTCACCACCCTCGCCTGACCGACCGCACGGCCAAGCACGCACCGACCGCACGGTCTGCAGGGCCGAGCGGTTACCCGCGGGTAGGGAGCCGAGGGGTCGGTATAGACTGACGACAGTTACGGCGTACCGTCAGTACCGCATACCTGACCAGAGGTCAGGACCGCACACCTGAGGAGCCAGCGTGGGCCACTACCGCAGCAACGTCCGGGACGCGGAGTTCGTCCTCTTCGACGTCCTCGGCCGCCAGGACGTCCTGGGCCGGGCGCCCTACGAGGAGGTCGACGTCGAGACCGCCCGCGCGGCGCTGGCGCAGGTCGCCGAGCTGGCGGAGGGCCCGATCGCCGCCTCCTTCACCGAGTCCGACCGGACACCGCCCGTCTTCGACCCGGCCACCGGCGAGGTCAGCATGCCGGAGAGCTTCGTCCGGTCCTATGAGACGTGGGTGGCGGGCGAGTTCTGGCGGCTGGAGATCGAGGAGGGCCTGGGCGGCACGCCCGCTCCCCCGAGCCTGACCTGGGCCATGTCCGAGCTGGTCATGGGCGCCAACCCGGCGGTCAAGATGTTCGCCGCCGGCTACACCTTCGCGAACGTGCTCTACCGCCTCGGCACGCCCCAGCAGCAGCAGCTGGCCCAGCTCATGGTCGACAAGGCGTGGGGCGCGACCATGATGCTCACCGAGCCCGACGCCGGCTCCGACGTCGGCGCGGGCCGGACCAGGGCGGTCAAGGCCGGCGACGGCACCTGGCACCTGACCGGCACCAAGCGTTTCATCACCAGCGGCGTCGCGCCGTTCTACGACAACGTCGTCCACTTCGCCCTGGCCCGCCCGGAGGGCGCCGGCCCGGGCACCAAGGGGCTCTCGCTGTTCATCCTCACCGACCGGCACGTCACCGACCTCGAGACCGGTGAGCTCGGCGAGCGCAACGGGGTCCGGATCACGGGCCTCGAGCACAAGATGGGCCTCAAGGTCTCGACGACCTGCGAGGTCTCCTTCGGCGAGGACCCGGACCGCCCGGCCGTCGGCTACCTCCTCGGCGAGGTCCACGACGGCATCGCGCAGATGTTCCGGATCATCGAGTATGCCCGGATGCTCGTCGGCACGAAGGCGATCGCCACGCTCTCGGCCGGCTACCAGGCGGCCCTCGCCTATGCCAAGGAGCGGGTCCAGGGCGCCGACCTCACCCAGATGGCGGACAAGACCGCCCCGCGGGTGACGATCACCCACCACCCCGACGTGCGCCGCTCGCTGCTGCTGCAGAAGTCCTACTCCGAGGGGCTGCGGGCCCTCATGCTCTACACCGCGAGCGTCCAAGACCAGGTCCACGCCGCGCAGGACCAGGGCGAGGACACCGGCGACGGCCCCGACGTCGGGCTGGCCGCTCGGGTCAACGACCTGCTGCTGCCGCTGGTCAAGGGCTGCGGCAGCGAGCGCGCCTTCACGCTGCTCGGCACCGAGTCGCTGCAGACCCTGGGCGGCTCCGGCTTCCTGCAGGACTACCCCATCGAGCAGTACGTCCGCGACGCCAAGATCGACAGCCTCTACGAGGGCACCACCGCGATCCAGGGGCAGGACTTCTTCTTCCGCAAGATCCTGCGCGACCGCGGTCAGGCCCTCGGCCACGTCGCGGCGCAGGTGCAGCAGACCGCCTCGGCGCAGGTCGACGACGGCCTCGGCGACATCCGGGGCGCGGTGCTGCGCGGGCTCGGCGAGGTCAACGAGATGGTGGAGTTCCTCACCGCGAGGGCGGTGGAGAGCCAGACCCGGCCCGAGGCGGTGTATGCCGTCGGCCTGGGCACCACCCGCCTGCTGCTCGCCACCGGTGACCTGCTCATCGGCTGGCTGCTGCTGCGCGAGGCGGAGGCCGCCCAGCGGCTGCTGGACTCCGGCGAGCGCGGCGTCAGCGGGGTGAGCGCCGCCGACGACGGCGGCCAGGCCTTCCTGCAGGGCAAGGTCGCCGCGGCCCGCTTCTTCGCCACCGAGGTGCTCCCGCGCCTGGGCGCCGACCGCCGCACCGTCACCGCCGCCGATGACGGTCAGGTGGCGTCCGTGATGGACCTGCCGGAGGCCGCCTTCTGAGCCCACGCGCGCGCCGACATCCCCGTCCGGGTGCACTCTCGCACGATCCGCCCGGTCGCGCCGCCAGAGCGGAGCGGCTCAGGTGTAGCGCTTCAGCCGGAAGACGAAGCTGCGCATCATGAGATACATGAAGACCGCCTCGCACGCACCGGCGATCAGCCGCGCGGCGAGGAACTGCACGCCCACCCACTCCAGGGTCGTGGACAGCGCGAGGATGAAGAGCAGGTAGTTGGCGACGACGGTCAGGACGTAGCGCCCGGTCTGGCGGCCCACCGGGCCGTGGCTCTGGAAGTTGAGCCAGCGGTTGAGCACGAAGGCGAGCCCGAAGGCGATGACGTAGCCCGTGGTCACCGCGAGCGGGTAGGGCCAGCACAGGACGTCGAAGAGGACCGCGAGCAGCGTCAGGTCGACGGCATACGTGAAGCTGCTGATCGCGGCGAAGCCGATCGCGGTCTCCGGGACCCACCGACGGAGCAGCCGCGGGAGGGCGGCGTAGACCCGGGCGCGGGCCCGGGCGAAGCGGTCGGCGGCGCTCCGGCGCTCAGTAGCCGTCGCGGTCGCGGTAGCGGGTCTCACCACGGTTGTTGCGCTCGATGATCTCGCGGTGCGTGGTGTTGTTGCGCTGGGTGTTCATCACCAGCCCCAGCAGCAGCGAGAGCACACCGGCGGCCATGAGGATGTAGCCGACGGTCGGGAGGTCGACGACGCTCGTCAGGTCGCCCACCGCGAACGACAGGATGGCGCCGACGGCGAGCAGGAAGATTCCGAGGCCGATGCCCATGAGTGATCCTTTCGATGTGCCTGGGGCCACCCTAACCGGCGGCCCTCACAGACGGCGGTCGGAGAGCACGGGGAAGGCCTCACGCACCCGCCCCACCTGCGAGGCGTCGATCTCGACCGAGAGCGTCTCCTCCCCTGCCCCAGCCTCGGCGAGCACGGAACCCGCGGGGTCGACGACCGCGCTGTGGCCGCCCATCTCGACCCCGGCGTGCGTCCCGGCGGTGTTGGCGGCGACGACGAAGCACTGGTCCTCGACCGCGCGCGCCCGCAGCAGCAGCCGCCAGTGCTCGACCCGCGCCATCGGCCAGGCCGAGGGGATGACGAAGACCTCGGCGCCGCGGTCCAGCTGGGCGCGGTAGAGCTCGGGGAAGCGCAGGTCGTAGCAGGTCGACAGCCCGCTCTTCAGCCCGTCCGCCGGGGCCGGCAGGTCGGTGACGACCACCTCGCCGCCGGCCTCCATGAGCTTCGGCTCGCCGCCGCCGAAGCCGAAGCGGTGGATCTTGCGGTAGGTCGCGCACACCTCGCCGCGCGGGTCGAGCACGACCGAGGTGTTCCACAGGTGGCGCCCCTCCTCGCCCGGCTCAACGGTCCGCTCCACCACGGACCCGGTATGCACGACCGCACCGATCTCGCGCGTCGCCTCGGCGACGGGCACCAGGGCCGGCGGCAGCTCGCCGCGCTCCAGCCCGGAGAGGTCCTGGCTGCGCTCCTCCCACTCCGTCGAGGCGAAGCCGCCGGCGCTCCACAGCTCGGGCAGCAGCACGAGGTCGTGGCCGGCGCCGGCCGAGCGCACCAGCCCGGCGACCCGATCCGCCCGGGCCTCGACGCTCTCGTCGGCACCCTCGGCATACCCGAGCTGGATGATCGCAACCCTCACCTGCTGCTCCTCTCCGCCAGCCGCTGGAGCCGCGCGTTGTAGGCGGCCAGCTCGGCGTCGTCGTCGCGCTCGGCCCGCCGGTCCGAGCGTCGGGTCTCCCGGTCGTCGCTGCGCATCCAGTCGACCATGACCATCAGCACGAGCACCACCGTCGGCAGCTCTCCCACGCCCCAGGCGATGGTGCCGCCGAGCTGCTGGTCGACGAGCAGGTCCTCGACCCAGGGCACCTCGATCGTCTTGAAGAAGCCGGGCGCGAGGAGCCAGGTGCCCTGCATCAGTGCCAGCCCGAAGAAGGCGTGCGCGGCCAGGGTCCCCAGCAGCACCATGATCCGCAACGGCGGCGCCCACCGCGGCGGGCCCGGGTCCTGCCCGACGAGCGACCAGACGAAGGCGAAGCCGGTGAGGGTGAAGTGGGCCACCATGAGCACGTGACCGGTGTGCGTGGTCAGGGCGAGCTCGAACAGCCCGGTCCAGTAGAAGGCGATGAGGCTGACGAAGAAGATGACCCCGGCGACCAGCGGGTTGGCGACGAAGGCGGCCCAGCGGGAGTGGACCACGGCAATGAGCACCTCGCGCGGCCCGAGCGTGCGGTCCTTGCGCGCCGGCAGCACGCGGTAGGCCAGCGTGATCGCCTGGGCGGGCACGAGGAAGATCGGCACCGCCATCATGAGCGTCATGTGCATGACCATGTGCTGGGAGAACATCACCCGGCCGTAGACCCCTGGAGCGCCGTTGGTCGCGTAGCCGAAGACCGCCCAGCCGAGCACCCACACGAGCAGCCGCCACCAGGGCCACCGGTCCCCGCGCCGCCAGAGGCGGACGCAGCCGACGGCATACAGACCCACCGCGAGCAGCGCGACGAGCAGGAAGAGCCAGTTGACCTGCCACACGTCCAGCAGCCGGGCCGGGGCGTAGGGCGGCGGCATGGGGTAGCCGGTGAGGGCGTAGACCGCGGTGTCCGTCGCCGCGGAGGACTCGACCTCCGGCGGGGGCGTCCGGGACAGCACGGTCCCCAGCGCGACGGCGGCGGCCATGACGGCGAGCTCGCTCGCGGCGAGCGCGGCGAAGAGCCAGGGCCGGTCGGCGCCGCGGGCGATGATCGCCCGTCGCTGGAGCACCCCGAAGGCCCCGAGCACACCCAGCAGCACCACCTTGGCCCAGATCACGGCCCAGTAGGCGGTGGTGAGGTCGCCGAGGTCGTCCGCGGTGAGCAGCGCGAAGAGGACACCGGAGAAGCCGATCGCGACGAACGACCAGGTGGCCAGCGCGGAGTAGCGACGCAGCGTCTCCGGCAGGGCCGAGCCGAGGACGGGCAGCAGCAGGCCCAGCGCCATGAGCCCGCCGACCCAGACGGTCATCCCGCCCAGGTGCAGCAGCAGCGCGGTGACGGCCGTCTCGTGGCCGTCGGTGCCGCTGGCGTGGCCGCCGTAGGCTGCGGCACCAGGGCGGCCAGCGCGAGCGCCGCGGACCAGGCGAGCGCGCCCCGGGTCCGCGCCGCCGCGGCCAGCGGCACGAGCAGCGCGACGAGGAGCACCTCGATCAGCCGTAACCGGAGCGGCTCCAGGCCCCAGAGGTTGGCGGTGAGGTCGGACAGGTAGCCCGGTGTGCTCGGCGGTATGCCCGCCAGGTCGCCGAAGCCGACGACGAGGATCGCTGCGGCGCAGGTGGCCCAGAGCAGCGCGGCCAGGGCGGCGACGCGGGCGGCGGTGCGGCGCCGGTCGGTCTCCCGGCCCTCCCGCACCAGGAAGGCCGCGACCACGAGCAGGCCGATGGTGAGCGCCGCGGCCAGGTGGTGGACCGTCTCGACGACGACCATCCCCCAGCGCACGAGCGGCCCGGCGTCGCCGATGACCAGCGGCGCCGCCGCCCCGCTCAGCGCGGCGGCCGGGACCGCGACGACGAGCGCGGTCAGGACCGTGGTGACGGGGACCGTCCAGCGCAGTGCCGCTGGGGTCGCGGCAGGGGGCACGGGCATACCTCCATGGTAGGTCGCCTCGTTAGGCTGGCCGTATGGTCGTCCACCCCGCCCCGCCCGCCGACGTGCCCGGCTTCGTCGAGGCATACCGCCAGGTGCTGCTGTCCCTGGTCAACGTCTGCGACGGGCTGCGCGAGGCCGAGTGGGAGCTGCCCACCGACTGCCCCGGGTGGAGCGTCCGCGACCACGTGGCGCACGTCGTGCACGTCGAGGACTACCTCTCCGGCTCCGCCCAGCCCGTCGTCGAGGAGACGATCGAGGTCGGCACGCCCGAGCACGTGCGCAACGACCTCGGTGTCTGGATGGAGCAGGGGCTGCGCTCGCGGGCCGCCCTCTCCCCCGAGCAGCTGCTGGCCGAGCTCCGCTCCCTCGTCGAGATCCGCACGGCGGACCTGTATGCCCCGGACCTGGAGCTGGAGTCGACGGTCCGCTCGATCCGTGACCAGGAGGCGCGCTTCGTCGACCTGGTGCGGCTGCGGCTGTGCGACATCTGGACCCACGAGCAGGACATCCGGGAGGCGGTGGGACGCCCCGGGTCGCTCGACGGCGACGGGGCCGCGCAGTGGACCGCGATGGTGCTCGACGCCGTGCCGCGCGTCGTGCTGCGCCGCGTGGCGCCGGAGCCGGGGACGGTGGTCATCGTCGAGAGCACCGGCCCGGTGACCGGGCGGGCCGGTGTGCGGGTCGACGTCGACGAGGCCGGTGAGCCGGTCGCGCACGAGCTCTTCACCGGCCACTCGGCGGCCGAGGAGGAGGACGACGTGCCGGTCACCGAGTCCGATTCGGGCGTGGGGTCGTCGCCGACGACCACGATCGCGATGTCCACCCACGCGCTGGCCCGCCGCACCGCCGGCCGCACGCCCACCGGGCAGACGGCATACCACGTGAGCGGCGACGAGGAGCTGGCCCGCCGGGTGCTCGACGCGCTGACGCTGACGCGGTGACGCTCAGCGCGCGCGCAGGCCGCGGCTGAAGCCCCACAGCCCGCCGACGAAGATCGCCAGCACCCCGAGCGCGGTGCCGGCCACCCACAGCCCGGGCGGCCACTGCAGCGTGAGGTCCAGGATGACGCCGACCAGCGCGATGAGCAGCGCCCCCTGCCCCGCGAGCCTGGTCGCGCGGAACTGCGCCATCGCTTCGTCGCGGTCCGCCTCGCTGCCGGTGAGCAGCCGCGCGGCCGGCTCGAGCCGCCGGGTGACCGCGTGCAGCACGCCGTAGCCGAGGAAGAACGCCGCGCCGATCACGGCGACCCGGGTGTTGCCGCGGGACATCCCCGCGACGAAGATGACGACCGCCGCGAGCGTGGTGAGGATCGTCAGGAGGCGGTCCTGCAGGCGCGGGCGGGCGGGCATATCTCGATGGTATGCGTCGGGTGCACCTAGCCTGTCCGTTTCTCGCCGCCGGGTCCGTCACCCTCGCGCTGAGCGAGCACGAGGGTGCGGGCCATCCGTTCGGCGGCCTTCTCCATCAACGGGGCCATCCGATCGCATCAAGGACGGCGCGGAGTGGCGCGCCGGGAAGATCTCCGATGCCTGGGACGCCCTCGCCGAGGTCTCCAAGGCCTGGGAGGCGATGGCGGCCTGGTGGGAGAACCTGACGGCCGACCTGGGCGCGTGGATCGACGAGAACCTCGCCAACGTCCGCGAGTGGTTCAAGAACAACGTCATCATCCTCCGCGTCATCGCCGTCATCCTGAAGGTTGTCGGCTGGGTGCTCGTCGTCGTCGGTGCCGTGCTGCTGATCCTGTCTGTCGTCGCCAGCATGACCGGGATCGGGGCGCTGGCCGGAGTGCCCGGCGCGGGGGTGGCCATCGCGCTCATGGGAGGCGGTGCCGCTCTCATCGGCGCCGGAGACATGGTCGACACCGTCGCCGACTGGGGCGAGGGCAAGATCGACGGCCAGGAGCTCGTGAAGCGGCTTGCGATGGAAGGGGCCTTCACCGCTGTCTCCGCTCTCATCCCGGGAGGAGCGTTCGGCCGTCTGGGCCGCAAGCTGCTCGACCAGCTCCCGGCGTCAATGAAGCGCAAGATCACCGACTTCCTCGACCGTCTCCTCAAGCGGGATCAACCGCCCACGCCCACACCGCGAGGCCCTGGACCGGGCGATCTCCCGGGCAAGAACCGACCTCTGGTCGGTGGCAGCGCGGACAACCCCCGACGGTACGAGTACGACAGCCCGGGCGAGTCACTGCGCAACAGCCCCGAGCCGAGCTATGCAGACCTGGACGACATCGACGTGGATGCCGCCTACCCGATCGGCACCCGCGAGCACCTCTATCAGCGCTGGCAGGAGTACATCGACCGGCATGATAAGGCTGGCACCACTCCGTGGAGCTGGGAGCGCTGGCACAACAGCACGATCAGCAACTGGGGCCGACAGCGCAAGGGCGAGGCCTACGAGCAGGCCTTCTGGGACGACCATGGCTTCCGTGTTGATGACGGCTGGCGCCGCAACAGGAAGGTGCAGCTGGAGAACGGCCGGACACGCAACTACGACTACGTCGACGAGTCCAACGGTATCGCCTACGAGCTCAAGTCCGGCGGCAACCCGAGCACCGCACAGATCCAGAAGGACGCGGAGATGATTCGCGAGCGGGAGTGGACGATCATCTACATCCTCAGCGACGAACCGAGCGCCGCGGCACAGCGCCGGATGCGGGAGGCGGGCATCGAGTGGGAGGTCTGGGTAGGAACGGGCACCCCCACAGGCTAAGTTCGAGTACGTAACCAGAGCACCGAGAGGACGAGACAGAAGATGCCGTGGTGGAAGCGTTCCGCAGGTGGTGACGACGACGCGGGTGCCGGAGGGGGAACGACCGGCAGCGCCGGCGGTGGTGGCGTGAGCGCGGGTCTGCCGGCGTCGGGTGAGTTGTTCGAGACGTGGCTGGAGGAGATGGACCCGAAGATCACCGGGTTCGAGATGTTCGGGCTACCGAAGGGCTTCTCCGCGCGGATCTACTCCCGGGACGCCTTGGGCGAGCTGCAGCCAGTGATCCGGGACCGGCTCGGCACTCCCGAAACCGTGACCGACGGGTCCGAGACAGCCTTCGTCGACGGCGCGATCCGCCTCATCGGGCAGACCCTGATCCGGCACATCGGCGGCCACTGGCACTACACCACCGACCCCGACGTGCCCTGGCGCGGCCGACCCGTCCTCGTCCTAGACGTCCCACACTCCAGCGAGGACGACCCGATCGACGTCCTCAAGCTGCTCATCAACACGATCAAGCGGCCGCAGGCCGACGTGCTCCTCGACGTCTTCGACACCAACCACGCCGCCAAACCCCACCACGACCAACCCACCGACAGCCCCGGCCTTCTCACCCAACCACCCGCCGAACCCGGCACCCGCCTCGCGGCCTGGCTGAAGACCATGGACACCGAGCTCCAGGCCTGGAAGACCGGACCCGCCGCCCCCGCCGACCGGTGGGATCACTCCCTGGACTCCCTGACCACCCTGGGCCACTGGATCCTGGAACGCTACCCCGAAGGCACCGACTGGCTCCGCGGCGACATCACCCCCGAACAAGAACACGAACTCACCGGCGCCGTCCGCTACATCGGCCAGACCCTCCTCACCCACTACCCCGGACGCTGGTACTACAACGAGGCGGAGAAAGACGATTACGACCCGTTCGCCGGCACCGCTTGGGTGTCCCGCGACCACCCCGAGACCCTCGACCCCATCTCCACGGTGCCGGAAGTCAGCATCGGAGCCGTCCTGCGCTACCGCGACCCCGAATGCGTCACCGAGGATGCTGAGCGGTACGCCCCACGCCACCTGCGCCGCAAGAGTGGCTAGTCAGCAGTTCCTGGTGTTGCGCTGGCCCTCATCCGCCCCTTCTCGGGAACGACCTGAAAGCCACAAAGACCAGACTCGGCCAACACCCAGACGAAGTCGGCTACGCAGCGGATCATCAGCAGCGCCGAGGAACCGGAGAACTCCTCCTGTCACGCACAGAGGATGACTGCTGGACGGTCGCGGCATACGAGCGGGACCACATTCTGCACCCTCGCTACTTCGACACAGAAGACATGGCGATCCGCTGGTTGGCTGAGCGTGCGATACATCGATCCACCCAGGCTGTCGTCAGTCGGTCCCAGGAGGACAGGGCGCGTGTGAACGCCCGGCGCGCCCAGCCTCCCACCGAAGACTGCCTCGGAGTAGGTGGCTGCACTCCCACTAGGCTGCTCGGCGTGACCGACACCTCCTCCGCCACGGCTCAGACGTCCGGCCGCAGCCGGCTGCTGCTGCCCCTGGACCTGCTGCGCGGCTTCCTCATCGGCATGGCCGAGCTCATCCCGGGTGTCTCTGGCGGGACGGTCGCGCTGGTGACCGGGCTCTACGAGCAGCTCATCGGCTCGGCCTCGCACGTCGTGTCCGCCGCCAAGGCGCTCGTCGTGGGCGGCGAGCAGGGCCGCGTCGCCAGCGCGCTCATCGAGCTGCGCCGGACCAACTGGTGGCTGCTCCTGCCTGTGGTCCTCGGGATGGGCCTGGCGGTCCTCACGATGGCCGGGGTGATGAGCAGGTTCGTCACCCACACGCCCGAGCACGCGCGCGGACTCTTCCTCGGCATGGTCGCCATGAGCGTCCTCGTGCCGCTGCGGATGCTCCCCGAGCGCCGCCGGCCGGTCTGGCTCGAGGTCGTCCTCGCCGTGGGTGCGGCCTTGCTCGCCTGGACGCTCATCGGCCTGGCCGGTGGGGGCACCGTCTCCAACCCGCCGCTCATCCTCGTCTTCGCCGTCGCCGCCGTCGCGATCTGCGCGCTCGTCGTCCCGGGTGTCTCCGGCTCCTTCTTCCTGCTGGCCGTCGGTCTCTACACCACCACCCTGGAGGCGGTCGACTCCCGCGACCTCGTCTACATCGGCGTCTTCGCCCTCGGCGCCATCACCGGCCTGGCCTCTTTCGTCCAGCTCATCAGCTGGCTGCTGGAGCACCACCGGCGCAGCACGCTGCTGGTCATGTCAGGACTCATGGTCGGCTCGCTGCGCGCGCTGTGGCCCTGGCAGGAGTCCGCGGGCGACGACCACGGGCCGGGTGCGCTGGTCGCTCCCTACGACCCGGTCCTCGGTCCCACCATGCTCACCCTGCTCGGTGCGGGGGTCGTGGCCGCGCTGGTCGTCGTCGAGGCCCGCAGCAGCGACGACGAGTAAGCGACCTTGCACGCCAGCACCGAGGCCATCCACGATTTCTGCGGCCGGAGCCCCAGAAACGCATGTCCAGAACCTGAGGTCAGGTCCAGGCGAGAGCGCGAGCCGGGTCCTCCAGCAGGGCGGCCAGGTCGGCGAGGAACCGCGAGCCGAGCTCGCCGTCGATGAGCCGGTGGTCGAAGCTCACCGCCAGCTGGGTCACCCAGCGCGGCTCGATCCGCTCCTCGTCCCCGCTGCCCACGACCCACGGCATACGCCGGACGGCGCCGAAGGCGACGATCGCCGACTCGCCGGGGTTGATGATCGGGGTGCCGGTGTCGACGCCGAAGACGCCCACGTTGGTGATCGTGATCGTCCCGCCGGACATGTCGGCCGGCTGCGTCCTCCCGGCCTTGGCGGTCGCGACGAGGTCCGTCATCGCCTCGGCGAGCTGACGCAGGTCCATGAGGTCGGCGTCCTTGATGTTGGGCACGACCAGCCCGCGCGGGGTCGCCGCGGCGATGCCGAGGTTGACGTAGTTGCGCTGCACGATCTGCTGGGCGTCCTCGTCCCAGACGGCGTTCATCCCCGGGTTGCGCCGCACCGCGACGGTCATCGCCTTGGCCAGCACGAGCAGCGGGTTGATCCGCAGGTCGCGCAGCTCCCGGTCGGCCTTGAGCCGGTCGATCAGCTCCATCGTGCGGCTGACATCGACGGTGATGAACTCGGTGACGTGCGGCGCGCTGAAGGCCGACCCGACCATGGCCTGCGCGGTCATCTTGCGCACGCCCTTGACGTCGATCCGCTCCTCCCGCTCACCGGAGCGGTCGAAGACCGGCCGCTGGTATGCCTTCGGGCGGGGGGCTTCGCCCCCCGCCTGCTCCCCGGACCGGGTCGCCTCGGGCGATGTGGCCCCGGAGTCGCCGCGTGAGGCAGCGGCAGAAGGAGCTGAGTCTTCGCCGGGGTCCTCTGAGGGCGGTGCCGGGATCTCTGCCCCTGCCCCCCGCAGGTGCGCGTCGATGTCGGAGCGGCGCACGATGCCGGTCGGTCCGGCGGCGGGCACCTGGTTGATGTCGACGCCGCGGTCCTGGGCATACTTCCGCACCGGCGGGGACGCCTTGGCCTTGCGCTGCGGGGTCGTGGCCGCCTCGGCCTCGGCGCCCGAGGCCCCCCGGCGCCGCTTGCGCCGGGTGGTCGAGCCCTCGATCGCGCCGTAGCCGACGAGCACCGCCTCCCGCTTGCTGCCGGTGCCGCCCTCGCCGCCCTCGGGCGGGCTGGGCACCAGGTCGTCGGAGGCCGCGGCCTGCTCGTCGGTGACGTCCTCGGCGTCGGTGCCGCCTGACCCACTGGAGCCCCCCTCGCCGCTCCCGTCGTCGACGACGACGATGGGCGTGCCGACCTCGACCTCGTCGCCTTCCGCGGCGAGCAGCTCGGTGACCGTGCCGTCATACGGGATCGGCAGCTCGACCAGCGACTTGGCGGTCTCGACCTCGACGACGATGTCGTTGGTCTTCACGGTGTCGCCGACGGCGACCTTCCACTCGACGATGGTGGCCTCGACGAGACCTTCGCCGGGGTCGGGGAGCTTGAACTCTGGCACGAAGATCGCCTCTCTGTGGCGTGAGCCGTCAGTATGCGAGCAGGGTCTCGACCGCGTGCAGGACGCGGTCGAGGTCGGGGAGGAAGACCTCCTCGTGCCGGCTCGGCGGGTAGGGGATGTTGTAGCCGCCGACCCGCAGGACCGGCGCCTCGAGGTGGTAGAAGCAGTGCTCCTGGACGTGCGCGGCCAGCTCGGAGGTGATGCTGGAGAAGGTCTGCGCCTCGGACAGCGCGATGCAGCGTCCGGTCTTGCTCACCGACTCCTCGATGAGCTCGGTGTCCAGCGGCGAGAGCGAGCGCAGGTCGATCACCTCGATCGAGGGGCCGTCCTCCAGCTCGGCGGCCTGCGCCGCGGCGTGCGCGACCTTGACCATGGGGCCGTAGGTCAGCACCGTGACGTCGCTGCCCTCGACCCGGACCACACCCTCACCCAGCGCGTGCGGCGCGTCGTCGAGGGAGGCCCCCGATCCGGCCTCGCCGAGGTCGAGCACCCCGCGCTCGTGGTAGCGCCGCTTGGGCTCGTAGAAGACGACCGGGTCGTCGCTGGCGATCGCCTGCTGCATCATCCAGTAGGCGTCCTCGGTGCTCGAGCAGGTCACGACCCGCAGGCCCGCGGTGTGCGCGAAGTAGGACTCGTTGGACTCGCTGTGGTGCTCCACCGCGCCGATGCCGCCGCCGTAGGGGATGCGGATGACCATCGGCACCTTGAGCGCGCCGAGGCTGCGGTTGTGCATCTTGGCGACCTGGCTGACGATCTGGTCGAAGGCGGGGTAGACGAAGCCGTCGAACTGGATCTCCACCACCGGCCGGTAGCCGCGCAGCGCCATCCCGACGGCCGCACCCATGATCCCGGCCTCGGCGAGCGGGGTGTCGATGACCCGGTCCTCGCCGAAGTCCTTCTGCAGCCCCTCCGTGATCCGGAAGACGCCGCCGAGCTTGCCGACGTCCTCCCCCATGAGGACGACCTTGGGGTCGCGTTCCATCGCCGCGCGCATCCCCGCGTTGAGCGCCTTGGCGATCGTCATCCGGGTGCCGCTGCTCGCGCCGCCGCGCGCCTGTGCCTGCGTGCTCATCGCCTCGCCCCTCAGTCCTCGAACCCGGCCTCGTAGTCCGCGAAGGACGCGGACTCACGCTCGATCAGCGGGTGCGGCTCGGCATACACGTGCGCGAACATCTCCTCGTGCGGCGGGTCGGGCATCGTCTGGCAGGCCTTGCGGATCCGCTTGGCGAGCTCGTCGGCCTCTCCTTCAGTCTGCTCGACCCAGGCGTCGTCGATCGCACCCTCGGCCGTGAGGTATGCCTTCATCCGGTCGATCGGGTCCTTCGCCTTCCACGCGTCGACCTCGGCGGAGATGCGGTACTTCGTCGGGTCGTCAGAGGTGGTGTGCGCGCCCATCCGGTAGGTGAACGCCTCGATGAGCGTCGGGCCCTGGCCGCTGCGGGCCCGGTCGAGGGCATACCTCGTGACGGCGTAGCTGGCGAGGACGTCGTTGCCGTCGACCCGGATGCCGGGGAAGCCGAAGCCGTCCGCGCGGCGGTAGGGCGGGATGGTGAACTGCCGGTCGTTGGGCTCGGAGATCGCCCAGTGATTGTTCTGCACGTAGAAGACGACCGGGGCGTTGGTCACCGAGGCGAAGACGAGGGCCTCGTTGAAGTCGCCCTGCGCGGTGCCGCCGTCGCCGGTGAAGGCCATGACAGCGGTGTCCCGGTCGGCGTCGCCGGTCGCGACATCACCGTCGCGGGCCACGCCCATGGCATACCCGACCGCGTGCAGCATCTGGTTGCCGATGACGATCGTGTAGAGGTGGAAGTTGTACTCGTGGGAGTCCCAGCCGCCGTGGTTGACCCCGCGGAACATGCCGAGCAGGTTCTCCGGGGGCACCCCCTTGCACCAGGCGACGCCGTGCTCGCGGTAGCCGGGGAAGCCGTAGTCCTGCGGGCGCATCGCGCGGCCGGCGCCGACCTGGGCGGCCTCCTGGCCCAGCAGGCTGGGCCAGAGCCCGAGCTCCCCCTGACGCTGCAGCGCGAAGCCCTCGGCGTCGACGCGTCGGACGAGGATGAGGTCGCGCAGGAGGCCGACCATGGCCTCGTGGTCGACATCCTCGAGGTATGCCGCGTAGGGCTCGGTGGTCTCGCTCGGCTCGACGCGGGTGCCGTCGGCGGCCAGGAACTGGACCATGTCGGGCCCGCCGTCGGTGATGTCGCGCTCGGGCGGTTCGTGACCGGTGGGGCTGCCGCTGCTGGCCGCGACCTCGTCGTCGCTCACGCGTGACTCCTTCGTGCTGGGGGCGTGTCACGGGACGTTACCGCAGACGTCAGCCTGACCTCGGGGCATGCTGAGCGTGCCGGGCCGGGCACCGGCATGCTCAGTCGCGACCGTCGGGCAGGAGCATCCCGACGACCATCGAGACGGCCGAGACGATGACCGCCCCGAGGACAGCGTCCCACCAGAAGTCGTCCACCCGGAAGTCCAGGCCGAGCACGCCGGCGAGCCACGAGGTCAGCAGCAGCATGAGGGCGTTGACCACGACGAGGAACAGGCCCAGCGTGAGGATGATGAACGGCAGCGACAGCAGCTGGGCCAGCGGCCGGACCACGGCGTTGACCACGCCGAAGACCGCGGCCACGAGCACGACGGTGAGCACCGTCGACCACCCCTGCCCGCCGAACTCGATGCCGGACACGAGGGCCGAGGCGACCCAGAGGGCCACGCCGTTGGCGACGACGGTCGCGAGGATCTTCATGCCGCTCATCGTCCCACGGGCGGTCGGCTCGGTGCGGGGCCGTCCGAAAGGTCGGGGTGCTGCCGGTGGGGCCGGCCGGGCAGGAGGTAGAACGGTAGACCGGCGCGAGGGTAGACTGGCGCCAAGAGCCTCAACATCAAGAGCGAGCGGGTCCATGCCCTCGCCCGAGAGGCCGCGCGCGTGACCGGGCGGTCGCAGATCGGCGCCGTCGAGGAGGCGCTGACCCGGCTGCTGCGCGACTACGAGATCGATCCGGACAGGGCGGGGCTGGAGCCCCGCATGGAGCGGGTGAGGGCGGTGGTCGACGCCTTCGCCGCTGCCGACGCCCAGCTCGGACCAGAGGTGGGGATCACCACGACCGACGATCTCTACGACGACCGGACCGGGCTCCCCCGATGATCGTCGACTCCTCCGCGCTGCTCGCGATCGTGCAGGCCGAGGAGGGCTTCGAGGACCTCGCCCGGACGGCGCTCGCGCACCCGTGCCGCATGTCGGCGGCGACCTGGCTAGAGGTCGGCATCGTGGCCGACCAGCGGTCCACCACGCACGGCGCCCGCCTGGACGACCTGGTGCGCGAGCTCGCCATCGAGGTCGTGCCCGTGACGCCGCGGGACGCTGAGGTGGCGCGGGCGGCATACCGGCGCTTCGGTCGTGGCTCCGGCCACCCGGCACGGCTCGACCACGGCGACTGCTTCGCGTATGCCCTCTCCGTCACCAGCGGCGAGCCGTTGCTCTTCGTCGGGGACGACTTCCTGGCGACCGACGTGCTCCCGGCGCGTCGCTGACCTCGCCAGCCTCGGTCATACCTGGGCACGCTTGCTGGGGCGGAGCCGAGGAAATATCTGCAGCCTTGCTTCAGCAAGCGTGCACAGGTGCGGCTGGGGTTCCTGTGGCGTGCACAGGCTGCAGATCCGTGCACAGGGAGGGGCTGAGGGTAGGCAGCTCCGTCCGCGGAGCCCTGGATACGCTGAGCTCATGACCGACCAGCCCGCGCCCGTCCGTCTCCGCAGCACCCTGGCCGGGGTGCCGGCCTACGTCCCGGGCAAGCCGCCGGCGCCGGTCGAGGGGGTCACGGCATACAAGATCTCCTCCAACGAGAACCCCTTCCCCCCGCTGCCCTCGGTCACGCAGGCCATCTCGGACGCCGCGCAGCAGGTCAACCGCTACCCCGACATGGGCGTGGTCGCGCTCACCGAGGCGCTGGCCGTGCGGCTGGGCGTCCCCGTCGAGCAGCTGGCCACCGGCACCGGCAGCGTCGCGGTCCTCGCGCAGCTCGTGGCCATCGCGTGCGACCCGGGCGACGAGGTGGTGTATGCCTGGCGCAGCTTCGAGGCCTACCCCATCGTCGTGGCGCTCTCCGGGGCGCGCTCGGTGCAGGTGCCGCTGACCGATGACGCGCGGCACGACCTCGACGCCATGGCCGAGGCGATCACCGACCGCACCCGGCTGGTGCTCGTCTGCACGCCCAACAACCCGACCGGTCCGGCGGTCACGGAGGCCGAGCTGAGGGCCTTCCTCGACCGGGTGCCCCGCGACCTCATCGTCGTGATCGACGAGGCCTACCTGGAGTTCACCACCGAGGAGACCGTCCCGGACGCGCTCGCGATCGCCCGGGAGCGCCCCAACGTCGTGGTCCTGCGCACCTTCTCCAAGGCCTACGGCCTGGCCGGGCTGCGGGTGGGGTATGCCGTCGCCCATCCTGAGGTCGCCACGGCCCTGCGCAAGGCGGCCACCCCGTTCGGCGTCACCGACCTCGCGCAGCACGCAGCGATCGCGAGCCTGGCGGCCGAGGACGAGCTGCTCGCCCGGGTCGAGGAGCTCGTCGCCGAGCGCGAGCGGGTCGTGGCCGCGCTGCGCGAGCAGGGGTGGTCGGTGCCGCAGGCCCAGGGCAACTTCTGCTGGCTGCCGCTGCTCGACGACGCCGTGCCCTTCGCCCAGGCCGCCCAGGCGCGCGGGCTCATGGTGCGGCCGTTCGCCGGCGACGGGGTGCGCTGCACGATCGGCGAGACCGAGGCCAACGACCGGCTGCTGGACGTTTGCGCGCAGTGGCTCCAGCGCGAGGCTGAGCGCCCCGTTCACCGCCCCCGTCGGCGCACGGCGACCCGCGTCAGGGTCGAGACCACCCAGGTCATACCCCAGCTGGTCACCAGCACGACGAGCGAAGGCAGCAGCACCCCCTGGCCCTGCTGGGCGAAGGCGAGCCCGAAGAACCACGGCACGGTCATCCCGACGGCCCCCGCCGTCGCCATCATCCAGGCGCGGCCACGCGGCCCGGCGATGAGCTGGGCCGCGACCGCCATGACCGCCAGGTTGCCGTAGGCCATGAGCACCTGGAAGACCTCGCCGGAGCCGCGCTGCACGCTCCACGACTGCCCCGCGACCCACGCGAGGACCCCGCCGAGCAGCATGATCGGCAGGCCCTTGCGCAGGGAGCCGGTCGCCACGGCGCTGGATCCGTGCGGGGAGAGAGTCATCGGGCCTCCTCGGGTCCCGCCCACGATAGTGGGAGTGGGACCCTCGCGCCCGCGACCGGCAGCGGCACCCGGTCAGCCACCGCTGACCGGCGAGACCGACTCCCCCGCATAGGTCACGACCTGGCCCGGCCGCACCTGCGTGCCGCGCCGCATCACGGTCTCACCGTCCACGGCGACCTCGCCGTTCTCGATGACCATGCGGGCCATCGCGCCGTCGGGCACCAGCCCGGCGAGCTTGAGCAGCTGGCCCAGGCGGATGCTCTGGTCGCGGATCTCGACGGTGGGCACGTCGTCGGGCTCGTCTTCGCCGACCACCTCGTCGTCGTGCCGCGGTTGCGCCACGTCCCCAGCACCCACGATCAGGTCGGCGTGCTCGGGGTGCTCGGCGACGTAGCGTGGGACGAACGGGCAGGTGGGCCGCACCCGCAGCCCTTCGTCCCGGGCATACCCCAGCGCCTCCTCGACCAGCCGGCCGCCGAGTCCCTGACCGCGCGCCTCGGGCTGGACGACCGTGTGCTGCAGGTCGAGGACGCCGCCCTCCAGCTCGTAGGACAGGTAGCCGATCTCGCGGTCCTCGGACCGGGCGACCCAGCGCTCGCGTTCGGGCAGGTGGTCGATCTGCGTCATGCGCCCAGGGTATGCCGCGCCCCGCCGGTCCCTACGCGGTGCCGCCGTCGGTGGTCGCCGTGGAGTCCTCCTCGCCGGTGCCCGACCCGTCCTGCCCGGTCGAGCCGTCCGGGTCCCAGGGCAGGTCCTTGGTTCCCTCCTGGCCGGGCGCCGTGCCCTGCCCCTCCCCTGGCGCGCCACCAGGCACCATGCCGCCGCCCGGTCCACCGAGCCCGGTCATCGGCTCGTCGAGCAGGGCGGTGAGCTGCTCCTCGGTCTCGGTGACCAGGGCGTCGACGAGCTCCAGGCGCGCCACGCCCTGGGCGTCGGCCACCTCGCCCAGGGTCGTGCCCTCGGCCAGCTGGGTGAGCAGATCCTCCTCGTCCAGGCCCAGCACCTCCGCGGCGGTCGCGAGCGAGAGTCCCTGCGAGCCGGCCATCGCGCCGGGCCCGGGCGCGGCCGGCATCCCGGGCTCCTGCGGGGTCGTGCCGTCGGGCGTCGTGCCCTCCGGCGTCGGCGCACCCTCCGGCGCCTGGGGCGCGTCCGGCTCGGCGGTGCCCGCTGCGGCGTCGACCGTCGTGGTCGTCTGCTCGTCGTCCTCAGCGAGGCTCGGGACGGCCACACCGAAGCCGATGACGGCGGCGGTCAGGCCCGTGACACCGAGGGCGGTGGCGGTGGAGGTCTTCATGGTGGATCCTTCCGGCTCGTCGGTCCGCCGCAGGGAGCGGCGATGACCCCACGCTCCGCTCCCCCGGTATGCCCCTGCCCAGCGCGACCTGTGCCTCACCTGTCAGTCCCGAGGTCAGGTCCCGGCGGGCCCGGTCGAGCCCCCACCGCTTCCGCACGCCCCTACAGTGGTCCGCAGGACCCGGATGCGCCGTGACCAGGGAGGTGACATGGCTGCCGACCGCAGACCCGCCGCGTGGCACGTCGTCATCCTCGTGTGCCTCCTCCCGACCGTGTCGGCGTGCCTGGGCGACCCGCCGCCGGACCCTGCCTCCGCACCGCTCGAGGTCGTCCTCGACGGGTGCGGCCTCAACCGCGACGAGGTCGCGCCCGGCGAGCACGAGGTCAGCGTGGTCGGCGAGGGCAGGCTCGTCGTCACGGATGCGGCGGGCCAGGAGGTCCTGCGACTGCCCGATGGCACCAGCACCCTGGCCACGACGGCCCAGACCTACACGATGACCTGCGTGGTCGAGGGCGAGGAGACCACCGCGACGCTGACCTCGGTCGCCGCGGGCGGCTGAGTCAGGCTCAGAGCCAGTCGACCCGGCCGGCGAGCGCGGCATACCCGACGAAGGCCACGACGTCGAGCAGCGTGTGCGCCACGACGAGCGGCATGACCCGGCGGGTGCGGGTGTAGAACCAGCCGAGGATCACGCCCATCGCGACGTTGCCGATGAAGCCGCCGAAGCCCTGGTAGAGGTGGTAGCTGCCGCGCAGCAGCGCCGAGGTCACGATGATCGTCCACGTCGACCAGCCGGCCTGCGCCCACCTGGTGAAGAGGTAGCCCACGACGACCACCTCCTCCACCACGGCGTTCTGCACGGCGGCGAGCACGAGGACCGGCACCGCCCACCAGACGTCCGCGAGGTTCGAGGGGGCGACGGTGGTGTTGACGCCCAGCTCGCGTGCGAGGAGATAGAGCCCGAGGCCGGGTATGCCGATCACGGCGGCGAGCATCGTCCCCTGGGCGAGGTCGCGGAGGGGACGTGACCGGTCGAGCCCGAGCAGCCGCCAGGGACGCGCGACGTCCCGCCCGAGCAGGTGGACGGCCAGCACCACGGGCACGAGGGCGAGCCCGATGCCGACGAGCTGATAGGCCAGGTCGAGCCAGGGCCGGTCGGGGGTGGCGCTGGTGTTCATGCTCGTCGTCTGCGCCGCGAGGCCGCCCTCGGCGGTCAGCTTGCGCATCAGGGACAGGACCGACCAGATCGCCGAGGCCCCGAGCTGACGCCGAGCACGAGCAGGGTCTCGACGAGCAGGCTGCGCCGCGACAGCGCGGTGGGCGGTGCCGGCGGACCCTGGGTGCTCACCCGCTCAGCCTAGGTGCGGCCGGCGCGCGTCAGTCGTCGTCCCGTCGAAGTCCCCCGTGACCGTCGCCTCGGCCCCGCCGCTCCACCTCAGCTCCTGCTCCACCTCTTCGTGCACCCCGGCGCGTGGCGAGCGGCGCTGCACCCTGGAAGGGCCACACGCCCCTATACCTCAGCGCTCACGACCGGTCCAGGGCACCGTCGGCGAGCAGCGCGAAGGACACCAGCCAGTGGGTGGCCATGAAGTCGCCGTCCGTGATGTGGCCCAGCACCGCGCCCTCCTGCTCGTCGGCCGCCGCCCGCAGCCGTGCGGCCGCTTGCTCGTGCCCCCAGGGTGCCAGAGCCCGCAGCGCCCAGGCCCGCGACAAGGCGAGCCCGAGCAGGTGGGCGCCCTGGCCGTCGGTCGGGTCGAGCACCTGGGGGACCGCCAGCAGGTGCTCGTGCCGACCTTCGCCGAGCCCGGGCAGCACCCGCTCGAGCCAGCGCCGCGCGTCGCCCGGCTCGAGCACCGCCGTCATGAGCAGCGCCTCGGTGAGCGCCGGCGACAGGAAGTCCGACCCGCCGGGCTCGGCGTCCGTGGGCGCCGGCCCGTCGTCGGCGAACCACGCCCGCGCCGCCTCCTCGCAGGCGCGCACCACGTCCTCCCGGCCCAGCCGGCCGTAGGCGTCGCGCAGGAGCAGCAGGGCGAAGGCGTCGTTCTGGTGCTTGCCGTGGCGGACGGGGTAGGCCTGCCGCGGCAGGTGCTCCAGCACCCGCTCCGCGAGGAGGTCCGCCAGCGGGGCGAGGCCCCGCGCCCAGCGGGCGGCCCGCGCGTCACGCTCGCCGAGCTCGCGGGTGGCAGCCGCGAGCTGGGCGGCCCAGGCCCAGCCGTAGGGCCGCTCGAACCCGGGGCGGGCGCGCAGGTAGGCGACCTCCACCTGCAGGTGTTCCGGCGTGAGCCGCTCCTCCAGCAGCGAGCGCGCGGCGGCGGCCTCGCGCTCGCCGAGCGCACCGGCATACCTCGTGAGCAGGGTGACCAGCGACCACTGCATGTGCACGCAGGAGTGCCAGTCGAGGGCGCCGTAGAAGGCCGGGTGCAGCCGGTGCGGCGTGACGTCGGTGTCGTCCGGGCCGGTGACGACGTGCGCCGGCGCCCAGGGGTATGCCGTGCCGATCACCTCGAGGGCGATCCTGCTCCAGTCCGCAGCGTGCCGCGCGGCGGTGGTGGCTGCGCCGGTCGCGTCGCCCGGGGTCGTTGCGCGAGGTGGCATGGGTCCATTACTACACTCGCGCACCATGACGGCGGACGGGCGGCACTACTTCACAGCGCTGGGCGAGGGGAGGTATCAGCCGACCGAGCACGTGCAGGGGGCCTGGTCGCCGGACGAGCAGCACGTGGCCCCGGTCATCGGGCTGCTGCTGCACACGCTGGAGCTGAACCATCCGCGCGAGGACCTGCAGTGGGCGCGGCTGAGCGTCGACATCCTGGGCTTCATCCGCCGCGAGGAGATGACCGTCACGACCCGGGTGCTCCGGCCGGGGCGCACCATCGAGCTGCTGGAGTCCAGCGTCGAGATCGCCGGTCGTGCTGCGGTCCGGATGACCGCGTGGCGGCTGGTCACGGGCGACACCACCGCCGTGGCCGAGACCGAGCACGCCGACCTGCCCGGCCCCGAAGGTCTCAAGGCGTGGACCGGGATGGACCACTGGGACGGCGGCTTCATCCGCTCGCTGGACTTCCGCTCGGTGCCCGGGTCGCGGGCCGGGCGCGGCCGCACCTGGGTGCGGACGTCCGTGCCCCTGGTCGACGGTGCGGAGGAGGCCTCGGCCCTGGCCTCGTGGGTGGGGCTGCTGGACACGGCCAACGGGACCGCGGGGCGGGCGGCGCCGCACGACTGGGCCTTCCCCAACGTCGATCTGACGCTCCACCTGCACCGCCTGCCCGAGGGGCCGTGGGTGGGGCTGGACACCCGCGTCTCGTGGGGCCCGACCGGCGTGGGCCAGACCTCGAGCGTCGTGCACGACGAGGCGGGTCCGGTGGGCACGCTGGTGCAGGCGCTGACCCTGCGCCCGGCGCGCTGAGGCATACCTCGAGTGGATGTGATGCAGATCACAGTATCTGGGCGCAACGAATCGGCTCTCACCGACGTCTAGGTAGTGTCGGTTCGGGACAGCCGACACACCCCGTCGTGAGGGGCCGCACTCGTGCGGGACGGTGGGGGTGACAGGAGGGTGGGGCGCCGG
Organism: Serinicoccus sp. CNJ-927; assembly: GCF_001942435.1. Taxonomy (NCBI): domain Bacteria; kingdom Bacillati; phylum Actinomycetota; class Actinomycetes; order Micrococcales; family Ornithinimicrobiaceae; genus Serinicoccus; species Serinicoccus sp. CNJ-927. Next base: position 165,262 of record NZ_MKKF01000022.1, on the reverse strand, counting down.
ATCAGGGACCGGCGCCCCACACTCTCACCCTCATCGCACCGCGGATCACGCCCCCGATGCACCGACCTACACTGGCGGGGACGCGACCTGGAGGTGTCATCCCATGACCCGCACCCGCCCGATCACGCTCGCCCTCGCGGCTCTCTCGCTCAGCGTCGCGCTCGCCGGCTGCGGTGAGACCGATGCGACCGCAGGGGCCGGACCGACCGCGTCGTCGGCCGGCGTGAGCGACGAGGCTGCCGGGGAGAGTGGCGACGAGACCGGCGACGAGACCACCGAGGACGGGAGCACCGTGACCAAGGACGAGCCCATCGGGGACACGCCGATCCAGACCGGACCTGCCGGTGAGGCGTCGCTGCCGCTCGGGGCCGTGCCTGACGCGATCGTGCAGCGCGACGACGTCCAGGCCGCGATCGACGCGGAGGCCAAGCGGGCCGGGGTCCGCCGTGAGGCCGTGACGGTGGCGGGATATGCCGACGTCACGTGGAGCGACGGCTCGATCGGCTGCCCGCGCGAGGGGATGATGTATACCCAGGCGCTCGTCCCCGGGCACCAGCTCGTCCTGGAGGTCGACGGCGAGCACGCGAGCTATCACGCGGCGCAGGGCAAGGACTTCAGCTTCTGCGCCCAGCCCGTCGGCCCGGCGACCTCGGAGTCCTCCGGCGGGCCCGTCACCGACCGCTGAGGCATACCGGCCCGCAGCCACAACCACTGCGGCACACCGGCCCGCAGCCACGACCGCTGCGGCACACCGGGCGCTCCGACCGTGACCACCGGGACGTCGCGCGCGGCCGGCCTGCTCTTCCCTTCAGCCCCAGGCGTCCCACCCGCCCCGAAACGCCGGGACATTCTGATCCGCGCAGGTTATAGCTCGCGCGGATCAGAGTTTCCCGGCATCACGTGATGAGCGGTGCCTATGGGGCGGACGAGGTCAGCCGAAGGCGGCCGCGAAGCCCCGCTCCAGGTCGGCGCGCAGGTCGTCGACGTCCTCGAGCCCGACCGACAGCCGGATCGTCCCCTCGGTGATGCCCGCGGCCCGGCGCGCCTCCTCCGGCAGCCGCCGGTGGGTCGTCGTCGCCGGGTGGGTGGTCAGCGACTTCGTGTCACCCAGGTTGTTGGAGATGTCGACCACCTGCAGCGCGTTCATGAAGGCGAACGTCTCCTCCTGCCCGGCGTCGAGGGTGAAGGTCACCACGGTCCCGCCGCCGGTCATCTGCCGCCGCGCGAGCTCGGCCTGCGGATGCGACTCCAGCCAGGGATGGTGCACGGCCAGCACCCGCGGGTCGGCCTCGAGCTCCTGCGCGAGGCTGAGCGCGGTGGCCGCCTGCCGCTCGACGCGCAGGGCCATCGTCTCCAGCCCCTTGAGCGTGACCCAGGCGTTGAAGGGCGACATCGCCGGTCCGGTATGCCGCAGCAGCGTCTGGATCGGGCCCGCCACGAGCTCCTCCGGGCCCAGGATCATGCCGCCCATGACCCGGCCCTGACCGTCGATGTGCTTGGTCGTGGAGTAGACGACGATGTCGGCGCCGTGGTCCAGCGGCCGCGAGAAGACCGGCGTGCCGAAGACGTTGTCGACCACGACCGTGGCGCCGGCCGCGTGGGCGAGCTCGCTCACCGCCGCGATGTCCACGAGCTCCTGGGTCGGGTTGCTCGGGGTCTCGAAGAAGACGGCCGCGGCCGGGGTGGCGAGCGCCTCGCGCCAGGCGTCGAGGTCGGTGCCGTCGACGAAGGTGCTCTCGACGCCCCAGCGCCGCAGCACCTCGTCGATGATGACGAAGCAGGAGCCGAAGAGCGCCCGGCTCGCGACGATCCGGTCACCGGCGGCGCACAGCCCGCCGAGCGCGGTGAAGACGGCGGACATCCCCGAGGCGGTGGCCTGCGCCGCCTCGGCGCCGTGCATGACCCGCATCCGCTCCTCGAGCATGGCGACCGTCGGGTTGCCGTAGCGGCTGTAGACGAAGCGCTCGATCTTCTCCTCGAACGCCGCCTGCGCCTCCTGCGCGCTGGAGTAGACGTAGCCCGAGGTCGGGTAGAGCGCCTCGGCCGTCTCGTCGAAGGGGCTGCGCATGAGGCCGCCGCGCACCGCGAGCGTGTCCGGCCGCCATCCGTCAGGGGTCTCCATGGGGCACCAATCTAGGGCCTGACACCCGCGGTTCCGGCATCGGCATACCTCCTTGCGGTATGCAGGTCCTTCCGCCCGAAGCGCGCGTCACGCAGCAACGCGGCAGGTTCCGCACAGATGCGCCGCCTCGACCGCAGATCAGTCGGGGAGCGGGGCGACGCCGCGGCGATCCACCGCGAGCCTGACGGTGTCGCCGACCTGCGGCCCGAGGTCGGCGGAGAGGGCCTCGCAACGACCGAGCCCCTCGACGTCGACGGTGAGGTGCACGGCGTCGGAGACGGTGGTGGACCGGCGGACCGTGCCGGAGAGCGTGCCCCGCGGGTCGACCCGCAGCGCGCTGCGGCGCAGGGCCACCGGCCCGGACGCCCGGTCGGGTGGGAGGTGCTGGCGCAGGACGGCTGCGGCGGGGCCCTCGAGGATCGTGTCGTAGCCGATGAAGGCCGCGACCTCGCGGGAGGCCGGCGTGTGCCAGACCTCGGTGGAGGCACCCTCCTGGGCGATCCGGCCCTGCAGCATGACGGCCATCCGGTCGGCCACGGAGAAGGCCTCGTCGTGGTCGTGCGTGACGAGGATCGCGGTGGTGCCGGTCGAGACGAGGATCTCCCGCAGGTCCCCGGCGAGCCGGTCCCGCAGCGCCCGGTCCAGCGAGCTGAGCGGCTCGTCGAGCAGCAGCAGCTCGGGGTCGGCGGCCAGCGACCGGGCGAGCGCGACGCGCTGCTGCTCGCCGCCGGAGAGGGTGGCGGGGCGGCGGTCGGCATACCCGGGCAGCCCGACGAGATCGAGCAGCTCGGCGACCCGGGCGGCCCGCGCGCCGCGCCCGACCCCGCGCAACCGCAGCGGGTAGCCGATGTTGTCCCCCACGCTCGCCTGGGCGAAGAGCTGCCCGTCCTGGAACATCAGGCGAAGCCACGCTCGTGCGTGGGCACGCCGGCGAGGTCGGTGCCGCGCCAGCGGATGGTGCCGGCGGAGGGTTGCTCCAGCCCGGCGACCGCCCGCAGCAGCGTGGACTTGCCGCAGCCCGACGGCCCGAGGACCGCGAGGACGTCACCCCGCGCCACCTGCAGCGACACGTGGTCGACGGCGGTGGCCCCGGGGAAGGTCACGGTGAGATCGGTGAGCTCGAGCATCAGAACGCCCCTACCGAGCCGACCCGCAGCCGCTCGACCACGCCCATGACGACGACGGTCACCAGCGCGAGCAGCACGCTGGCGGCGAGCGCCATCCCGAGGTGGTCGGCGCCGGGCCGGGAGATGAGCTGGTAGATGACGACGGGCACGGTAGGCCGGTCCGGTCGGGCGAGGAAGCTGGTCGCGCCGAACTCCCCCAGCGAGACGGCGAAGGCGAAGCCGGTCGCCGCGAGCAGCGGGCGGGCCAGCACGGGCGCTTCGGCGGTCCACGCCGCTCGCCACGGCCCGGCGCCGAGCGTCGCGGCCGCCTCGCGCTGGCGCGGGTCGACCGAGCGCAGCACCGGGGCCAGGGTCCGCACGACGAGCGGCAGCGCCACCATGGCCTGCGCGATCGGCACGAGGATCGGGGAGGTGCGCAGGTCCAGCGGCGGACGGTCCAGGGTGATGAGGAAACCGAAGCCGACGGTCACCGCGGAGATCCCGAGCGGCAGCATGAAGACCCCGTCCAGGACCGACACGGTGCGCGCCCACCCCGGCCGACGTGGCCGACGGGAGACGATGACCGCGACGACGAGCCCGAGGATCATCGCGAGCACGGTGGCGTCGACCGCGGTGCGCAGCGAGTTGGCCATCGCCTCGGTCACGCTGACCCGCAGGGCGTTCGTCGCCTCCGGGTCGGTCAGCGCACGGTAGTGGGCCAGGCCCCACCCCTGCCCCACCCGCAGCGACCGGGCGACGAGCGTGCCGACCGGCAGCAGCACGAAGCCGACGACCAGGGCGGTCACCGCCAGGGCGGGTGTGTCGTCGCGCCGGGGGCGGCGCGCGGAGGCCCGGACGTCGACCCGGCGCAGCGCCTGCTCGCGGGTGCTCCGGGCGCGGGCGGCCACGGCGAGCATCGCCACGACGGCGACGAGCTGGAGGACCGACAGGACGGCCGCGCCCTGCAGGTCGAGGAACTGCACGGTCAGCAGGTAGATCTCGGTCTCGATGGTGCCGTAGCGCAGCCCGCCGAGGGTGAGCACGACTCCGAAGGCGGTGGAGCAGAAGAGGAAGACGAGGGTGCCGGCCGAGATGACGCCGGGCGCGAGCGCGGGGAGGGTGACGGTGCGCCATACCTGCCAGGGCGTCGCGCCCAGGGTCGCGGCGGACTCCTCGGCGCGCCGGTCCATCCCCTCCCAGAGCCCGCCGACGGTCCGCACGACGACGGCGAGGTTGAAGAAGACGAAGGCGAGCAGGATCGGCACCCACGTGCCGTCCAGCCCGAGGCCGCCCAGCGGCCCGCCGTCGGAGAGCAGCGAGCGGAACATCACGCCGACCACGACCGTCGGCAGCACGAACGGCATGACGACCACGGCGCGCAGCAACGTCCGGCCGGGGAAGCGCAGCCGGTAGAGGACGAAGGCGACCGGGATCCCGAGCAGCAGGGTGACGACGGTGCCGGCCAGCGAGCTGACGAAGGTGAAGGTCAGGACGCGCAGGGTGCGGGCACGACCAAGCACCTCCGGGACCGCGCTGAGGTCGAGCCGGCCCTCCGGCCACAGCCCCCGCGCGAGCATCCCGCCCACCGGCAGCGCGAAGAAGACCGTGAGGAACGCCAGCGGGATCACCGCGGCCAGCCCGAGGGCGATGCCCGGGCCGCTGAGGTATGCCGACGGCCCGCGTCGCGCTCGGGGCGCGGCAGGCTGGTCCACGTCGACTCCCTTCGCCGGTGCTAGCCGGAGCAGGTGCTCTAAGGGTCTGCGGGCCGTGCCGCACTCTCAGCTCGAGGCTCCCCTGTCGGTCGCCCGAAGCCTACAGGGCAGGCCGGGCCCGGGGTGCCCAGGGTCGGGGTCCACCCGGACGATCCGGCGCGCGGGAGGCGACCGGCCGACCTAGGGTGTCGCTGGTGCGCCGCGCGGGACCCGCCGGGCGCCGTCCGGGTCGACCCCTCGTCCCGCCCGCGCCGTAACCGTTAAGGAGGACCACCGGTGCACGTCGTCGTCGTCGCCCACACGCGCCACCCCATCTCCCAACCCTTCGCGGGCGGGCTGGAGTCGGTGACGTGGCACCTGGCCCGCGGCCTGGTGGCGCGCGGTCACCGGGTGAGCGTCTTCGCCGACCGGCACAGCGATCCCATCCCCGGCGTGGACTACCTGTGGCCGGACCGGCTCGAGCTGTCCGAGGCGGCCCGGCGGGACGTGTCGATGCCGGAGGAGGGCTGGATGGAGCGTCATCACGCCTATCTCCAGCTCATGCTGCACCTGGCGCGGCGCACCGATGTCGACCTGGTCCACACGCACGCACTGCACCACCTTCCGGCGGCGATGGCGCCGACCCTGGGCGTGCCCACCGTGCTGACGCTGCACACACCGCCCACGCCCTGGCTGGAGTCGGCCATCGCCATCGCCGGCACCGCTCCCCGCCGCGACCGCCTGCACGTCACCGCGGTGAGCCGGTGGACGGCGGCGGCCTGGCGCCACGTCACTCCGGCCCGCGTGGTGCGCAACGGGGTGGACGTGCGGGAGTGGACACCAGGGCCGGGGGGCCCGGGCCTGGTGTGGTCCGGCCGCATCGTCCCGGAGAAGGCGCCGCACCTGGCGGCCCGGATCGCCCGCCGCGCGGGCCTGCCGTTGACCATCGCCGGTCCGGTCAGCGACGAGGACTACGCCCGGGAGATGCTGTGGCCCTGGTGCGGGCGGGACGGCGGGGTGAGCTATGCCGGGCACCTCCCGACGGCCGAGCTGGCCCGCCTCGTCGGCCGCAGCGCGGCCCTGCTCGTGACGCCCGCCTGGGACGAGCCCTTCGGGCTGGTCGCCGCCGAGGCGCTCGCCTGCGGCACCCCCGTGCTGGGCTTCGCCCGGGGCGGGCTGCCCGAGGTGGTCGGACCCGGCGTGGGTCGGCTGGTCCCCCCGGCGGACGACGCGACCCTCGTGGAGCAGGCCGCGGCGCTGGTCCCTGACGTGGTGCGGCTCCCCCGCGCCAGGGCCCGGGCGCACGCGGTCGCCCACCACTCGATGGACCGCATGGTCGAGGACTACCTCGGCGTCTACGACGACGTGCTCGCGGCCGCACCACCCCGCCCCCTGGGTGCGGCGGTCGGCCCGGCGGCCGCGCGGTGATCGGCTACTACCTGCACCACGTCGGGCAGGGACACCGGCGCCGCGGCACGGCGGTGGCGCGGTTGCTGCGGACCGAGGTGGTCGGGCTGGGCTCGGGTGGGCCGCCCGCGGGCTGGCCCGGTGACTGGGTCGAGCTGGAGCGCGACGACCAGCCCCCGGTGGACCCGCGACTCTCGCAGCCGGAGGCCGGGGGTGCCCTGCACTGGGTGCCGCTGCACCATCCCGGTCTGGCCAGGCGTCACCATCAGGTCGCCCGGTGGCTGGACCGCGCCCGTCCTGACCTCGTCGTGGTCGACGTGTCGGTGGAGATCGCCGTGCTCGTGCGGCTGTGCGGCGTGCCGGTCGTGCTGGGCGGTATGCCCGGGGACCGCGAGGACCAGCCGCACCGCCTCGCGCGATCCCTCGCCGAGGCCGTCCTGGCGCCGTGGCCGCCGGGCGCTCACGGGGACGGCGCTGCGAGCGGGCCGGCGCCCAGGACGTGGGAGGTCGGGGGCATCAGCGCCCTCGCGGTCGCCGGTGGCGCGCCCGGTGAGGGCTCGGCGCGGCCAGGGACCGGGCAGGGCGAGCCGGGTGCGCTCCCCGCCGGGAGCGGGCAGGGTGCCACGGGCGCGGTCGATCCGGGGCGGGGCCCGCTGGGCGCGGTCGATCCGAGACGGGGCGGGGTCCTGGTCGTCTGGGGCTCGGGCGGCGCCGGACCCGATGAGCACGACCTCGAGGCGGCACGGGCCAGCACCGGCCGGCGCTGGCTGGTCCGGGGCGGTGACCACCCGCCCTCCCCCGACCTCCTCGCGGAGATGCGGGCCGCCGAGGTCGTCGTGTGCCACGCCGGGCAGGGTGCGGTGGCCGATGTCGCGCTGGCAGGGCGCCCCGCCGTCGTCCTCGCCCAACCCCGGCCGCACGGCGAGCAGGAGGCCACGGCGCGCGCGCTGGAGCGCCGCGGCCTGGCCGCGACCGCCTCCGGGTGGCCGGCCGCCGAGGCCTGGCCCGGTCTGCTCGACCGCGCGCTGGCGACCGGTGGCGAGGGGTGGTCGGCCTGGGGGTCGCAGCAGGGCGCCGCCCGCGCGGCGCAATGCCTCGACGAGGCCGCCGCCCGGCTGCAGGAGCAGCGGTGCTGGCCGTCCTGACCCTCGCCCACGGCCGTCACGACCACCTGCGGGCCCAGGTGGCCGGGCTGGCGGCCGGGGTGCGCCGACCGGACCTGCACGTGGTGGTCGCGATGGACGACCCTGCCGTGGCGCAGGTCGCCCACCGGGCGTGGCGGGCGGCCGGCGACCCTGTCCCGGTGCTGGTGGAGCCGCTCGCGGCCGACCCGCTCGGCCTGCCCCTCGCCGCGGCGCGCAACGCCGCCGCCCGGGTGGCCACCGCCGCGGGCGCCGACCGGCTCGTCTTCCTCGACGTCGACTGCATACCCGGCCCCACCACGCTGACCACGTATGCCCGCCACCTCCACCCGAGCCCCTCCCGCCCGTCCCCGGCGGTGCTGGGCGCCGACGTGGCCTACCTGCCGCCCCGGCAGCCCGGGTGCGGCGGCTGGGAGCACCAGCTGCACCGGCTCGCCGAGGTCGGCGTGCACCGTCCCGACCGGGTGCGACCGGCACCCGGGGAGACCCGGGCCGAGCCGGACCTCACGAGGTTCTGGTCGCTGAGCTTCGCCCTCACCGCCGCCGACTTCGCCCGCACCGGAGGCTTCTGCCCGCTCTTCGTCGGCTACGGCGGCGAGGACACCGACTTCGCCCAGGTCGTCGGCTCCCTCGGGGGCAGCCTCACCTGGGTGGGGGCGCGACGGCATACCACCAGCACCACCCCACCCGGACGCCGCCGGTCGACCATGTCGAGGCGGTGGTGCGCAACGCCGGCGTCTTCGCCGACCGGTGGGGGTGGTGGCCGATGCTGGGGTGGCTGGAGCAGCTGCGCGAGCGCGGTCTCGCGGCTCCCGACGGCGACGGGCGATGGCAGGTGACCCGGTGACCATCCGGGTCCGGCAGATCCCGGCCGGGCACGCCTACGTCGCCGCCCTCCTGCCCGTCCGCCCCGACCCCCGCACCGAGCCCGCCGTGGTGCACCTGCCGGACCCGCCGGTGCCCGGCGCACCTCCCGGCCAGTGGTGGCCGCACCCCGCCCTCGACCCGGCCTGGTTGCGGGAGCACGCCGGCGAGCAGGACCTGGTGCACGTCCACTTCGGGCTGGAGGGCCAGGACACCGCCCGGCTCCGGACCTGGCTGGAGATGCTGCGCGAGCAGCGCCTGCCGCTGGTGCACACCGTCCACGACCTGGACCACCCCCAGCTGCGGGACCAGCGGCGGCACCGCGAGCACCTGGAGCTGCTCGTCGAGCACGCCGCCGGGCTGCTCACCCTCACCGAGGGGCCGCCGAGGTGGTGCAGCGGACCCTGGGGCGACGACCGCTCGTCGTGCCGCACCCGCACGTCGCCCCGCTGCCCCTGGTCGGCCGGCCCCGGCCGGCCCGGTCCGGGCCGCTGACGGTCGGGCTGCACCTGAAGTCGCTGCGCGCCAACCTGGCCCCGCTGCGCTCGCTGCCCGCCCTGGCCGCCGCGGTGCGGGAGGTCGACTCCGTGCTCCCGTCGGCGCCCGGCTCGAGGTGCGCGCCCACCCCGAGGTGCTGGACCCGGACCGGCCCGGTCACGACCGCCGGGTGGTGGGGCTGCTCACCGAGCTGGGTGGGCCGGCCTGGGGGGTCGTCGACGTCCGGGTCGCCCGCGGCTGCCGGACGACCAGCTCTGGGACTACCTGCGCGGTCTGGACGTGTCCGTGCTGCCCTATGCCTGGGCCACCCACTCCGGCTGGGTCGAGGCCTGCCGCGACCTGGGGACCTGGGTGCTGGCGCCCGAGGTCGGGCACCTGCGCGAGCAGGGGGGCGTGCTGTCGTGGGGTCCGGCGTCCCGGCCGCCGGACCCGGGCCGGCTGGCCCAGCTGCTGCTGCGCGCCGCGGGGTCCCCGCCGCCCCGCGTGGACCGGGAGGAGCGGGTGAGACAGCGGGACGCAGGTGCCGCGTTGCATACTGCGGTGTATGCGGCGGTGCTCTCGGGCCGCCGGGTCGATGCGGAGACGGAGGGCGTGCCGTGAGCGATGAGGGCCGACGCCGGCACTACGGCGTCTTCTACGGGATCGACCCCCTGCCCGACGAGGGACTGCCCCTCCTGGCGGTCCACGGCAACTGCCAGGCGGAGGCGCTGCGCGTGGCGGTGGGCACCTCGGGCCGGGTCAGCGGGGTCCGGCTGCCCCCGGTGCACGAGCTGGTGGAGTCCGACCTGCCGCACCTGTGGCGCCTCCTCGAGCGGCTCGACGTGCTGGTGGCCCAGCCGGTCGGCGCGGACTACCACGGTATGCCGCTGGGCACCGCACAGGTGGCCACGCGGCTGCCGGAGGGGGCCCGGGTGGTCCGGGTCGCCAACTACTTCTCCGAGGCGCTCTACCCCGAGCAGGTGCTGGTCCGGCACGAGGACGAGGAGGTGGTCGACCCGCCGGTCGTGCCCTACCACGACGTGCGCAGGCTGGGTCTGGCTGCCGGCTGGAGCGGCCCGGCCACGCTCCCCGCCGAGGCGGTGCGGCAGGTCGCGGCGGACTCCGGCGCCGAGCTCCGCCGGCGCGAGCAGGCGGAGGGCACGCTGCCGGTGAGCGACCTGGTCGCCGAGGCCGGGGCACGGGCCGGGTGGACGGTCGACCACCCCGGCAACGAGGTGCTCCTCGGGCTGGCCCAGCGCGTCGTGGACGACATCGGAGGAGACACACCCCGCGCCCGGGTCTCGGACCCGGGCCGGGTGCTGCTGTCCTCGGTGCGCACCCCGCTGCGCGCCGAGGTGCTGCAGGCCCTGGGGCTGCCGGGTGAGCCACGCGAGCACTGGCTGGTGGACGGCGAGGAGGTCACGGACGAGGAGGTGGCGCAGGCGCACCTGGAGTTCTACGCCCGGCATCCGCGCGTCGTCGAGGTCGGCCTGGCCAAGAAGGGTGCCCGCCTCGCGGCGCTGGGATGGCGCCCCTGACCCTGGCCCACCTCGTGCCCGGCCCGGCCGAGCACGGCGTGGTGCGGCACGGGGTGACGCTGCACCCGCACCTGGGCGATGCCGAGCTGCTGCGGCCCGGCACGCTGGAGGACCTGCCCGAGGGTGCGCTGGCCGGCAGGACGGTGCTGGCCCAGGTGACCGACCGGCTGCTGGCGAGGCAGCCCGCCGGGGCTCTCCCCGCGTGGCGCCGTGCCTGCGCCGGCGCGGCACGGGTCACGGTCGTGCTGCACGACCTGCCGCAGGCCAGCGACGGGCGGTGGCGCTCCGACCGGGTGCGGCTCTATGCCGCGCTCGCCGCCGGGACCGACGCGGTCGTCGTGGCCAGCGAGCACGAGCGGCTGCTGCTGCGCGCCGCCGTCCGGCACGCCCGGGGCGGCCTGGTGGCCGACGCCGTGGACCGCCGCACCCACGTGGTCCCGCTGCCGGTCGACCCGCTGCCGGGCGCGGTCACGCCGGACCGCCCTCCGGTCGAGCCGCGGGCAGGCGGACCGCGCAGCGTGGTGACCCTGGGCTACCTCTATCCGGGCAAGGGCCTGGAGCAGGTGATCGACGCGACGGCGGCCGCGGCGCGGGAGCCGGCGCTCCGGCACGTGCCGGTGGTCGGACGCAACCTGGGGCGGGCATCCCGCGGCCACGAGGACCTTCCCGACCTGCTGGCGGACCGCGCCCGGCGGGCGGGGGTGTCCTGGTCGACGACCGGGTGGGTGGCGGACGAGGCGCTGCCCGGCCTGCTGGCCGCGGCGACGGTGCCGGTGGCCGGGCACCAGCACGTGTCCGCCTCCGGGTCCATCGCCACCTGGCTGGCGGCGGGCAGGCGACCCCTGGTGCTCCGCTCGCGCTACACCAGCGAGCTGGCGCACCGGCTGCCGGGCGCGGTGCAGCTCGTCGAGCCGGGAGGGCTGGCGCGGGCGGTGACCACGGCGCTGCTCGACCCCGACCTCACCTGGCTGGGCGAGGGGGTCACCCTGGGTCCGTCCTCGCCGGAGGCGGCGCGGGCGGTGCGGGAGGTGGCCGACCGTCCCGCGTGCACGGTGGTCGTCCCCTACTACCGCGACCAGCCGATGCTCGATCTCGTCCTGGCCCGGCTGGACGCCCAGCGCGGGGTCCTCGGGGGGCTGGAGGTGGTGGTCGCCGACGACGGCTCCCCCACCGAGCCGGTCATCGGCCCGATGCGGCTGCCGGTCACCGTCGTCCGGCAGCCGGACCTCGGCTTCCGCCTGGCCGCCGCACGCAACCTCGGTGCCTCCCGGGCGCAGGGCCGGGTGATCGTCTTCCTCGACGGCGACACCGCGCCGGAGGACGACTACGTGGCGACGCTGCAGCGCGCCTGCCTGGAGGGCCCGACCCTCGCGGTGGGGCGTCGGCGGCACGCCCGGCTCGGCGGCGCCGGGACGGACCAGGACTGGCCGCCGTCGGCGTGCCTGACCGAGCCCGGGTGGCTGCGTGAGGGGTATGCCGCGACCCGCGACCTCCGGGATGCCGACGACACCTCATTCCGCTACGTGATCGGGGCGGTCAGCGCGATCTCCCGGGACGTCTTCGAGGCGGTGGGCGGCTACGACGAGACGCTGACCGGCTACGGCGGGGAGGACTGGGACCTGGCCTGGCGGGCCTGGCTCACCGGGGCGCGGCTGCGCCACCAGCCGGCTGCCCTCGCCTGGCACGACGGTCCCGACCTGGCGGGGCGACACGAGGGCGACGCCGCGGGGATCGCGCGGCTGAAGAACGCCGAGACCGCCGCGCTGGCCGAGCGCATACCCCACCCGCTCGTCCGTGGTCGTGGGTGGCACCACACCCAGCCCGACGTCGTCGCCGTCCTGGGACCGGGGTGCGCCTCGTGGTCCCCCGGCCAGGTCGTCGTCGTCGTGGAGGCGCTGCTGCGGCTGGGCGACCTCGGGGTCTGGGTGCCGCACCCGGCCCCGGTGCCGCCGGACCCCCGGGTGCACCGAGGGGACCCACCCGGACGGGTGCTCGCCCGCTGCCGCGCCGTGGTGGAGGTGACCCGCCCCGAGGCGGTGCTGCGGCTGCCCTGGCCGCCCGGTCCGGCGCACCTCACGCTCGACGCGCCCCCCGGGGCGGATCTCGACGACGCCGGGGACAGCCGGGACAGCGGGGTGTGGGTGCGCTCGACCCGGCGCGAGGGTGAGGCCCGGTGGGAGGGGGCACCGGCGCCCACCCTCGGCCTCCCCGGCCGCTGGGTGGAGCCGGTGCCCGCCGACGTGGTCGTCGAGCACTGGCGGCAGCGGCACCCCTGAGCGTGGCGGGCTCGGATCGCCCGGTGCCGGGGGCGTGCTCGGGGCGTGCCGGCGCCGGGGGCCGTGCCGGTGAGCAGCGACCCGCACGGTCAGGCGCGGCCGGGCGCCGTCCCACGCAGCCGCTGCAGGAGCTCGCGCAGCACCTGCACGGTCTCGTGGTGGTCGGCGACGGGCCGGGCCTGGACCCCGAGCCGCAGCACGGGGTAGTCGTTGCCCAGCGGGTCCAGCCGGTCGCCGACGAAGAGCACCTCGCGAGGGTCGGCGCCGACCTCGCGGGCGAAGCGACCGACGCCGTAGGCCTTGTCGACCCCACGCTCGGTGAGGTCGACCGAGGTCGAGCCCCCGACGCGGACCTCGAGGTCGGGCAGCCGCTGCGCCAGGTGACGGGCGAGCAGGCCGCGGCGGGCGCCGTCGGGGTCCCACGCCTGCTTGTCGGCGATGGCGGCCTGCTGCCCCAGCGCCGAGAAGGTCACCTGCGACCCCCTGTCCTCGATGCGTGCCCCTGTCACGCGGTCCTCGGGCTCCCACAACCCGAGCTCGCGCGCCGTCTCCTCCACGACGTGCACGGCCCGACGCCGCCGGGCGGGGTCCAGCTCACGGCTCTCGACCAGGACCCAGTCCGCCGCCCCGGCGGCGCGACGGTAGTACCTCGTCCCACAGGTCGGCATGAGGTGCAGACCGCCCCAGCCGGTGGCCGGGGTCGGCAGCCGGGCCAGCAGCTGCTCGCGGAACTGCTCGAAGCTGCCGCCGGAGATCACGCAGACCGGCACCACCGCGGTCAGCTCGCTGAGCGCGGTGGCGGTGACCTCGGGGACGGGCGACTTGGAGGGGGCGAGGGTGTCGTCGAGGTCGAAGGCCACGGCCCGTACGGCCGGCGACCCCGAGCCGCTCACCCGGTGGCGATGTCGGCCCACTCCCGCAGCCAGGTCTCTCGCTCGGCCTCGATCTGCCCGGGGGCGACCACGATCGGGTCCTCGGCGACCTGCGCCCACTGGGCCCACAGCTCGGGCAGCTCGACCTCGTCGTCGACGGGAAAGACATACATCGCGTCGGGGATGGCCGCCTGCACCGCCGGGCTGACCAGCCAGTCGACGACCGCCTGCGCACCCTCGGGGTTGTCCGTGCCGGCGAGGACACCGGCATACTCCACCTGGCGGAAGCAGGTGTCGAGCAGTGCCCGGGTGGTCGGCTCGACGCCACCCTCGGGGATGGTGAAGGGTGGGCTCGAGGCATACGACAGCACGATCGGGCGGTCGCCGTCGCCGCCGCCGGCGGTGAAGTCGACCGTGTAGGCGTCGGTCCAGCCGCTCGTGACCTTGGTCCCGTTGGCCATGAGGTCGCTCCAGTAGCCCTGCCACTCCCCCGGGCCGAACTCGCCGATCGTCGCCAGCAGGAAGGCCATGCCCGGGCTGGAGGTGCTCGCGCCCGGGGTGACGAAGAGGTCCTCGTACTGCTCCTCGGTCAGGTCGGTCAGCGTCTCCGGCGGCTCGATGCCCTCGTTCGCGAACCACGCGGTGTCGATGTTGACGCAGACGTCGCCGTAGTCGACGGGGGTGAGGTATGCCTGGCCCCCCTCGGTGAGGTCGTGCTCGGTGGCCGACTCCGGCAGCGCGTCGGGCCGGTAGGCCTGCAGCGCCTCGGCCGCGACGACCCGGCTGGCGAAGGTGGTGTCGATGCCGAAGACGACGTCGGCGGTGGGATTGCCGGCGGTCAGCACGACCTGGTTGGCCATTTGCCCGGCGTCGCCGGCCAGCTGGATCTCCAGGTCGTAGCCGGTGTCGGCCTCGAAGGCGGAGACCAGGTCATCCGGCAGCGTGAACGAGTCGTGGGCGGCTAGCACCACGGTGCCGGTGTCGGCCGGGGTGGGCGCCGCAGCGGTCTCGTCCCCGGCGTCGGCGGTGCCGGTCGGGCCCGGGTCGGCCGCCTCGGTGCTCCCGGTGGGCTCGTCCTCCCCGCCCCCGCCGCCGGTGAGCGTGCAGGAGGCCAGGGTCACGGTGGTGGCCGCAAGGACCAGGGTGGAGGTGATCCGTCGGCTGCGTGTGCGTGTCGTTGACGCGGTCATGGCGATGCTCCTCATCGACTTCCTTCGCCGGTGCTAGCCGGTGCAGGTTCGAGGGTCTGCGGCGGGTGCCGCACTCTCAGCGCTCGGGCGCTCCCCTGTCGTGGTCGTCGCCGACACTATCACCGTCGTCCCGGTCGTCCCCGTCCCTGCCTTCCCCGCTGTCCCCCTGCTCCCCGCCGTCCCCGTGCTCCTCGTCGCGCTCCGGAGGACCGAGCACCACGTCCATACCGCGCAGCGTGCCCCGGGCACTGCCGAAGAAGACGGCCAGGGCGGCGACGGCGAGCAGGATCCACAGGAGGAGGACGGCCCAGGCCGGCAGCTTGAACGGCATGGCTCGGCGGTCTACCTCTCCGGTGGGGACGCTGGGTCGGGGGCGAAGAAGCCCACCCCCGGCAACGCCGCCAGGGGATGAAAGCGCTTACACGATAGCAAGAAAGCCGCGAGAGGCGAGTTCACCCCACAGGGTGAGTCCGGTGGTCGTGTGGCAGGATTCGGGTCATGGGTAATCTCGTCGCCAAAGCCATGACCGTCGGCGCCGTCCTGGCGGCCAGCTCCATCGCGCGCAAGGTCACCGACGGCACCTGGAAGTTCGTCACGGGCAACGACTCCCCGACCAACCCGGAGGACCCGGACATCGACTTCAAGGAGGCCGTGGCCTTCGCGGTGCTCTCCGGCGCGCTGGTCGGGCTGGCGCGGATGCTGGCCAACCGGGAGTCGACCAAGGTGATCGCCAAGGCGAGCGGCAAGAGCCCCGAGCAGATCGCCGACGAGACGAACTGACCGGAAGGTCAAGAATTCGTCAAGGGGAAAAGCCGCCCCTCCAGCGCGTGATTGCGTGACCTGACGCGCATTCTCGGCACATTTCTGACCTGCGGTCTTGCGTTTCCGGCGAGCACGGGCCATTCTTGTCTCTGCCCATTTCTCGCCCGCCGATCCTTCTCCCTCCAGGACGCACGTGAGCCCACGTCCCCGCCGCATCCCGGATGCGCTCAAACGCGTGCTCTGGGCGCTCGGGGACGGCGCCGTCTGGGCGCTGGCGATCATCGCCATGACGTGGATCCGGTTCCAGTACGACCTGAGTCGCGCCTTCGTCACCGACACGTGGATCGTCGCCGGTGCCGCCGCGGCCATCCACCTCACGCTCGGCATGCTGTTCGGGCCCTACCTCATCAAGCACATCCGCGGGTCCTTCGAGGAGGTCACGGCGGTCTGCCGGGCCGCCCTCCTCACCGCCCTGGTGCTGAGCGTGTGGGCGATCTGGCTGCAGCCCTACGTCGTGCCGCGCTCGGTGCCCACGGTGGGTGCCGCGGTGGCGATGTCCCTCATGCTGGCCTCGCGCTTCGTGGTGCGCTCCTACCGCGCCCGGGCCGCGGTGCGCCGGGAGGTCGACCACAACGCGATCATCTACGGCGCCGGCGTGCTCGGTCGCCGCCTGGTCGCCAACATGCTGCAGGACGACACCTCGCCGTTCCGCCCCGTGGCCTTCCTCGACGACGACCGCAGCAAGCGCAAGCTGCGGATCGACGGGATCCGGGTGCGCGGCGGCTTGAATGCCATCGCCAAGGTGGCCCAGAAGTACGAGGCGACGCACCTCATCGTGGCGATCCCGCGCGCCGAGGCGACCCTGATGCGAGCGGTCAACGACCTGGCTGGTCAGACGGGGCTCACGGTCAAGGTGCTGCCCAAC
Source organism: Serinicoccus sp. CNJ-927 (assembly GCF_001942435.1). Taxonomy (NCBI): domain Bacteria; kingdom Bacillati; phylum Actinomycetota; class Actinomycetes; order Micrococcales; family Ornithinimicrobiaceae; genus Serinicoccus; species Serinicoccus sp. CNJ-927. The sequence continues at coordinate 148,890 of NZ_MKKF01000022.1, read as the reverse complement.
CTCGACCGGCTGCTGGACGCCGACCCGCACGCCGACGACCTGCGCGACATCGACCTCGAGGACCTCCTGGGGCGTCGGCGCACCGAGCTGGACCAGGCCGCCATCGCCGACCACCTCACCGGCAAGGTCGTGCTGGTGACCGGCGCCGGCGGCTCGATCGGGTCCGAGCTGTGCCGCCAGATCTCCCGCTTCCACCCACGTCGGCTCATCGTGCTGGACCGCGACGAGTCCGCCCTGCACGCGGTGCAGCTCTCGGTCACCGGCCGCGGGCTGCTGCAGAGCGAGGACCTGGTCCTGTGCGACATCTCCGACGCCGCCATGGTGGACCGCGCCTTCGCCCAGCACCGCCCCGACGTCGTCTTCCACGCCGCCGCGCTCAAGCACCTCCCCCTGCTGCAGCGCTTCCCGCTCGAGGCCTGGCGGGTCAACATCACCGGCACCCTCAACGTGCTGCGCGCCTGCGCGGCCCACGGCGTGGGCACCTTCGTCAACATCAGCACCGACAAGGCGGCCAACCCCACCTCCGTCCTGGGCTTCACCAAGCGGGTCACCGAGCGGCTCACGGCGCACTTCGCCTTCAGCCAGCCGGGCCGCTACGTCTCGGTCCGCTTCGGCAACGTCCTCGGCTCCCGCGGCTCGGTCATCCCGATCTTCACCGAGCAGATCGAGCGCGGCGGGCCAGTCACCGTGACCCACCCGGACGTGGAGCGCTTCTTCATGCTCATCCCGGAGGCCTGCCAGCTCGTCATGCAGGCAGCCTCGCTGGGCTCGGACGGCGACGTCCTCGTGCTCGACATGGGGGTCCCGGTCCGGATCGACGACATGGCGCGCACGCTCATCGCCATGTCGGGCCGACGCGACGTGGCGATCGAGTACACCGGGCTCCGCCCCGGGGAGAAGCTGACCGAGGACCTCTTCGGCCTGGACGAGGAGCACCAGACGCGGCACCATCTGCTCTGGTCCGTCCGGGTGCCGGGCCTGGACCCGGACGAGGTGCCCTCGGGCCGCCTGTCCAGCACACCGGAGCTCATCGCCTGGCTCCGGGACCGCTCCGACCCGAGCGAGAGCGTGCTGCACCCGGCATGAGCGCAGGTGTCCTCGCGGCCCTCGTGCTCGGCGCGGCGGTCCTGACCGTGGCGGCTGCCCCGGCCCTGGCGCCCCTGCTCCGGTCCTGGGGCCTGGTCGACGTCCCGAACCACCGCTCGTCGCACCAGACACCGACGTTGCGCGGCGGCGGGCTGGCACCGCTGGCCGGGGTGCTCCTGACCGCCGTGGCGGCGTCGGCCTTCGGCGTGGCCGGCCTGCCCTGGACCGCCCTCGGCGCCTGCGCCGCCACCGCGCTCCTCGGCGTGCTCGTGGACCTGCGGGACGTCTCGCCGCTGGTGCGAATCGTGGCCCTGCTCCTGCTCGGCGCGGTGCTCGGGTCCGTCGTCGGCAGCGTCGGGACTGCCCTGCTCGCCGCGCTCGCGCTCCCCGTGGTCGTGACCGTCGTCAACTTCATGGACGGGATCAACGGGATCACGGCACTCACCGCAGCGGCCTGGGGACTCATCGCCCTCCTGGGCGGCGTGGCCCCGGCGGCGGTGGCGCTCGGCGCGCTCACGCTGGGGGCGGGGCTCGGCTTCCTGCCGTGGAACCTCCCCCGCGCGCGCATGTTCCTCGGCGACTGCGGCAGCTACCTCGTCGGCGCGCTGCTCACCGCCGGCATCGTCCTGGAGCAGGCCGGCGGCGGCCGGCCGCTTCTCCTCGCCGCCCCGCTGCTCCCCTACCTGGTCGACACCGGGGTGACGCTGGTCCGCCGCGCCGCGCGCGGGGAGCGGCTCGTCGACGCCCACCGCGAGCATCTCTACCAGCGGCTGTCGCGCCGACCCGGCTGGGGGCATACCCCGGTCGCCGGGCTCTGGGCCGCCGCGGCTCTGCTGGTCGCCGGGATCTGGTGGCTGATCCGGCACAATGGTGCGACGTGAGCGGTTCGTCGAGGGTGCGGTCCACCGGGCTGGGCGTGGTGGTCATCCTGACCAACGTGCTCATCGTCGCCCTGGTGGCGATCGGCTTCTCCGAGCGCGGCTTTACCGGGTGGTGGGACACGCTGCGCGGTGACTGGTCCCCGCCGCAGGTGACCGACCCCTACGCCGAGGACGAGGCGCCGACCACGGCGCCCCCGACCGAGGACGACACCGATGCGGCGACCACGGCCCCGTCCACGACCGCCGAGACCACGGCCGAGCCGGAGCCGCCCTCGGTGCAGGAGCGCTACACCGACGGCGAGGACCTCGAGGTGCTGGTGCTGGGCGACCGGACGGGCACCCACGAGAACGACTGGGTGGCGGCGTGGGCGCGGCAGCTCACGAGGCAGCGCGAGGTCTACCTCACCAGCACCCAGGAGGCCGACCCGACCCGCTACGGCGACACCGCCAGCGTGGGCGGCGACGGCGCCACCGTCACCATCGACAACGCCAGCCTGGTCGAGGGCACCCCGGAGTATGCCGCGGCCCGGCTCGACCTCTTCGTGCGTGACGACCCGGACCTCGTGCTCGTGAGCTTCGGCCGGGCCAACACGCCGGAGGACCTGCCCGAGCAGCTCGGCGCGCTGCAGGAGGAGCTGGAGGAGGCGCTGCCGGGCGCGGAGGTGCGCTTCGTCGTGCAGCCGCCGCGTCGCGACGGGCAGCCACAGGTGACCGAGGCGGTGCGGGACTGGGCCGACGACGCCGACGCGGAGATCGTCGATGTCGCCCGGGTCTTCGAGGACGAGGAGATCGTCGACCTCACGGTGTCCGGCCGCGACCCCCTCAGCGTCAACATCTTCGGCGGGCAGCGGTGGGCCGAGATCGTCCAGCAGGAGGTCTTCGGCGAGCCCGCCGGCGAGGGCGAGGGCGAGAGTGCTGCTGCCGACGAGGGTGCGGGTGCGCCGGCGCCGGCCGATCCCGGCGCCACCGGGGACGAGGGAGCCGGCGCCGAGCCGCCACCTGTGGAGCCCACCGCCGCACCGGTGCTGCCCACGCAGCCACCCGTCCAGCCGACGAGCGACCCGGCCCCCTGGCAGCCCCCGGTCGTGCCCGTGGCAGCCACCGCCCGCCCCCGAGCCCACGGTCCCGCAGCCGACCGACCCGGCTCCCCCGCCGACGACCGCGCCGGAGCCGACAAACCCCGGGCCGACCGATCCCGCACCGACCGGCCCCGAGCCCACGGAGCCGGACCCGACGGAGCCCGAGCCCACCGACGGGCTGGCCGGGTCAGGCCTCGAGGACGCCTGAGCCGACGTATGCGGATCCTGCTGCTGACGCACTACTACCCCCCGGAGACGGGCCCGCCGCAGCTGCGGTGGTCCGCGCTGGTCCGCGACCTCGTCGGCGCCGGCCACGAGGTGGACGTCATCACCCCGGCCCCGCACTACCCGAGCGGCCAGCTGCTGCCCGGCGAGGACCCCGCCCAGGTCGGCCACCGGCATACCGGTGAGTACGGGGAGACGGTGCACCGGGTGCCGTTCCGCCCCTCGACCGGCACGGCCCTGTCGTTGCTGCTCGACCAGGGCGTGACCGCGGCGCACACGGTGCTCACCGGGTGGCGCCGGCGGGCGGAGCTGCGCCCGGACGTCGTCATCGCGACGGTGCCGGGCATCCCGACCGCGGCGGCGGGCCGTGCGGTCGCCACGCTGCTGCGCGCGCCCCTGGTGCTCGAGATGCGCGACGCCTGGCCAGACATCCTCGGCGGCGTCGGCGACCCGTCCGCGCCCCTGGTCCGCCGCGCGGTCCGGGGTGCGGTGCTCGGCGCCGCCCGCACCGGGGTCACCGTGCTGCAGCGCTCGGCCGACCTCGTCGTCACCACGACCGACAGCTTCGGCGCGGCGCTGCGCGAGCGCGGGGTCGCCCGGGTGGTCACGGTGCGCAACGCCCACCACGAGCTGCCCGGTGAGCCCTAGCGGCGACCCGCCCGCGCGCGCTCCCGCCAGCTGCGCGTGATCTACGTCGGCACGGTCGGCCGGGCGCAGGGCCTGGAGACATCCGTGCGGGCGGCGCACCTCGCCCGGCAGGCGGGCGTGGACGTCGTCCTGCGCGTGGTCGGGACCGGGGCCCGGTTCGCCCCGGTCCGGCACCTGGTGCGCGAGCTGCAGGCCCCGGTCGAGCTCGTCGGCCCGGTCCCCCGCGAGGAGGTGGCCGAGCACTACGCGTGGTGCGACACCTTCCTCATGAGCCTGCGCGACTGGCCGGGCCTGTGCCGGACCGTCCCGTCCAAGCTCTACGAGGCGCTTGCCCTGGGGTTGCACGTCTCGGCGTCCGTCGCCGGGGAGGCCGCCGAGATCGTGGAGCGCACCGGCGCGGGCTTCGCCGTGCCGCCGGAGGACGCCGAGGCGCTGGCGGCTGCCTGGCAGGAGCTCGCGGCGCGGGGGCCCTCCCCCGACCGGCCGCGGATGCGTGCGTGGCTGGAGGAGCACGCGACGGAGTCCGGCGCGTCGGCCCGGCTGATGGAGGCGCTGGCGTCGCTGACCCGGCAGCGGGTTCCGGCATGAGGCCGCTGCACCTGTGGCGCCGCGCCCGGCACCTCGGCGCCGCGGGCGTGACCCTCGTCGCCATGGCCGCGGACGACCCGGCCTGGCTGACGGTGCAGGCGGGCCGACGCATCCCCCACCGGCTGCGCGGCGCGGTGGGCCGGCTCGCGACGCGCGGCGACAGCCCGGCTGCGCACGCGGTGTGGGGCGAGCTCCTGCTCGACCGGCCGGAGCGGGCCCGGGAGCGGCTGGCCCGGCAGCGCAGGTCCGGGCCGCTCTCGCGCGCGCTCGCTGTGCACGCGGGCGCGGAGCCGACCGGTGACGCCGCCGGTGGCGCGTTGGCTCGATGGTCCTGGCTCGTGGGCGACCTGGAGCGGACGCAGGCGCTGGTGGACTCGGGCCGGGTGCCGGAGCGCCTCGCCGCGAAGCTGTCCGGTGACGTCGAGGCGCTGCGCCCCGGGCCGCGCCCGGTCCCCTCCGCGCCGCCACGCGACTGGGCGTCGCGGGGTGAGGAGCACCGGGTGGTCCACGTGCTCACCAACTCGTTGCCGTGGACGCGCTCGGGGTATACCCATCGCACGCAGGCGGTGCTGCGCGCCCAGCAGGAGGCCGGGATCGAGGTCACCGCCGTGACGCGGCCGGCCTACCCGGTGTCCATCGGGCGGGTCCTCAGCGACGACGTGGACCTCGTCGACGGGGTGGCCTACCGCCGGGTCGTGCCGACGCTGCTCCCACCCGGCGAGGCGGGTCGCATCGACACCTGGGCCACGGAGCTGGTCCGTGTCGCCCGGGAGCACCGGGCCACCCACCTGCACTCGACCACGCACTACCCCAACGCGCTGGCCGCCCAGGCCGCGGCCCGCGCGCTCGACCTGCCCTGGGTGCACGAGGTGCGCGGCCAGCTGGAGCGCACCTGGGCCTCGGCACGGCGTCGCGCCGGTGACCCTGCGCCCTACGCGAGCAGCAGGTTCGTCGCGTGGCGCGCCCGGGAGGCCGAGCTGGCGGCCGCCGCCGACCACGTCGTGACCATCAGCGAGACCATGCGCGCCGACCTCGTCCGGCGGGGCGTCGAGCCGGGCCGGGTGAGCGTCGTCCCCAACGGCATCGACGCCTCCCTCCTGCAGCGCGACATCACGCCGGAGCGGGCCCGTGGTGTGCTCGGGCTGCCCGGCTCGGGGCTGTGGGTAGGTGCCGTGTCCTCGGTCGTGCACTACGAGGGGTTGACGGACCTCGTGGAGGCGGTGGCGCTGCTGCGCGCCCAGGGGGTGGACGTGCGAGGCGCGGTCGTCGGCGACGGCGTGGCCTGGCCGGACCTGAGCCGCCGGGTGGCTGAGCTCGACCTCGAGGGGGCGTTCCTCCTCCCCGGCCGGCTCGACCGCGACGACGCCCTGCGTTGGCTCGACGCCCTCGACGTGGTGGTGGTGCCGCGGGAGGACCACGAGGTGACCCGGCTGGTGCCGCCGCTCAAGGTGGTCGAGGCCATGGGCGCGGGCCGCCCCGTCATCGCCTCGGACCTGCCGGCGCTGGCCGAGATCGTGGTGCCCGGGGAGACCGGGGTCCTCGCCCCGCCCGGAGCACCGGCCGCGCTCGCGGAGGCGGTCGACAGTCTGTTGCGGGACGAGGACCGCCGCCAGGAACTCGCGGCCCGCGGTCGAGTCCTGGCTGCCGACCGGACCTGGGGGGCGCTCGCCGAGAACTACCGAGAGGTGTACGCCCTGTGCACCCGTCATGTCGAGACAACCGCAGACCACCGCGCACGTCCGCGTGCGACCGGTGGGCTGGACCACCACCCAGAGAGGCATTCGTGAGCACCAAGACTGTGATGACCGTGTACGGCACTCGACCTGAGGCGATCAAGGTCGCTCCTGTCGTCAAGGCGATCGGGGCGAATGGTGACCTGAGCTCGGTCACCGTCGTGACCGGGCAGCACCGCGAGATGCTCGACCAGGTCAACGAGGTCTTCGGTATCACCCCGGACCACGACCTCGACGTCTTCGCCCACGGCCAGACGCTCAACGTGCTCATGGCCAGGGTGTTCTGCGGCCTGGACCCGGTGCTCGAGGACCAGCGACCGGACGCCCTGCTCGTGCAGGGTGACACCTCGACGGTGGCCGCCGCCTCCATCGCCGCCTTCTACCGACAGATCCCCGTGGTCCACCTGGAGGCCGGACTGCGCAGCGGCAACATCCTGTCGCCCTTCCCCGAGGAGGCGAACCGCAAGATCACCACGCAGGTCGCACGACTCCATCTCGCACCGACAGCCACCTCGAAGGCCAATCTCCTCGCCGAGAACGTCGATCCGGACACCGTCGCGGTCACCGGCAACACCGTCATCGACGCGCTGCTGCACACCGTCGGGGAACACATCCCCTTCTCCGACCCACGCCTCCGGGACATCGAGGACTCCGGGCGTCGCGTGCTGCTCGTGACGACCCATCGTCGCGAGAACTGGGGGGGTGCCATGGAGGGGGTCGGCCGGGCGCTGCGGCGACTCGCGGAGCGCTACCCCGACACCGCCATCATCATGCCGGCGCACCGCAACCCCATCGTCCGGGAGGCGATCCTGCCCCAGGTCGAGAACCTCGACAACGTCCTAGTCACCGAGCCAATGCCCTACGGCGAGTTCACGCGTCTCATGAGCCTGGCGACGGTCGTCCTCACGGACTCCGGCGGCGTGCAGGAGGAGGCGCCATCGCTCGGCAAACCGGTGCTGGTCATGCGTGAGAACACCGAGCGTCCCGAGGCGGTGGAAGCCGGCACCGTGCGGCTCATCGGTACGGACGAGGAGCGCATCGTCGATCAGGTCAGCACCCTCTTCGACGACAGCTCTGCCTTCGAGTCCATGGCACGCGCCGTGAACCCCTACGGCGACGGCAAGGCGGCTGGACGATGCGTCGCAGCGATCAAGCAGATGTTCGGATCGGGTGAGCGCCTGCCGGACTTCGATGCGAGTCAGCAGCGTTGGAACTAGGAACGCGACAGTCGCAGCTCCGTCTGTGCGCCTCCGCGTGTCCTGACGTCGAAGCCGACACCGAGGGACCAGGCCGGCTCCAGCTCGCCCTCCTGGCGTGAACGCCACCCGCGCAAAGGTGACTCCTGACCACGGGCCGGCGCGATCAGCCGCGCGTTGCTCGAGACCTGGAGAGAATCACCCGACGGCAGTCCGAAGAGAGCACCGCTCTCCGACACATCGATCAGTTCGAGCGCTCCGTCGAGGAGGAACCACGCCACGGCTTCACGCTGGTCGTCGATCTGCGAATGCACCGAGTCGAGCACGATGAGTCTTCGCCCCGGCACCAGGTTGAGCTTTCGGCGATGGGTGTAGTCGGCATAAGGCGCCCGGGCGACGATCGTGAAGGCTGTCCCTTCACGTTCCGCCGACACGAGAGCTGAGCCGAACGGCGGCCGCCGGCGGTCCTGGATGTTCCCGTCGAGTTCCAGCGAGTTGTGGGCTCGCGTCGACTCGACGTGTTGACGACGGGCATCCGCGTAGTAGAAACCCTGCGAGCGCAGGGGATCGTCAGGTGGGAGCAGCTGGCCGTAGCCGAAGCGGCCACCATCGACGCAGATCTCCTGACCCCGGTCGAACCACACGAAGGAGAGGTCGTCCGCGTGCTTGTGAGCACGCGAGTGAAAGCCTGCCTGCACAGCGAGGTAGGACGACTCCGACCTCTTCCCGGGTTCATGCGGCTGCGGGCTCCGGACGAAGACGTACCCGCTGTCAGGCAGCGACAGCAGCTCGGCGTCCTCCGGACTCCCCTCACCCCCGTCCGTGGCGATCCACAGCGTGTGCTCGTCACCCATGGCATGGGCACGCTTAAGTCGGCGCGACGGCGAGTCACCCATCGTGACGATCGTGCCGTCCGGCTGGGTCATCCACCCGAGGACGTTCGCCGCCCTACCGATCCGGGACCGCAGTTCCTCGTCCTCGATGAGTCCGTCCCGCACGGCCGCGTGGAAAGAACCCAGGAGCATGCGGTGGTAGTCGGGCGAGTGCTCGAGATGACCGCCGTCGTCGGCGAACTGGCTCCGGACGAGGAGCGACATGCGTTCCCTCGCCTGGGCCACCACCTCGTCGTGGTCCGGCAGGCCGGGAAGGTACTTCTCGAGGTGCAGCTGGGCGGCAGCCGTGTAGAAGCCGTGGTTGGTCCGATCGGTGAAGGCGTCGTCCTCGCGCAGCTTGTCCCGGTCGTGCAGGATCAGCTCGACCACGACCGGCAGGATTGCCCGAGTGGTCTCGTGCGCAGCAAGCGCCCGGAGCACCAGCAGGAGGCGCGGCGCGCGGAGCGCGAGTGCCATGTCGTAGTACGCCATCGACTCATCTGGCTCCTCGGAGGCCCGCCGAGCGTCACGGGCAGCGACCCAGTCGAGGACCACGGTGGCGAGGTAGCGGGCTTGATCCACGCTCAAATTCTCGTTCAGGAGCATGAAGGAGTCGACGAACTCCCACGAGTGGAGGTGGAAGGCCCAGGACCTGTCGATCCTGGCATAGCTGGACCAGTCGCTGATCTCATGGAGCTTGACCGGCGGCCGCCCGTGTAGAACCCAGCCGTCGGACATGACATCGCTCAGTGCGCCTGGCGAGGCATCGGGCCGGAACCAGCCAGCCCTGGGCGCGGGAGTCTCGAGCAGCGGGCGGAGCACGTCGTCCGGATCGATCTCTCGTCGACTCAGCTGCATCTCCGCCTCGAGGATCTGGCTGGCCGCCCACGATGCCCCCAGCTCCTGGTAGAGACTCAAGGCGCTGTGCGCGTTGGCCTCCCAGCTGCGCTCCTGCAACACCCACTCCCGACCACGACGACCGAGGTCTCGTCGACGTCCTTCGTCGTCGAGCAGGCTCTGCAGCCGCCGGCGGAGGTCGACCGCGTCGCCCGCCCTGAAGGTGTCGACTGCTCCGCTCTGGTCGGCGATCTCTTGAAGGGCGTGGACATCCGACATGACGACCGCCTTGGCGGAAGCCAACGCTTCAAAAGGTTTGAGCGGCGTCACCAACTGGGTGACGGGCGTCGCGCGGCGCGGTACGACGAAGATGTCGATCAGCGAGTAGTAGCGCTGCACCTCCTCGTGCGGCACCCGCCCGGTGATAATCACGGAGGCGTCGCTGCCCTCCGCGCGAAGACGGAACTGGTCGAGCACGGGCCCGTCACCCACCAGCAGCAGATGAACCCTGGCCCCTGGTCGGTCAGCAGGTGCGCGCAGACCGCGCATCGCATCGATGAGCAGGTCCACCCCCTCGTACTCGACCATCGAGCTGACGTACCCGACGACGACGTCATCGGGCGAGATGCCGAACTCCTCCGCCGTCACGCGGTCAGGATCCTTCGGCGCGAACGCTTCCGGGTCCACGGCATTGGGCAGCAGTTTGACTCGGGAGAGCTGGGCAGCATGACCATGCTCCCGCTCGATGTGCTCCTGCATCACCGTCGCCAAGGTCACGACCGCGTCGGCCGAGGCCCGGACCCGCTTCTCCGCCTGCCGCCGGAGCGTGTAGGCCTCGGGGAGACCGATCGGCGCCAGCGCCGACTCGGGCTCCGGGCCTAGGCCCAGCAAGTCTCCCGTCCGCGACAGCCAGGACTCCTCCCAGAAGCCCCGGCTCTCGTACACGACCGGTATCCCTCGGGCACGCCCGACGGCCACCGCCGCTGCACCGTTGAGGAAGTCGGAATGCGCGTGGATCACACTGGGACGCTGCTGCGCCACGAGGCGGTCGAGGGCAGCGACATATCCCTCGAGCCAGACATCCAGCGGGGCGCCGCCTCTCGTCGGGCCGGCGAGTGCCACTCGGGGTATGCCGTCGTGCTCGGTCTCGACGTCGGTCTCGTGCTCGATCTCGTCACCACCGGGTTGGACCGCGACGATAGCGGGTATACCGAGCGCGAACTGGGCCTGCACGGTGTAGGCAGTACGCAGCGTGTAACCGGTCTGGGTCACCGGCAGCGCCTTGCCGACCAGATGGATCACCGGCCCGGTGTTATCGTAGAAGCTGTGATCCGCGGAGGGACTCCACGTGGGCACCGGTGACGTGAAGACGGTCAGGTCCGCGCTGATCTGACGACGGACCTCTTCATCTCGGTCATTACCCGATGCCTGGTGCATGGCGGCGGCGACCTGCTCCTGCAGTCCCCAATAGCCCGCGGTCCGCAGCAGTCGGAAGAGTGCCCTCATCTGCGTCAGGTTGATGTCTCTGAGGAGGTCCGACCGTCGCGCGAGGGCGACGAGCGCCAGCACTCTCTTGTCCTCAATGAGTCGGGGCACGAGGTCTCGGCTCTCGGTGGGGGTGAGGATCCGGCTGGGGTCACGGCCGGACATGACCATCTGCTCGAGCAGGCCGCTCGTGAGTTCCTCGACCCGCGCGACGACGTCGGGGAGCGCCGCGTTCGCCTCCTCACCCGCCCGGACCTTGCGTCGCAGCACGACACCGTCACGCCTGAGCCGGTCCAGCGCCTCGTCCGTCGCCGTCCGATGGGCGCTCAGATCATCCGTGCTGGCCGTCAGCGTGGCCACTCCGTTCGCCAGCTCCTCCGTGCGAGCGCCAGCCATCTCCAAGCCGGTCGTCAGGCTCTCCATGCCTCCACGCAGGTCGTCGTCGCGCCCCTGCAGCGCTTCCAACCACGCCCGATGGACCCTCGCGCGCTCATCCACCCGTGCCCGCAGACGCTCACCAGCGTCAGCCTGGCCACGCAGCAGCGTCAGCTGTGCCTCCATCGACGTGAGCTCTACGGTGAGGGACTCGACACGATCGCGCAGTTGCTTCCTTTCGGCGCGCAACGCAGCCCGCAATCGTCGCCCGAGGCGTAGCGCCACGACCCCGGCGACCAGCAGACCGAGCACCACGATGGTCAGCCAGATCCAGATCAGGACGGGGGTCACGATCGCCAGGAGCAGGCCGAGCAGCGCGACCGCTAGTCCCGCCATGCCGAGGAGAACGGGGGGCCGGAGGCGCATGGGGACCTTTCGTCGACGGGCCGTGGCGGCAATCCGGGTAGCCTAGTTCAACCTGCCCCGCCGGGCGGCCGGACACGGGACCCCGTGGAGCACCGGGGCGCAGTCGAGTTCGGAGGGCACGCAGGTTCACATGACAAGCACACGACCGCGTACTCCGGTGGCCAGGCCGCTGCTGCCGGTCGGTCGGCGGCCGGGGCTGGGTGACTACCTTCATCAGCTGTGGGCACGTCGACACTTCATCGTGGCCGACTCCCGGGCGAGAGCCTACTCAGGTAACCGGGACATGCTCCTCGGCAATCTCTGGCTGGTCGGCGTGCCGATCCTGCAGGGGGTCGTCTACTACGTCATCTTCGCCCTCGTCCTCCAGACCGACCGGGGGATCGACAACTTCACCGGCTTCCTCCTCATCGGTATCTTCCTCTTCCGCCACACGACCAGCTGTGTCACGCAGGGCATGACCGTGATGAGCGCGAGCCGTGGGCTCATCACCTCCTTCACGTTCCCTCGGGCAGCGATCCCGCTGTCCTTGCTGCTGCGCGAGACCTTGTCGATGGTCCCGGTGCTGGCCACGCTCGCGCTCCTGCTGCTGACCGTGCCGCCCGGCACGGACATCACGTGGACGTGGCTTCTCTTCCCGCCCATCTTCGCGCTGCACACGCTCTTCGTCGCCGGTCTGGTGCTCTACGCCGGCCGCCTCGGTGACGCGATCCCCGACCTGCGCCACCTCGTGAGCTTCCTCACCCGGTTCTGGTTCTATGCCTCGGGTGTCTTCTTCTCGATCGACCGGTTCGTCGATGGTGGGGTGTGGCTCGCGGTCATGAAGAACAACCCCATGTACATCGTTCTCGACATGTCGAGGGACGTCCTGATCTACGACACCGTGCCCCCGCTCGAAAACTGGGCGCTGCTGCTGGTGTGGGCGACGATCACTCCCGTTCTGGGATTCTGGTACTTCTGGCAGGGGGAGGAGGGGTATGGCCATGAGTGACGCGACGGTGCTCGTGGACGGGGTCTCGAGGACGTTCGAGACAGCTGTCCGACAGGATCACGCCACCAAGGGGCGCGGCAGGCTGGCGCGAGTCCTGCGCCCCGTCACGACAGTCTCGGTACACGCCCTGCGATCCGTCTCCTTCGTCGCGCACGGTGGCGAGTCGATCGGCATCGTCGGCACCAACGGCTCGGGCAAGAGCACGCTGCTGCGTCTTATCGCCGGGCTCGACCAGCCTTCACGGGGTGAGGTGCGTGCGGTCTCGCAGCCTGTGCTGCTGGGGGTGCACGCCGCCCTGCAGCAAGACCTCACCGGCCTCGAGAACGCCCGCCTCGGCCTGCTCGCGCTCGGATTCACACCCGCCAGGGTGATCGAGACGCTACCCCGGGTCCTCGAGATCGCTGGCATCGGGGATGCCATCCGCAGGCCCATCCGCACCTACTCCTCCGGCATGGGTGGTCGGTTGCGCTTCGCCATCGCCGCGGCGGCCGAGCCGGAGATCCTCCTGCTCGACGAAGTCCTGTCGACCGGTGACGCGGCATCGGTGGAGCGCGCCGAGGCGCGGATGAACGAGGTGCGCGCGCGGGCCGGCACGGTCTTCCTCGTCTCGCACGCCGCGAAGACCATCGAGGAGACCTGCAGCCGGGCGCTGTGGTTGCATGAGGGAGCACTCATCCAGGACGGGCCCGCGCCGGAGACCGCGGAGGCCTACCGATGGTGGGCCTGGAACCAGGCCAAGGGCAAGCGCGAGATCGCCGACGACCTACTCGCACGTGCGAGGGGCGCCCGCACCGGGGTCGAGGCCGCCGAAGACGAGGCCGCAGGGCTGCGGAGCGCCCGAGAGAGCGAGAACAAGCTGTGACCGTCCGAACCTTCATCTACGGCAGCTGCGTGTCACGCGACACCTTCGAGCGGCTGCCGCGTGACTTCGAGCTCCTGGGATACGTCGCCCGGCAGTCGCTCGTCAGCGCCTTCACCCCGTCGACCACACGGACACTCCCCACCGCTGACACCCGCTCGGACTTCCAGCGTCGCATGATCACCAACGACTGGGAGAGCTCGCTCGAGCGGCAGCTCCGGGAGCACGCCGATCGCGTCGACCTGCTGCTGTGGGACCTGTGCGACGAGCGGGTCGGCCTGCGCCGGTTGGAGCGCCTGAGCAGACGGCCGACCATGCATGCGTGGGCGACGCGGTCGGTCGACAGCATCCGGGCCGGCGTCGACGCCGAGCTCGAGGAGTTCCGGCTCGTGCCTTTCGCCTCCGGGCGCCACAGGGTGCTCTTCCTGCACGCGCTCCGCCGCTTCGGGACGCTCCTGGACGAGCTGGGCCTTCGTCAGCGCACGCTCCTGCTCGCCCCGGCGTGGGCGACCCATACCAGCGAGGGCAGCCGGGTCCCGACGTCCTTCGGGCTCGATCCCGCGCGCGCGAACCGGCTTTTCCATGACTATCACAGCACTGCGTCGCAGATCACCGGTGTCGATCTCGTAACGATCCACGACGTGGCCGCGGACCCACACCATGCCTGGGGCCCGGCCCCCTTTCACTACACAGATAGTGTTTACAACGACCTGAGCCGACGGATCGTTGAAGCGGCGGTCTCCATCTCATCTCATCGCCAACCCGAGACTCATCGCCCCAGCCCTACCCCACATGTCGGGTCCGGAGGTGTCCAGCCTGACGCGAGTGTCCCTACCAGCCAGCAGGAAACTGTCGATGACCTCGTGCACCGCTTGGTTCACGAGCCAGCATCCCTGTGGTCGGGCGAGCGCGTGCAAATGGCGGCACGCCAGCAGAAGATGGTGGAAAAATTCCGGACTCGCAACGGACTACGTGATCTCGAAGAGGTTTATGAGACGCTGATGGCCTGGGCACGCGAGCGGGCAACCAACCGCCCGATGACCTATTTTGTAGTGAACCCAGGCAGTGCGGGATCACACTGGCTGCAGGAAATGATGGCGGACGCAGGCAATATGAATCCTTGCGGAGACGTTTATCTCCCTCCCGCATTCATGACCGCCGGGGCCTCACTCGGCGATACTCCTCGTGGCCTCCTCTTCGATGCAAGCCATCTGCTGCAGGCATACCGGCCAATAGATCAATCCCTCAAACTTCCACTTATCAACACTGCGCATATCCGCGGTTGGGGACAGCACCAACTGATGCCAGACCCGAGGCGGTTGATATTACTGTCTCGTGACCCACTTGACGTCGTCATATCCCGAACCTTTCGGAAACCAGACTACCGCGCCCAGCAGTTCAGCAAAGAAGATGACTTCACATATCTGCAGCGCAATATTCAATTTGTCAAGAACTTCTATGAACGAGGCAAGAATTCAACCCCTGATGCCATAGTTAGATACGAAGACCTTCGGCGTGACCCCCGCACACAGATCACCAAGCTTGGCCAAACTCTCGGTGTCCCTTTCGCAGGCGAGCGGGCTCTAGACGTGGATGCACGCGGCGGCAGCAACAAATACACAGGGCCTCCAGTCGAAATTCCGGAATATCTGCGCACCGTGGCCATAAAAGAATTGTCTGAACTGCGTTCTCGACTCGACTACGCCTAAGCCGTTTGCAAAGCCCAGGGCGTACTCGGGGTCCGAGACCACCGGGCTGGCGGACCGCTGGGGCGACGTTGTGTTTGAGGTCGAGGAAGCCGAGGGCGAGCCCGCGCAGGTGCTTGAGTCGTCCGTTGACGGCTTCGATGGGAACGTTGCTGGTGCGGGTCTGGTCAGATTGGGCCAGGACGTCCTCGGCGCGCATGCCCGGGGTACGGCAGAGTCTGCGGAGTTCGACCAGCGGTGCCGGGACGCTGCCGGCGACGGCGTCGATGACCAACCCCGCATCGCCGGCCCTGGCACTGGGTACCGCGCAGGTCTTGCTGGGCCCGTGGCGGCATCCCCTCAGCGCCTTGCTGGCCAAGCGAACCCTGAGTGAGGGGTCCACCACCGACACCCCGTCCGGCAGCTCCTCTGTCAGGGCGGCCTTGAACCCGTCGACGCCGTCCATCAAGACGACCTCGATGCCATCCCGCCAGGCCTGGTCCAGCTCGGTGAGCCAGCCGTAGAACCCCCTTCTTGAAGCGGCCTTCGAGAATCACCACCGCCGGAAAGGACGATGCCGTCCCGCACAGGGGTGAAGTCGATGATCGCGGTCACGTACTTGTCTCCCTTGCTCATGTGTCGCCAAACGTCCTCATCGACCACGATCACTCGGACCCCATCAAGGCGGGCCAGGTGGTTGATAATCAGACGCTGGCATTTGGTCAAGACTGCCTCGTTCCCTGCGTTGCAGACCACTGTGAGTCCTTCGACGACGCGGGCCCTCGACAAGGGGCCGACCACGATCCTCACCAGGCCCCAACCCAGGCCGGCGTGAGAGGCTTCGCCCGCAGCTCAGCCGCCAGAGTGCTGTCTTGACGCCAGCCTCGCGAGCAAACGGCGCACCGGTGGCGCCAGTCGTGAGATTCGACAACCCAGCACCCGAGCCCAGCACGGTGCCGCTGGAGCAGCGTCCGGCCCACAGGTTGAGGTTCTAGGGCCAATGACGGAAGTCAGGTCGGGCGCGTGAAGATGGCGCGGGCAGTAAAGGACCTTCGGAAGGCTAGCGAAGGAACGTCCATCATCGGAAGAGCTCGACACCTACCGCCTACCGACGCACCCGCTCCCCGCCCCCACCCTCATCTATGACAGGACCCGAATGACACTCCCAGGCTGATTGACTCCGAACTAACCCGTCAATCCCCTCAGGGCCAGCTCTCACCTCCGACAGCCCATCCCCTCAGAAATGCCTACCCTTGGTCATCGCGCGCGCCGTAAAGTTCTCTTCCCATGTAGTCCGGATCGGTATTTGCATGCCGGGCCTATCATTCAATCCTGCCCAGAGATGCGACGATCGCTCGATGCATACGCCAACGCATTCTGATCCACCGTCCACGCCTGGGGAAGCGAAAATCCTGCACAAACATACTGCTGCACATCAGCCAGAAACCGCCTCGCTCCATCGCTCCTGTTGACAATCACACTGCCAGCCGTGTAGCGGCGCCATGGAGACAAGCTGGACACACCTCGCGATCGGTCACTTGAATATACTGGCTTCTCCTTCCGTGATCTCATATACGCAGACGGATCCTTCGTGAACATGAGGTCAGCGTCAGCAAGATACATCTGCGCACGGTGAGCAAACAATTCACTTGCCGCAAAAAACCGGGCGGACGCGAAGAAAGCTCGCCGATCTCTCACCACCGCAGGAGTCGCCAGCGACCACGTGCTCACGTTCTCTGGAACAGGCAACAGATTGAACTTGGCAAGACTTCTGGCGAGCCGCTCGCCTTCTTCAGCCAAACGGGCGGCATCTTCAGGGGAACAACATAGGACGAGATCAAAATCCAGATGCGGCAGCTGCTGTGCCATTGCATAAAACTGAATCCCATACACTCGAAAGAATTTCTCGTCCATTGCCACCAACAGTGAGGCATCGGATCTAACACCCCGGTTTTCACCTGCCTCAACAAACCCCCCGACAACTTCGCTTCTTGCCTCCTCCAATTCAGCCATGTCAACCATAGGCTCAGAAAAGTACGACCGTGCGCCTGAGTCAACAAAAAACCTGCCAACCAAGTCCTCTGAGTCACGCGCCAAGGCTTCAGCGAATGTCTCCGCCGCCTCGTTTCGATCCCGCAAACTCTGCAGCTTTCCGAGCAATACGAGATGCGCCACCTGCTCTGGCTCGTTATCGCAGTCTCTTAACCTAATCAACCTCTCAAGAGCCGACGTCGGGTCTCCCGACACAATTGCTGACTTAAGCTGATCTCGCAAGTAGAAGAATATCTCGGACTGCCTGGCAGC
Source organism: Serinicoccus sp. CNJ-927 (assembly GCF_001942435.1). Classification (NCBI taxonomy): domain Bacteria; kingdom Bacillati; phylum Actinomycetota; class Actinomycetes; order Micrococcales; family Ornithinimicrobiaceae; genus Serinicoccus; species Serinicoccus sp. CNJ-927. The sequence continues at coordinate 131,623 of NZ_MKKF01000022.1, read as the reverse complement.
GTAGTAGAACCACGATCGATCCATGCGCCGCCGGTACTTTGAAAAGAACTGGTTAGAGCCGTTCAAGAAATCGTCAGACAGGCCGCCTTTGCGCTCTTCTGAGAATCCGCGGGCTATCCTCTTCACCGCCGCCTCCATGTTCGCAGACTCACGCAGCTCTAGAACATCTTTCGACGGCACCCTGTTGAGGCCATGTACATCTTGTGTCTTTAATTCTACTTTTGCCGGACGCACAACTCTTAGTTGTCGGTAAGGGATCGTGTCCACCCACACCTCGTCGCGCCTAATCTGAATCTTGAACTTCTTGGGGGAAACCTCTGCGATCGCTCTTCTTAGAGCCTTAGGATCAGCCTCTACCGGAACGCGGCTGTGCCCATCGGACAAAACGACTCGGGCTTTGCCCAAACCGGGGACGCTCGCAAGCACGTCACTTATCGCATGCTCTATAGTCGATTCTTTTTCTGTCATTCTATGCGGGACCCCCTCCCCAGACCCTTACTAGAGAACTTCTTGTGGGTTTCCTTAATCCTGCATTGTCTTGTTTCACTGCTCCTCCGCGCCTGCCCGATTCATAGACGCCGTCAAATTCCAACTGGTCCGCCCCCTGACGACCAAGCACGATACGTTCGCGTGCTCATCGACGTGACTTCGAACTATGCCTAATGGATTATCTCCCGGAGCGGAGAAAAGAAGAACCACCATGGGTGAGTCACTAGGTTGTCTGTTCTTGGCTTGTATTGAGGTGCCAGGCTCCAGCACTCCGTAGCGGGGAGCTATCCAGCCCCGGAGACGGTCCTCTCTAGCACGTGCAGCGCTCAGCGAGGGCGTCCGGCCCACCCAGGACATGTTCGCTTCCTTTGCCCCCTTGCTCAGGCTGAACCCTCTATCATGCCGTCGTACTTTGACTCCGTGGGAAATGAGCCAATGTTGAACGAGCGTAGTTTGCGATTCGCTTCGCGCGATGTCAGCAATAATCCAACAATCGGGGCCTCGGAAATACGTCACCGATCTCAACATTTCAGCGCCCTGGTACGCCGAGTCCGAGAACGAGAAGAAGTCCTGCGCCGAATCAAGCGAATAGGTCATTAATCTATACTCTTTGGATGCCGTGCGCACTACCGTTGATAGTGTTGCGACATTGTGCGAGGATCGCGCTTTCGTGTATTCTCGAATTTTGTTTTTTTGTTGATAGTTGTGAAAACCCGCATCGGTTAACCAAGCGGTTCCTCCTGAATAGATATGAACTGATCCACGGTCATCATGAGAGTGAGCCGCAAGATCTTTCCCGTACCTGATGACGGTGTGCGAGTGTTCAGGTCCTCTGTCTTCGCTCCAACCACTGCGCGTCGTAATGAACCCCCGATCAAAAACTAGTGCATTCTCTTCCGGCGCGCGACCCTTAATGCCTTGGGTGGCCACAAAATCTGACTGGTCGCTGAGGCCCTTCCTCACAAGACCTGAGGCTGAGTCACCGATCTGAGGAAGCATGCCGTTGGGCTGGGCAAAATGCGCTAGGGCGACTCCCGCTTTGTGGAGGCGTTCATCTACATTACTGGGAGGGGAGAATCCTTCTTTCTGGAAGCGCAGCCAAATTTGGGTCCACCATGAGAGGTTCATCTGATGGTAAGCGAATGAACCCTCGTCATTGATGCCTTGTTCATCGAACGACATGACAAACTGGCCGGCGGCCCGCTCGTAAGCGAGCTGCATGCCTTCTTGGTCACGCAGGAGTGCTGACACAACCAAGAGTCCAGCGTGCTGATGCATTGCATGGTTTCGCGCGGCAAGATTTGAGGTGTCGGCAAGCCAGTCTCGATGAGCGCGAAGAAGGGCTGGGTACCAGGGCTGATCATACATGAGATGAGCCCCCAAGGATAAGTTGATTGCGCGGTTTCCGTCCACCATGTCGCGCCAGGCCCATTCGGACACTGCGGTTTTTGGATCGGCATTTGCGTCAGCCCAGCTCTTGACGACCTCGACCCAGAATTTTCTTGCTTCCTCATTTCCTTCGGAGGCTAGGTGCCGCGCGCACTCCAGCCACCGAAGGGTGTGATGCTGAAACTGCCAGTTCCTGTCGCGAAATGGGTCCGCCGTCCAGTCCGTCAGACTCCCTCCGTTCCACTCAGCATGAGGTGGGAGGGCGAGGCGATTCTGTAGAAGAGCATCGAAGCGCGACTCAGCATCAGGCGGTCTCTTGTGGGCCGGCGCAAAGTCCTGTCTGTCGCAAACAGCCATGTCCAGGTCTCGCGTGTGAGACTCCCCGGCCCTATCGGCTCCCAGGGTCACGGGCGCGCCTCGCTCTCCGTGTTTCCGCCGAGCGAGGCGTACACCTCCGAGACCGAGCCGGCCAGGGTGCGCCAGTCACGCTCCCGACGAACCCAGTCGAGAGCGAACTCACCGAGCCGCTCGCGGTGCACAGGGTTGTCGAGCAGGTCTCGCAGGCCGGCGGTGAGTGCCTCCGAGTCTCCCTTGCGGTGCAGGACCCCGTTCTCACCGTGGGTCACGATCTCGGCCAGGGCCGCGACGTCCGAGGAGATGACCGCCTTGCCCATCGCCATGGCCTCGAAGGGCTTGAGCGGCGAGACCATCTCGCACACGGGAAGGGGCAGGCGCGGGAAGGGGCAGATGTCGATGAGCGAGTAGTAGTCCTCCACCTCGTGGTGCGGCACCCGGCCGGTGAAGATCACGACGTCTCCGAGGCTCTCGGCCTCCGCACGCTCCCGGAACTGCACGAGCTCGGCACCGTCGCCGACGAAGAGGAAGGCGACGTCGTCCCGCTCCCTCTTCAAGGCGGCCGCCGAGTCGATGAGCAGGTCCAGGCCCTCGTAGTCGAGGATCGAACCGACGTATCCCACGACCGTCTTGCCCTCCACCCCGAGGCGTCGAGCCAGCTCCTCGTTCCGTGGCCGGGGGACGAAGCGTGAGGTGTCGACGCCGTTCGGGACCACGGAGATCTTGTCGGCGTCCACCCCGCGTCCGATGAGCTCGTCCTTCAGGGCCTGCGTAATGGTCAGCACCCTGGTGGCACCGCGCGCCGCGTCCGCCTCCATCCGCGCCATGTAGCGGAACATGCCGCCCTCCATCCACTCCGGGTCACGCGACCCGCGGGTGACCTCCCACAGTCCCCGGACCTCGTAGACGGTCGGGATGCCGAGCCGACGGCCGCACTCCACGACGCTCAGGCCGTTCCAGTGGTTCGAGGCTGCGTGCAGCACGAAGGGCCGCTCACGATGCGCGAGCTGGCTCAGCGCCTCGACGTAGCGTGCCACGTAGGGCTGGATGGGGTTCTTCTTCTCGATGCCCGGGGTGGTGCTGAGGCGGTGGTACGGCACGTCGTCGACGTCGATACGCGAGGCGATCTCACCCAGCTCGTCCTGCCCCGGCATGTCGTACGGGTATCCCAGGCGCGTGACGCCCTGGACGTTCCAGCCGTCCGCGCGGACTCCGCGCAGCAGACCATGGGTGCGTGTCGCATACCCCGCCGAATGGTGCGGGAGCGAGTTGTGCAGGCAGTAGAGGGATGTCGACGGGTCGGCCTCGTAGGCCGGGGTGCTCGCGGGCCGACCGAACGGGAAGCCTTTCGTCGCGAGCTGGTAGTGCGACAGCGGCTTGACCGCGGTGAGCTCGCGCAGCTTGTGCCGGGACCAGGCGTCCTCCGGGCGCACCCGACGATACGGGCCCAGCAGGCGCACCGCCTGCGTCGTGCGCCCCCGGCGCAGCTCGCGTCGGATGGCCACGCGCAGAGCTCGGACAGGGATCTGCGCAGGGTCGGTCTCGGCGAGCAGGGCGTTGGCCTCGCCATAGGTCCCACGGCCGAGCAGCACCGTCAGTCGCCCCTGCGTGGCGACCCCCGCGTCGGCAGTCGTGCAGAGCTCGTCCCAGATCTCGGGGCTCGCACCCACCAGGTGACTGGACAGGCGGGCCACCGGGTCGTCGGAGAGGTCGAGCCCGCGGATCGCCGAGGCGATACGCGGACTCTTCATGCTGGGGATGAGGAAGGCGAGTGCCTCGCTGTCGATGCCCTCCCGGATCGGCAGTGCCTCGGCCAGGGCGTGGAGGACCTTGGTCAGCGCGCCGGGGGGACCCTGGTGCTTCGCCTCGACCTCGACGTAGAACTCCAGAGCGTCGAGGTTCGACGGGTCGTAATCGACCGCGTCGTGCAGCGCCTCCCGGGCTGCCCAGCCGTGACCCAGAGCGAGCGCACGGGTGCCGTAGGCGAAGGCCGTCCACGAGTCTCCGCCCAGCTCGACGCGCGCTCGGCGCAGCACCTCGAGGGACTCTTCCTTCCGTCCCGCCTCCCACAGCGCCGTGGCCTCGGCGCGGGCGGCCCGCAGATCCGTCGTCGTCCCGGACGTCGGAGCGGCATGAGCGACCTGGCTCATGCTCCCGCCGCGCGCCAGGCGCCCCGGGTGTCGACGACCGGGACCTCGCGTCCAGGACCGGCCAACTCCTTGAACTCCTTGTGATCGACGAGGAGCACGATGACGTCGGCGCGCTCCAGAGCCTCGGCGAGCGGGGCGAGCTGCACGTTGGACAGGTCGGCGAGCCGCTCGGGCAGCGCCTCGACGTTGGGCTCCACCGCGAGCACCGTGCCGGTGGGCAGCCGCTCCGCCAGACTTTGGGTGATGTCCAGGGCCGGCGACTCCCGCATGTCGTCGATGTCGGGCTTGAAGGCCAGCCCCAGTGCCGCGACCGTGGGCGCCTCACGACCCTCGACGTGAGCAGCCACCTGGTTGATGACGTACTCGGGCTTGCTGTCGTTGACCTCCCGCGCGGTACGGATCAACCGCGCCTGCTCGGGCACCGACGACACGATGAACCACGGGTCCACCGCGATGCAGTGCCCACCGACCCCTGGACCCGGCTGCAGGATGTTGACGCGAGGGTGCTTGTTGGCCAGCTCGATGAGCTCGAAGACATCGATGCCGACCTTCTCCGCGATGATCGACAGCTCGTTGGCGAAGGCGATGTTGACGTCGCGAAACGAGTTCTCCGTGAGCTTGGCCATCTCTGCGGTGACGGCATCGGTGAGGAAGATCTCGCCGTGGCAGAAGCTCGAGTAGAGCTCCTTCGCCCGCTCGGCGGCCTGCTTGGTAAGGCCACCCACGATCCGGTCGTTCTCCACCAGCTCGACCATGACGCGGCCCGGGAGCACCCGCTCCGGGCAGTGGGCGACGTCGACGTTGGACGGATCACCCTCCGCGTCGGTCGAGAGCTCCGCGCGCGCAGCGTGATGCGGTCGGCGACGTGCTGCGTCGCCCCCGGAGGTGATGTCGACTCGAGGATGACCAGCTCGCCACCCTTCAGCTGGGGGATGATGCCGTCGGTGGCGGCGTCGATGTAGCTGAGGTCCGCGGTGTAGCCCTCGGCGAACGGAGTGGGGACCGCGATGATGTAGACGTCAGCGGCGGGTGTCTCCTTCTGCGCTGACAGGGCGCCCCGACTCACGGCACCGGCGACGTGGGTGCCCAGGTCCGGCTCCACGAAGGGCACCTCGCCGCGGCTGACCGCCTCCACGTGATGGTCGCTCACATCGACCCCCAGGACGTCGTATCCGTGGGTGGCGAGGATGGCGGCCGTGGGCAGGCCGATGTAGCCGAGGCCGATGACGGCGACGTCTGCGACATGAAGGAACGGACCTCTCAGTGGGGATGGGGACCGTTGAACTCTACAGAAACCGGGCGCCCCTTCGACCCTCCTCAGGTAAAGACATGGTCAATTCCGGCGCCGTAGGCGACGACGCGACCGTTGGCCAGCAGCTCTGCGTCCGGGGCGTCCCAGGTGTGTCCGTGACCACGGCGCACCTGGATGAAGTTGTAGCGGTCCGCGGCGTAGATCGTGCCTCCCCCGGCGAGGACCCGCCGGAGGAAGTGGGTGTCCTCACCGGTGGTGCGTGGCGGGAACGGCTCGGCCTGGAGCAACTCGCGCCTCGTCATGACCGTCGGCCCCATCACGAGATCGGTGAAGCGGTGCTCGTAGTAGCCGAAGCGCACCATCAGCGCACCCGTGGACTGCAGGAGCAGGTGGTGCGCCCGCTTCCCCACCACGTCGGCGCCGGAGAAGTCGAGCGCCCGGCGCAGGTCCGCGAGATAGTGCGGGCCGTAGAGGTCGTCGTCGTCGAGTTTGGCGACCAGGTCGCCGTCGGCGGCCTGCACCCCCCGGTTCAGGCACTCGCCGAGCGTCAGGTCGGGGTCGGCGGCAAGGCGGACCAGGTCCGTGATGCCGAGGTCCCGCGCTCGCGCGGGCAGGTCCTCCGGTGCCTCGAAGCCGTGGGTGACGAGGACCAGCTGGGGCGTGAACTCCCGCTGGCCGGCGACGGACCCCAGGACGTGGTCGAGCTGGTGCGGGCGGTTGGTCGAGCACAGGACGCTGACCGAGGGCTCCGTGGGCGAGGCGTCCTGCAGCCCGACCCGCTCCAGCACCTGGTCGACCCTGCGGGCATACGTGTGCTCGGTGAGCACCTTGCGCGCTGCCAGATGCCCCATCCGGTCACGCCACTCGTCGTTGCCCACCAGCCCCCGCAGCACCAGCTCGGCCTCGCGCGCGTCGCGGACCGTGGCCATCTCCTCGGGTGCGAAGTAGGCCTCGATCGCCGGCGTGGGCGTCGACACGACGGGCGTGGTGCAGGCACTGAGCTCGAAGATGCGCCGGGGGCACATGGTGGCGCTCTCCGGCACCGAGCTGACGTTGAGGAAGACCTTGAAGTCACGGTAGGCCGACAGCATCTGTGTATAGGTCAACGAACCCCTCACCCGATCTGTCACCTCGTCAGGGAACTGGTAGCGCTCGTCACCCCCGAGGAATCGCGAGAAGATCTCCAGACCGGGCGCCATGCGCGGTGAGACGCGATGGGCAGCTCCCAGGAGCAGGTCCATCTGCGCGCGCCGCTCTGGGAAACGGTGGCGGTAGTACATCCCGGCGAAGGCGATGTCCCGCGCCGGTCGGCCGCGCGGCCGGACAGGGTTGTGGATCCACGAGGCGGCGGCGAAGGCCATGGGCGCAACCCGGTCGTGCCCCAGCTCCTCGACATACCGCGGGACGCTGTCGGCGTCGCTGGTCAGGACCCAGTCGAAGAGGCGGGCCGTGTCGAGGAAGTCCTCCAGGTGGACGGGGTCCTCCTTGTTCCAGAACACGGTGGGTATGCCTCGTGCCCGGCAGTGCTCGACCAGCTCGCGCAGCGGCTCGCTTGGTGCCTTGGACCCGGTCAGCTGGTACTGCCACGCCCCACCATTGCCATTCCACGCCGACTCGACAAAGACCAGCTCCAGATCCTCGACCTGCTGCTGCCAACGGTCCGGGGTGAGGAGCGTCTGGTCCCACTCCCACCGCAGGCAGAGCTCGGTGAACTCGTCGGCGATCAACCCCACCCGGAGCGCGCGACGAGGGGACCGGTGCGTCGGCAGGTCCCACTCCCGGGGCTGGTAGCTCTCGTCCGGGCCACGCGTCTCCGGCACCGAAACGCGGTGAGCTGCCGGGATGTGCCGACGCGCCCGATGGCGCCGCCACTGGTCGATGCCACCCCGGCGTAGGTGCCAGAGCTGGGTGCGCAGGGATCTCAGGCTCACGGCGAAGACCCTATGGCCCTGGCGGCGGTGCGGGTATGGCGGCTCTCAGGGCGCGTCGACCGGGCGCCCACTCGCGTGCTCGCCCAGCACCAGGCGGCGCATCTCCTCGTCGTCGATCTGCCGGCTCGCGGGGAGCCGCATGAGGTAGAAGACGACTCCCAGCAGCACCCAGACGCCGAGCGCGATCCACGAGGGGGTGCAGGCGACGGAGGCCAGCATGACCAGGCAGAAGGCATACTGCACCCGTCCGGAGAGCGTCCCGCCCCGCGCGTTGAGCAGCGCGAAGAGCAGCAGCGCGGCCGAGGCCACGACCACCTCGCCGAGATAGACCTGCCAGCCCGCGACCTCCCACAGCGGCACCCACTCGACCACCGGCGGCAGCAGCCGCCGGAAGAGCAGCGCGAGCGCCGAGGCGTTGAGCGCGATGATCCAGACGTAGCCCAGGACCAGCGCCCACCCGGCGACGAAGGCGTGGGTGCGGCCGAAGAAGGAGAAGGCGTAGGCATACTCCCCGCCGCTCACCGGGAAGTGGCGGATGAGCAGGCCGTAGCTCACCGCGATGAGGCACATCAGCGCCCCGCCGATGACCAGGCCGAGGCTGGCCCCGAGCGGGCCCGCCTGCGCGAGCAGGTCCTGCGGGGAGCACGAAGCGCCCCAGCCGATCGCCGAGCCGAGCGCGACCGCCCACACCCACCGGGGCTTGAGGGTCTTGCGCAGCTCCTGCCGGTCCGCGGGAGCCCCCGCCTGCTCACTCATGGACGCCGAGTGTAGTCAGGCCGGTCGGACCCGGCCGCGCGTCCGTTAGCCGCGGATCATCCCCGCACCGACCGTGACGCCAGACGCCTGGTCGATGAGGATCAAGCTGCCGGTGACGCGATTCTGCTCGTAGAGGTCGACTAGCGGCCCAGCAACGAGAACAACAACGGACTGCTGCGCCAGTACTTCCCCAAGCCACCGACTGGTGACGACGGTCCGCCGATGAAGTTCAAGCCGTCGCCGTGACCCTCCGCGCACGGCTCCATAAGGTCCTACGATGAACCACCCCAGCAAGGTCTACACAGAGCAGCTGCTCTCCCACCCGACGGTGGGTCTGCATCGACCCCTGGCCAGCCCAATACCCGAGCCAGCCGTTACACCGAGCGAATAGTAGAGGCCGGAGCCATCGCCTCGCTCGCGCAAGGGCGACAGCTACGACAGCGCCGCCGCTCACGCGCTGAACTCACCGTTCAAGCTGAGCTGATCCGCGACGAAGCTCCCTGAGCCTGGGTATCAACAACGTCGCGATCGCCGTCACCGAATGCGTCGACTGGAACAACAACCACCAGGCCAACGCACCGGAACTGGCCACACACGAGGGTCTTCACTATACCCGGGGCCATATAGATCGAGTCTCATCGAATTCCAGGTGAGCACTCCTCTACTTCCGCTTCCGCAAGAGGTATTGAATCCGCTTGCGGCTCTGGCGAGCGCCTTCCCGTGCCCGCCAACTGAGGGTCCGAGCCCCCAGAGGCCGCGTTCCTACTGACATTCCAGGGTAAATCATCTCATGGGCGTCTGTGCAGTAGACTGGGCGTTTCGCGATATCGGCAATGGTTCGGGCCTGGCGGATATCGCTCTCGATGAACAGCCAGGCTCCCGTTCTCTTATAGTGCTCGGCCTTTCTCTCTCCGTGGTTGTCTTCGGCAAGACGTTGAGCACGGGTGTGAGCCGGGTGCATGAGCAGCTGCCGATATCGGATCCCATGACGACGCAACCATTCCTCCGTCTGCGGCCGGTAGCGCTCCAGCCTCGAGGTCACCAACCAGCCAACCTCACTCGCCGGCACATGCAAACAAGGTGCGCCATCGAGGAAGGCGGCATATCGTTGACCGTCGTCGTCGTCCGCACCCGGGTCGGGGCATAGGACGCCGTCGATGTCCATACAGGCGTCTACAAGGCCGCTGTGGTGCAAGACGTTCCACTGGAACACCCTAGGCTGGGGGACCACCTCGTAGTAGAGGTCCACAAGCGCCTTGCCAGAACCCGTGACGTACGGAGAGGCCCAGATGATACGGCCGTCCAGGTGAGGAGCCATGCTGAGGATACGCTCGCGGGCCGCTTTCAACGCTCCACCCTTGTTGACGCTGTCGTCCAGCACCAGCACCCGACCAGCTTCAGTTCCGGGCCGGCTGCCCCCTCCGCTCATCCGTTCGCCCGGTTTGTACCACCGGCCTTGGATGAGGCTCTCCAGATCGGCCAGTGGAAGGTGGAGATGAAGAGCTAACAGGGTGGCTGGCAACATCCCGCTGCGGGGTATCCCCACCACCCCGACAATGTCCGAAGGGAAGGTATGACTCCATCGAGCCAGATCACGGTTCAACTGGTTGACGCTGCGGTAGAACAAGGATTCTCCTGCCGTGTGGCTCCCGGGCCCCGTAGGGCGACAACACACCTGTCGACGCACAATACTATCCTGCGTGAGGGTGCCAGATTCGAGCGGGTGATGGTGTGACTAAGCAGGACAAAGAAGCCGACCTACGTCAGGAGGCGGCACAAGGCGTCCTATGGGCGACTCTCGAAAAGTGGCTCGTACGGGGCAGTACTCTACTGGGGTTCGTCATCCTGGGCCGATTGATCGACCCCGTCGACTTCGGCGTGGCCGCCCTGGCCATGGTCTTCGTCGGCGTGCTGACCGCCCTGATGGAGGGCGGCTTCAGCCAGTATCTCGTGCAGCGCCGCACCATGGACCGGGCGGCGGCCAGCACGGTCTTCTTCGGGGTCACCGGGATCGGGATCGTCCTGGGGTTGGGCCTGCTCGCCTCATCCGGCATGCTTGCCGACCTACTGAACGTCCCGGTCCTTGAGGTCATTCTCCCGACCCTGTCGGGGGCCTTGGTGCTGTCTGCGCTGGCCATCGTGCCCGCGAGCCTGATGCAACGGCAGATGCAGTTTCGTGAGCTGGCGATGCGCCAGGTCCTCGCCACAGTTCTGTCAGTCGTCGTTGCCGTGGCGCTGGCCATCGGCGGGCTCGGGGTATGGGCACTCATCGCCCAGACTCTGGTTCGGCTAGTGGTCTCCACACTCGTCATCTGGATCGCCACCGACTTCAAACCCCAGTGGACCATCTCCCGTGCGGTGTTGCGCGAGCTCTCTCGCTACAGCTCGGCCACCTTCTTCGTGGGGTTCCTGCGCCAGGTGTCAACCGAGGGCGAGGGCCTGCTCATCGCAGCGATGGGCAGCGTCACTGCCCTGGGCTACTGGACCGTCGCCAACCGCATCCTGCGCGTGGTCTCAGACGTGGCGAGCGCAGCCTTCAGTCGAGTCACGCTGCCCGTGCTGGCTAAGGTCCGGGACGATCCGCCACGGCTACGCACCGCCTTCAAAGCCGCGTCCGCAACGGGCATGATGGGGGTTGCTCCCCTCCTAGTCCTCGTCGCCGTAGTGGCGTCTGAACTCGTTCCACTAGTCTTTGGCTCGAAGTGGCAGGCAGCAGTCCCGCTGGTCATCTGGTTGACCTTCCGAGGTCTCGCTGAGTCTCTGCAGAGCGCTCAGGGCTCGCTACTTCTGGCGACCGGCAAGCCCTGGACCGAACTCTGGCTGTGGGTGCTGCAGGTCGCGGGACAGTTTGCCTGCATCGCACTTGTCATCAGCTCCGGGCTGCCCGCGGTGGCGGCAGCAATCGCCGGATGGAGCGTGTTCATGGCGCTTGTGCGGACCGTCGTCGTGTCTCGCGTTTCCCCTGTCCACCTCTCCTCCTACTCAGAGGTAGTGCGCGTCCTGGGGGTGAGCGCTCTCGCAGGGGGCGTGGCATGGGGCACCTGCCGCGGTCTCGGACTGGACGGCGTCCCCCTCATCGCAACCAGCTTGCTGGTCGGAGGCATTCTCTACCTGATCGGCGTGCGCCTTTTCTGCCGCGAGTCGATGGACGTCATTGCGAAGACACTGCCACCGCCTCTGGCTCGGCGAAGCAGGTGGTTGACGGGAAAGGCCAAGAACTAAGCAGCGTCCTGCCGCTCGAGCTCCAGCCGCTGCAGTCCTTCACGCATCCCCGCGCGGGTCTCGTAACGCCGCAGAAACTTGGCCAGACCGAGCTCTATCCCATGGAGGCCCAGCCTGCCCGCGCCCAATGTCACAAGGCGCAGCAGCCAAGTCAAGAGCCCCGCCACCTGGTCCTGGCGCTCCAGGCCAACGAGCGCCACCCGCAGCGGGGCAGGTAGATCGCGAATCGTACCCCCCATATCGAGCTGCCCGGCCACATCGGCGTGCGCCGCGTGGACCAGGACTCGGCCCTCGCCCTGCCGACGAGCGTCCCTGAGGTAGGCGTCCAAAGGTCGGACGTGCTCGTGCTGGGCGAGCAGTTCCCGGTCGAAGACACCGCGGAGACCGGACTTGTGTGCCCGGAGCCCGAAGTCCCGGTCGCTGTGATTCGTCGCGCTGAAGCGGCCGGACTCGTATGGCACGTCCGCCAGTCGTGCGGTGCGGATAGAAACGTTCCCGCCCCAAAGTTTCTTGAGGATCATCGACTCATCGCGCTCGTACTCGCGGCAGACCGCCTCGTATTCCTGGGCGTACAGGCCGGTGGCGAAGCGGCCTCGTGCTCCCTCTGGGGCCGGTCGCGTGGGCATATAGCCGAGTACTACCAGGTCGTCCGCCTGGGCATGGTGGGCGGCATGCCCACTGACCAGCCCGGGGCCGGCGATCACGTCGTCGTCGATAAGAAGCACGACTGGGTGCGTCGCCAACTCGATACCGTGCTGGCGGGCAGCAGCCCCGCCCTGATTGATGGTCCATACCGGACGCAAGGCAGGGTTGGAGCGCGCCAGTCCCTGCAGCAGCTCCAGCGACCCGTCATCACACCCGTCGACGACCACGATCAACTCCCCCGTGGCGGCGTCGTCCAGCAGCGGGGTGATCACGGCGGTCAAGTTGTCTCGACGTCGATAGGTGGGCACGACCACGCTGACCGACGGGGTCGTCATCACGGGCGACCGGATGGTGTCGGCAGACATCGCTCCACTGTGCGTGAGTGTCCCACAGAATGCAAGCTGCTCACTGTCGCTGCTCGTCGTAGCCGGGGCTCACGTAGTCTCTTCCGACCACGTCGGCCGGCGCAAAGCTGCCTCCAGGCGGCGTGCCGAGATTTATCCCGTCACCGACCTCGTCCCGGAGATTGCCGTCGGACCACACAAAGTCATCGACATCTCCCTCGTGCCGGAGCCAGACGTCGGACGTCGTCATCGGCCAGGAGGCATCGTCGCGCCAGAGGAGGTAGCCAGCCTTTTCGGTGCCGACGATATCGATTCGACGAAAGTCGAAGCGGCGTGGCGTCTGGTCGCCGAACTGCAGCGGTTGCAGGAAGAACCCCTGGTAGGCGGTCACGCCGGTGAACCGGTCCACGCGCAGCTCGCCTGGTCCCGCCCATGACTGGACGAGGTCGGCATGGTGATCGCCGCTGGACCCGTCGACCAGGCTCACGTGGATGTTCTGCAGCTGCACCACGGCACCCTGTCGTTGGTCCAGATTGATGCCCTCGGTCAGACCTGGGCCGGTGAGCAGCAGGCCCTCGACGTGCACCGTGCCCGTCTGGTCCCTGAGCAGCAGGGCGCGGCCGGAGAGTCCCTCTCCCTCCTCCATCCGAATCTCACCGCCGATCAGCACAACGTTCCTCCCGCCAGTAATGGTCAGACCGCCGTCCACAATGAGCGGCTGCTCGGGCAACTGGATGATGTAGTCGCCGTCCGGATCTAGCTCAAGGCTGCGGCGCTCGTCCGACACCTTGACTACTGCGGGGTCGTCCAGCTCCGGTGGCTCCCAGGTCAACAGGCTCGGGGCAGGTGAAGTCTTCGCAGAGGCGCTCTCCTCCTGATGTTGCGGTGGCGGTGCATCGGAACGCAGGATGCGGGGCAGCGCTGCCACAGCTAACAGGAGTACGAGGAACCCCACGGCGACGAGGACGATCCGCCTCACACCGGCAACCCAGCGGGTTCATGCGACAGCGCCGTGCGGACCTGAGTGAGTTGTGCCTTCCAGCGCTCCAGCTGCACCGCCCTGGCACGGGTTAGTTGGGCGGCCGCGCCGGGTCGGCGCAGCCGCTCCTCGAGCCGACTGACGGCAGCCGCGATCTCCGCACCGCCGTTCTGCGCATGCTCAGCCGACGGGAAGTACCTGCGCAGGGCCGGCCAGTCGCTGGTCACGAGCCCACGGAGCCCGTAGACAGCCTCGTAGGCCGAGCGCATCACCGAGGTGGGAGCGGTGGTCAACGAGAGGACGGCATGGACTTCCCCGATCTGCTGGACGTAGCGGGCCTGGTCCAGGAATCCAACCAGGGTCACGTTGGAGGGTGCCGACCGTCGCAACTGCTCTGGGCACCTTTCGCGCTGACCCGTGACCAGAAAGTCCACCTGCGGGAGGCGCCGAGCAGCCTCCCAGACGGCCGCCACGGGCTCATCAGGCGCGAAGACACAGATGAACAGGACAGCGAACCGCTCCCCGACCATCTTGTGCGGCAGTGACCAGCCGGGGGGCGCCTCGTGCGCAACGATTCCTCGACCGCCCCAACTTTGCACCTGCGCCGCGTAGTCGTCAACGGTGACCATCACCGCGGCGGCTCGACGCGCCAAGAACCGCGTCACCCCGATCAGCCGCCTGCTGACGTCGTTGTGCTTGTCGCCGAAGGACCCAGGGTGGGAGTCAAGGACGAAGGGCACACCCCGCAGCTTGCAGTAGGCGGCGACCACCAGACCGGGGATCACCGGAGGGTTGACGACGATGACCGAGCCTGGCCGATGCAGAGCCAGGCCACCGGCTGTGTGGACAGCACTGACTGCATACCGCAGCGGCACCCAGGCCCTTCGGGAAATCCGTGAGTGAAAAACGTGCAGGGCGCGGCCGCCCAGCGCGGCTGAGATCTCCACCGCACGACCGGCATGCTTCTGCCAAGTGACGTAGAGCACGGGAGTGGTCTGACGAGGCATGCCACAAGTCTGCCCGTCGCGAAGGCGGGTGTTCAAGCCGACAGTCTGGGCGTTCTCGCACGGCCCCCGGACAGTGTCGTAGCCTAAGGTGTCACTCATGGCTGACGCAGATATGGTCGCCGGTCGAGTTAGTACGTCCTCGGCACACAAAGAAGTCGTTCTATCCACCAAACTACATGGCAGGAGGCCCAAGCACGTGCACTCGCGTCCCGCGTTTCTAGCGACAACAGGTGGCCATCTGGTTCAGATGATGATGTTGTCGCCGGTGCTGGAGCCCACTCGCCACCATGACGCCCTGTGGATCACCCACCGCACCCCCAGTCAGAAAGCATGCTGGTCGACAGACGAGTGCTATGGATCCCTGAGATCCATGCCCGGCAATGGGCCACCGTTCTGCGTAGGACCGCCCAGGTATTGCGTGGTATGCGCAAACACCGGGTGGACGCGGTATACAGCACCGGGGCTGCTCTCGCGCTCGCTGGTCTGCCACTCTCCCGCCTGGCCGGGGTGCGCCCCGTCTATATCGACAGCTTGGCGCGCCCCTCCGCCCCATCGCTCACCGGCCGCGTCCTCTCTCACCTCCCGTGGGTGCCCGTCTACACCCAGTACCCGCAGAACGCCAAGGGGAGGTGGCGTTACGAGCACAGCCTGCTGGACCGCTTCGAGGCGACCCAGGGGCAGAGCATGCAGGACCCTCGACGTGTCTTCGTAACACTGGGGACCACCAAGCCCTGGCAGTTCCGACGGCTCGTCGACCGCATGCACGAGATCATTCCCGCTAACGTAAAGGTGAGGTACCAGACGGGAGTAACCGAGGTATCAGACCTGGATATCGACTACACCTCGATGATGTCGGACGAAGAGTTCCAGGCCGAGATTGCTGCTGCAGACGTGGTGGTCACCCACTCCGGTGTCGGGACCTTCATCAGTTGCCTGTCCGCGGGTAAGGTGCCGGTAATGATCCCTCGTCGCGCGTCCTTTGACGAGCACGTGGACGACCATCAAGATCAGATTGCTAGCGTCGCGAGTTCGCGTGGGCTAGCGCTCAGGAGAGAAGCGCACGAGGTGACGTTCGAGGATCTCCGCACGGTCAGGTCGCTCTCCGTGCGGCAGAGGTGCCAAACATGAGTGGGCGTCCTCCCTCGACTGATCCGGATGAGACAGACGTGGACCCGGTCCTTGACTGGCAGGTAGTACATGATTTCTCTTTCGTCGTGGGGGGTGCGGAACGTGTCTCAGCCGTCCTGGCTCAAGAACTGGCGCCTAGCCGCCCCCTCCTATCGTTGGCGGGAGAGCCTCAGGTGCTCGCCTCATTGGGAGTGGTAAAGCAGAGTTTCCGTTTTCCGTGCCTGACGGAGCAGACCTACCGGCGCCTCTCTCCTGGCCTGCCGCCGGCGCTGGCCCTGAGCCGACCACTCAGCACCAACGTGCTCGCTTCCTCGTATGCCTTTGCACACCACGTTCACACATCAGGCGCCAAAGTGGTCTATTGCCACAGCCCGATGCGCCAACTTTGGAGCGGCACGCAGATGTACGAGCGGTCCATGCCCCGGGTGGCTCGCCTGGCTTCCAGGTCCGCCACCGGCCCCCGTCAGGCATATCGCATGCTGGACCGGCGCGCCGCTCTGTCGGCGGACGCCTATGTCGCCAACAGCCACGTCGTTGCGGACCGCATACGACGGTTCTACGGGATCGAGCCCGCGGCGACTGCCTACCCGCCGGTAGATCCATCGTTCACCTACCAGCCCGAGGTGTTGCGGGGTGGGGACTACCTGTGGGTCGGTCGTATTGTCGAACCCTACAAGCGTCTTGAGCCGCTCATCGAGGCATTCCGGATGCGGCCTGACCGGCGCCTCGTCGTGATGGGGGACGGGCGGGACAAAGACCGGTTGCAGGCAACAGCCCCCACGAACGTGCGCTTCCACGGACAGGTCACCACCGCCCTTCTCGCCCGCGCCTACAGCCGGGCACGAGCCGTCATCTTTCCGTCGGAGGACGACTTCGGGCTGGTTCCCGTCGAGGCGATGTCCGCAGGAACGCCCGTTGTGGCTCTACAGAAAGGCGGCCCCAAGGAGACCGTAAAGGAGGGCCGCACTGGCGTGTTCTTTTCCGAGGCGGAGCCGCAGCTGATCGTGGCCGCGATCGACCGTTTCGAGCGCGAAGAGTGGGACTCGGAAGACATAGCCTCTTATGCGCAGGAGAATTTTGGCAGAGAGGTGTTCGTCCGTCAGGTCCGCGAAGTCCTAGACGCGGTTGCGTGAACCTTCTGTGCCAGCGGCGGGCTGGCCGTGCGACTACTCGGTTCTCCAGAACCGGCTGATGCTAGAGCAGCAAGGGCCAGGAACGACTGCGGGAACCCCGCGTTCGTCAGGTAAGGCCAGGCCAAGCAAGTTAGGGGCAGCAGTAGTCCAACAGCAAAGACGGCGTGCTGCACCAGGGCCGCCGTACCTACCCGGTCTCGGCTGTAGAAATAGCGCCCGCGACGATGGTTGCGAAGCAGATGATCGCGAACACCGTCAGAAACAAACCTCCCCTGAGCATGTACGTGACGAACTGGTTCTCGGTGGAGGTGAACATGACCGACGGTGGGGCGTCAGTCCCGAAGCCGACGACCGGGCTCTGCCGGAGTAGGGGGATGTAGTCGCGCTGCCAGATGAAGATGCGGTAGGCCACGGTCTCGGGCAGCACGGACGTCCCTGGCACCTTCACGTTCTCCACACTCTGCTGGGCCAGACGGGTGGCGAACGCCTCTCGGAAGAGCAGTGCCCCGCCTAGTACGGCGGCCCCCACATACGTCAGAGCACCACCTATTCGGCCGACCCGCAATGCCACAATGATGATGGCGAAAAAAACCCACGAGATGATGGTCACCGTCACGCTGAGCATCACCGCGCTCACGCAGGTAGCGAGTGCCATCCCGACGACGAACAGCGGTAGCACCGATCTGTCCCGTCGGAGAAGGAGGGCAACCATTAGCACGAGGGGGACGAGCATCTGCCCACCCATACTGTGGGCAATGGGAAAGAGTCCTGTGACCCGCGCCGGGTGCACACCCGGCTCAGGGGCGACGTTGGGCCCCACCACGGCAATGATGCCCTCCCGCACGCCGGCGATGTCGAAATATTGCAGGATCGCTACGGTCGCCATGACCGCCGTGGCCAGCACCACCCACCGCAGCACGAAACGTATTTCCTCCACTGACGTGACAGCGCGCGATGCTGTCCACCAAGTCAGGTAGAGGATCACCGGCTGAAGGCCGATCCGGATCGTGGAACCCAGGCCGACCTGTCCGACCTGCAGGTGAAGTACCGCCAGACCGGCACTGACCACGGCGAAAACCAGCAGCCACTGCTCCGCTGAGCTGAGCGGCCGTCGCGCTTGCGGGGCGCGGAGGAAGACCACCACCGCCGCGAGGACCAGGAGCAGCTCCGAGATCTTTAACCCAGGAGCCACCAAGCCGCGCCCAAGGCCGGAGAGGACAGGACACAGCGCCACGACCACGGCTCCAGCCAAGGGCGGACGGTGCCACATCGCGGTGGTCAAGAGCACGGCTCCAGCCGCAAGAACAGGCATGTACCAGGCCAGCACAGCACTGGCCCCCACTCCAAGACCTACAGTTGCGCACGCTGCGGCAGCCTGGAAACCCGAAGCGACGGGACGGGTCAAGGCCGCGTGTCCCTGCTACGGGCGAGGGACAGCGCAAGTGCGAGACCAAGAATGAAACCCGCCGCGGCACCGGCCCACGGAGCCAGCATCTTCATCGAGGTGGTCGCTGTCGGCTGCCCAGGCTCAGACAAGAACTGTAGGTTCCCCGACGGAAGATGTGGGCTCGGGCTTTCCGCCAGGAGTCCGTCGAGAGCCTCGAAGAATTGAGCGACCGTGTCGCTATCCTCTGCGACAAAACTCACGCGAATAATTCGGGTCGACGGAAGGTGGGTCGCTGTCAGGCCATCCCTTACCTGCGCGGTCGACAACGAGGTCGCCTCAGCCAACTCCCCGATCAACTCAGCTTCAGAGCGGAGGATGATGGCATACGAGCTAGCCAGCTGCGTGGCATCGTACGGCTCAGTGGGCAGAGTACTGCTGGAGGCGGCTGGCACGGCGTCGGTCTGCCCCATGGGAACGATCAGCTCGGCCTCGGCAGAGTAGGTCCTTCCAGGCAGTGCCTGTCCGGCGACACCCGCGCCAATCGCACCCGCGACCACCAGCGCCAGGATGACGTACCAGTACCTAGCCACCGATCGCAGGGGTCCGGATCCTGCGTAAATCACTTCCACCTCCCCGTTGACTGAGTGGCCGTGTGGCGCACCCTCCCTGATACTACAGCCGTCGATCAGGGTCCGGGACGAGTTTGCGCTGGTGAAGGTGCTCTCCGGCCAGGTCTTGGGGTGTCCGAGGATGTATCGCTCAAACGGTGAACCGGGCGTTATCGCCCCGGTTGCGCAAGAAGGAGTCGTCGCGACCGAGACACGGGTGCCTGTCAGTCCACCTTCACCGGAAAGAATGAGGTTCCCCCAGAACGAAGAGGCACCCACAACGAGCGGGTCAACTCTGTGTTCTCGCTGTAAGCCGAAGGCCCGGCCACCGGGGAGATCTCCGCGCACCTGTCTGTCAGAGACGTACGGCGCCTCGGTGTCCAAGGACACCATCTGGCGGACTACCGACCAAGTGATAGAAGAGATGCAAGCCTGGTGGGCACGGCCCTTGGCGCGGGCCACGCCGTGATCTTCAATGGGTGCCGCCCACACCCACTCCGGCTTGATCGTCTTGCGCAGCTCCTGCCGGTCCGCGGGGACCCCCGCCTGCTCCGTCGTGGTCGCCGAGTCTAGTGCGGTGCCGTTTCCCGGGCCGGGGAGGCTGATCAGCCGCGGATCATCCCCGCCCCGACGGTGACGCCGGAGGCTTGGTCTATGAGGATGAAGCTGCCGGTGACGCGGTTCTGCTCGTAGAGGTCGACCATGAGCGGCTGCTGCACCCGCATGCGGACGCGGCCGAGCTCGTTGAGGCCGATCTCGTCGGCCTCCTGGTCGCGGTGCAGGGTGTTGACGTCGAGGCGGTAGTCGATCTCCTTGACCAGCGCCTTCACCGTGCGCGTCGTGTGCTTGACGAGCAGCTTGGCCCGCGGCTTGAGCGCGCCCGGCGACATCCAGCAGATCATCGCGTCGAGGTCCTGGGTCTGCTCGGGCTGGTTGTTGACCCGGGCGATCATGTCGCCGCGACTGACGTCGACGTCGTCGGCGAGGCGCACGGTCACCGACATCGGGGGGTATGCCTCGTCCAGCTGCTTGTCGAAGGCGTCGATCGCCTCGATGGTGCTCGTCATCCCACTCGGCAGGACGATGACCCCGTCACCAGGCTTCATCACGCCGCCAGCGACCTGACCGGCATACCCGCGGTAGTCGTGGAACTCGTCCGACTTCGGGCGCACGACATACTGCACCGGGAACCGGACGTCACGCATCTCGCGGTCGGAGCCGATGTAGACGTGCTCGAGGTGGTGCAGCAGGCTGCTGCCCTCATACCAGTCCATGTTCTCGCTGCGCGAGACGACGTTGTCGCCCTGCAGCGCCGAGATCGGGATGACCGTGAGGTCGGGCACGTCAAGCTTGCGCGCGAAGGCCGTGAACTCGGCCTCGATCTCCCGGAACCGCTCCTCCGAGTAGCCAACGAGGTCCATCTTGTTGACCGCGAGCACCAGGTGCGGCACCCGCAGCATCGACAGGATGACCGCGTGACGACGCGACTGCTCGGTCATGCCCTGCCGGGCGTCCACCAGCACCAGGCCCAGGTCGGCGGTCGAGGCACCGGTGACCATGTTGCGGGTGTACTGCACGTGGCCCGGGGTGTCGGCGATGATGAACTTGCGCCGTGGCGTCGCGAAGTAGCGGTAGGCCACGTCGATGGTGATGCCCTGCTCCCGCTCGCTGCGCAGCCCGTCGGTGAGCAGCGCGAGGTCGGTGTAGTCGAAGCCCTTGTCCTTGGAGGTCTTCTCGACCGACTCCAGCTGGTCCTCGAAGATCGCCTTGCTGTCCAGCAGCAGCCGCCCGATGAGCGTCGACTTGCCATCGTCCACCGAGCCTGCGGTCGCGAAGCGCAGCAGGTCCATCCCGGTCTCGGTGCCCGTGCTCATCAGAAGTAGCCCTCCTTCTTGCGATCCTCCATGGCAGCCTCGGAGAACTTGTCGTCACCACGAGTGGCGCCGCGCTCGGTGATGCGGGAGGCCGCGACCTCCTCGATGATCTTGTCCAGGTCGTCGGCGTCCGACTCCAGGCAGCCGGTGAGCGTCAGGTCGCCGACGGTGCGGAAGCGGACGGTGCGCTCGGTGACGGTCTCGCCGGCACGCAGCGGGTTGAACTCGCTCTCGGTGAAGAGCATGCCGTTCCGTTCGAAGACCCGGCGCTGGTGCGCGTAGTAGATCGAGGGGATGTCGATCGCCTCACGGCGGATGTAGTCCCAGACATCCAGCTCGGTCCAGTTGGACAGCGGGAAGACGCGCATGTGCTCGCCCTCGTGGATCCGCCCGTTGTAGAGACTCCACAGCTCGGGTCGCTGGTTCTTCGGGTCCCACTGGCCGAACTCGTCACGGTGGGAGTAGACGCGCTCCTTGGCGCGAGCCTTCTCCTCGTCACGGCGGCCGCCACCGAAGGCGGCGGTGTAGCCCTCCTCCTCGATGGCGTTGAGCAGCGTGCCGATCTGCAGCCGGTTGCGGGGCGTCTTGCCGTCGTCGACGACGATGCCGTCCTTGATCGCCTGCTCGACCGAGGCGACGTGCAGCCGCACCCCGAGCCGGTCGACCCAGCGGTCGCGGGTGGCCAGGACCTCGGGGAAGTCGTAGCCGGTGTCGACCTGGAGCACCGGGAAGGGCACCTTGGCGGGGTAGAACGCCTTCTCCGCGAGCCGGAGCATGACGATCGAGTCCTTGCCGCCGGAGAACATCAGCACCGGCTTCTCGAACTCGGCCGCGACCTCGCGGAAGATATGGATCGACTCTGCCTCCAGCTCGTCGAGCTGGGAGAGTCGGTAGCTGCCGTCGACTGTCACACCTGCGCCTTTCCCCTACGGATGCTGCGCCAGCACGATATCGGACGACGGGGAGATATCCCGCATCGTCGCCCCTGCGGTCCTCCGCCCGGGCTGCTAGGTTCGTGCTCGACCCCCGGGGAGCGCCGAGACGGCGCTGAGAGTGCGGAAGGCCCGCAGACCCGTCCACCTGATCCGGTTCGTACCGGCGTAGGGAGCAGGGCACCCGCCGTCGTTCGTCGACGGCGCGTCTCGACCGACCCGTGGGTCCTTCGCACAGGAGGACCAGGATGAGCACCACCCCAGCGCAGACCGGGCATGCCCCGCAGCCGGCACCGACAGAGCTCGGCCCCGCCGAGATCGGGGTCGGCATGCGGCTCAGCGTGCACCCGCACACCGACCGGTTCGTCGAGGTCATCCTCGGGGCGCTCGACGACGTCGACGCCGCGGGACTGACAGAGGGCCTCACCATCGAGACCGACGACGTCAGCACCTACGTCGGTGCGACCGTTGCTCCCGGCGAGCAGCGGCTGGCCTCCTACCTGGCGGCCCTCGTCACGGCGGCCTCACGCCGCAGCGCCGGCGGGCACGTCGTCGCGCACGTGCTCCTCTCGCGCGGCTGCCCCGGCGAGGCGTCGTGCGACCTCACCACGACCCGCCTCCCGGGCGCCGCCCCGGTGGTCCTCGTTCCGGGCGAGCTGCCGGCTGTGGCCCAGTGGTCGCTCTACCCACTGCTCGACGGCGACGGCGGTGCGGGCGCCCACATGAGCCACATCGAGGAGGCCATCGCGACCGCCCGGCGCGACGGGGTCGCGGTGGCGCCGCGCCACTACGCGACGAGGCTCGCCGGTGACCTCTCCCAGGTCGTCGCCACGGCGGTCGACGCCTGGGCGCGGGTGGGCGCCACGGTGCCCCACGTCGTCACCCACCTGACCCTGTCCGTCGGCTCCCCCACCCCGGTGCAGGAGGAGCGATGAGCTCTCCCGCACCGGTGACCGACGGGCGCCGCACGACGTGGGCGATGAAGGACCTGGTGCTCATGGTGGTGCTCGGCGTGGTCTTCGGCTTCGTCTACTGGGCGCTCGTGCAGGCGTGGAACGGGCTCGCCGTGCTCATGGGACCCGCCGGCGACCTCGCCCAGCACGTGCTGCTCGGCGGCTGGCTCCTCGTGGCCCCCATCGCCCTGGCGATCACCCGCCGTCCCGGAGCCGGCGTCCTGGCCGAGATCCTCGCCTCGGTCATCGAGGTGGTCTTCCTCGGGTCGCCCGTGGGTCCGACGCTGGTCCTCGCGGCCACCATCCAGGGCGCGGGCAGCGAGCTCGCCTTCGCGCTCACCCGGTACCGGCGCTGGGGGTGGACGGTCTTCGCGCTCTCGGGCCTGCTGGGAGCCGGGCTGGTCTTCTTCTTCAGCGCCTTCCGCTCGGGGTGGTACGGGCAGGACATCTTCCTGCTGCGCCTCATGGTGCAGTGCGTCTCCGGCGTCGTCCTCGGGGGGCTGCTGGCCAAGGTGCTCGTGGACGCCCTGGTCCGCACCGGGGTGGTCGACAACTTCGCCGTCGGTCAGGCGCGTGAGGAGTCGTGACGGGAGCATCACCCGCCGGTGCGGTGGTCCGGCTCGCCGGTGTCTCCGTCACCTTCGCGGCACGCCGGGACCCCGTCCTCCGGGACGTCTCGCTGCGGCTGGCCCCGGGTGAGCAGGTCGTGCTCCTGGGGCCTTCCGGCTCGGGGAAGTCGACCGTGCTGCACACCGTCACGGGCGTCGTGCCGCATACCGTGCCCGCGCAGGTCGAGGGTGAGGTCACGGTCGCCGGCACACCGACCGGCGACACGACCGTGGTCGAGCGGTCCCGGCACCTGGGCGTGCTCGCGCAGGACCCCTCCGCCGGCGTGTGCCTGCCGGTCGTCGAGCAGGAGCTGGCGCTGCCGATGGAGAACGACGCCGTCGAACCGGGAGAGATCGACGCGCGGATCGACGCCGCCCTGGAGATGGTCGGCGTCGCGCACCTCCGTGCCCGCGCGACGTCGCAGCTCTCCGGCGGCGAGTCGCAGCGGGTCGCTCTGGCGGCCGCGACGGTCACCCGGCCGCAGGTGCTGCTGCTGGACGAGCCGACCTCCATGCTGGACGGTGACGGCGTCGGGGCGGTGCGCGCCGCACTGTCACGTGTCGTCGGCCGCCAGGGGGCAGCGACGGTCCTCGTCGAGCACCGCCTCGACGAGTGGGCCGGTGACCGGGGCGTCGCCGCGCTGCCGGGGCGGGCGGTCGTGCTCGACGAGTCCGGGCGGGTTGCCGCCGACGGTCCGACCGAGGACGTGCTCGCGCTGCACGGCCCACGGTTGCACGCCATGGGCTGCTGGCTGCCGCTGGAGACCGAGCTCCGTGCGCTCACGGGTGCGGCCGGGGGCCTCGCGCACGCCGACAACGTCGCGCTGCTGGAGCGGCTGGCCGACCAGGGGGCGGAGGAGGCAGGCCCCGCGCCCGTGCCGGACCCCCTCCATCCTGCGGCCCGGACGGACGACGCCGTCCTGCTGAGCGCCTCCGGCCTGGCGGTGGCGCGCACGACTCTTGCTCGGCGACGTCGAGAGCCTGCGGCGAGGCCGGTGCTGGCGGGGGTCGACCTGCAGGTGCGCCCCGGCGAGGTGGTCGCCGTACTCGGCGCCAACGGGGTCGGCAAGACGACCCTGCTGCTGACGCTGGCCGGTCTGCTGCCGCCCGCCGCGGGCGGGGTCGCCGGGCCACGTCCGGGCCTGGTGTTCCAGAACCCCGAGCACCAGTTCGTGGCGAGCAGCGTGCGGGCGGAGGTCGCGCACGGTCTACGAGCCGTCACCGACGGGGGCCTGGACGGCGTCGTCGACCGTCAGCTGCGGCGGCACCGGCTCGAGCACCTCGCCGACCAGAACCCGTTCCGCCTCTCCGGTGGGGAGAAGCGGCGGGTGAGCCTGGCGGCGATGCTGGCGCACGAGCGCCGGGTCCTGCTGGCGGACGAGCCCACGCTGGGCCTGGATCGGCGCGACGCGATCGCCGTGGCCTCTACCCTGGCCGACGTCGCCGCCGGCGGCGGTGCGGTCGTGCTCGCCAGCCACGACCTGCGCCTGGTGGCGACGGTCGCCACGCGCGTCCTGGTGCTGGGCGAGGGCGGGGTGCTCACCGACGCCCCAACCGCCCGGGCACTCGGGGACGAGGCCGTCCTGGACCGGGCCCGGGTGCGGCTCCCCGCCCTCGTCGGCTGGCTGGTCCACCACCGCCCCGCCGATCTGCGGACGGTCCTGCGCGGCCTGGACCGCAACGTCGCGGTCGCCTCCCCTGCGCCGGACCGCCCGGGTGGGTGCCGATGAGTTGGTCCGCGGCGGCCGTGGCCGACGGATCGTCGCTCGCCCGCCGGAACCCCACCGTGAAGCTCGCCGTGCTCGTCTCGGTCTCGGTCGCGGCGATGTTCATGCTCGACCCGCTCACCCCGTCGGTGCTCTACCTGCTGGCGCTCGGCGGGGTCCTGATCACGACCCGGGCGCCCGCCCGGACGGTGGCCCTCGCGCACGTGCCCTTCCTGCTGTTCGGGCTGGGCGTCTTCGTGGTCAACGCGCTCTCGCGCCCCGGCACCGTGCTGTGGGAGGACCTGCCTGTCCGGGTGACCGTCGAGGGCGTCGAGATCGGTGCCGCGCTGGCCGCGCGGACGCTGCTCATCGGCGTGCTCGCGATCGGTTTCCTCCTCTCCACCGACGGGGTGGCCCTCATGACGAGCCTGCACCAGAACGCCCGCCTCGACGCCCGGCTGACCTACGCCGTGCTGGCGGGCTACCGGATGCTGCAGGACATGCCACGCGAGTGGGCCCTCATCAGGGCGGCGCACGCCGTCCGCGCCGGCGACCCCGGACACCCGGGCAGGATGTCACGCGCGGGTCCGCTGGCACGGTCCGTCTTCTCGCTCCTCGTGGTCTCGATCCGCAAGGGCGAGCGGATGGCGCAGGCGCTGGAGTCCCGAGGGCTGGGCCGGCAGCCCCGGACGACGTGGCGCCCGGTCGTCGTGACCGCAGCCGACTGGGTCCTCGTGGTGGTGTGCGCCCTCACCCTGACCGCCGTCCTCGTCCTCAGCGCGTGGTCGGGCCAGCTGCGGGGGCCGGGTGCGCTCTTCGGCTGACGCACCCCCGGGGGGACGCCGGTGGCGGATGGCAGACTGCGTGTTCGTGGAACCAGCATCTCCGGCCCCTCTCTTTCCCGGCGTCCCCCTCCTCGACGACCTCGAGCTGGTGCGCCTTGGGCTGCTCGCGCCCGACGCGGTGGACCTGCCTCGGGGGACGGCGACAGTGGTGGACGCCGAGGGGGTTCCGGTCGCCGAGGTGGCCGAGGACGGCGCCCTCACCTGGCTGTCGGCCCGCTCCTCCCGCCCGTTCGAACGGTGGCACCTCGACGATGCCGGGGTCGAACTGCCGGCGGCGCTCGTGGACGACCCGGCCGCCCTGGCCGAGATCCCGGACGGCACCCGGACGCTCGTGGTGCTGGCCTCGGTCGACGGCGACGACAACCAGCGCGACCTCGACCTGGTCCGCGCGGTGCGTCGCGCGACCGACGACGGGGGGTATGCCCTGCGCGTCGCCCCGGTCGGGCTCGCCGCCCCGGACCGGCAGCAGCGGGTCGAGCAGCTGCGGGCTGCCCTGGCCGGCGACCACGGCACCGTCCACGACCTGACCGGGCGGGGCGAGCCCGCGGCATACCAGGGACAGGGGCAGGGCGTCGTGGTCCTGCTCAGCGGGCTCTCCGGCTCGGGGAAGTCGACCCTCGCCCGGGCGCTGCGCGACCGGCTCGTCGAGGACCAGGGGCGCGCGGTCTCGCTGCTGGACGGCGACGTCGTGCGCCGCCACCTGTCGGCGGGGCTGAGCTTCTCGCCCGAGGACCGGGAGACCAACATCCGCCGGATCGGCTGGGTCGCCGCGGAGATCGCGCGGCACGGCGGGACCGCGATCGCCAGCCCGATCGCGCCCTTCGAGCGCACCCGCCAGGACGTGCGCGCCATGGTCGAGGGCCGCGGCGGCCGCCTGGTCCTCGTCCACGTCGCCACCCCGCTCGAGGAGTGCGAGCGCCGCGACCGCAAGGGCCTGTATGCCCGTGCCCGCGCCGGCGAGATCCCCGACTTCACCGGCATCAGTTCGCCCTACGAGGTGCCCACCGACGCCACCCTGACCCTCGACACGACCGGGCAGGACGTCGACCCGCTCGTCGACCAGATCCTGGCTGCGCTCGAGCTGCCCGCCATCACCGACTGACCAGCCACACCACCGACCACCACACCGTGAGGGGAACCACCATGACCGACGACCACCAGCTCGCCCGCGAGCTCGCCGACCTCGCCGGGGAGCGGCTGCTCGCCGTGCGCACCGAGCTGCACGCAGCCGGCGTAGAGGGCCGCGAGCTCAAGGACGCCGGGGACGCCGCCTCCCAGGAGGTGCTGGCCGCGGCCCTGGCCGAGCGCGCTCCCGGCGACGCCGTCCTCAGCGAGGAGGCGGTCGACGACCACGCGCGGCTGTCGGCCGACCGGGTGTGGATCATCGACCCGCTCGACGGGACCCGCGAGTTCAGCGAGGTGCCCCGCGACGACTGGGCGGTGCACGTGGCGCTGTGGCAGGGCGGCGACCTCGTGGCCGGTGCAGTCGCGCTCCCCGCCCGCGGCGTGACCTACGGCACCGACGAGCAGGGCGACGGCATCCCGGCGCGACCGGAGGGCGAGCCGCCGCTGCGGCTGGCCGTGAGCCGCTCGCGCCCCCCGGCCTTCGCGGAGGAGCTCGGCCGGTCGATGGGCGCGACGACCGTGCCGATGGGCTCGGCCGGGGTCAAGGCGATGTCGGTCGTCGACGGGTCGTCGGACGCCTACGTGCACGCGGGCGGGCAGTACGAGTGGGACTCGGCGGCGCCGGTAGCGGTCGCCCAGGCATACGGGCTGCACACGAGCCGGGTCGACGGGAGCCCGCTGGTCTACAACAAGGAGAACCCGTGGTCGCCGGACCTCGTCGTCTGCCGGCCCGAGGTCGCCGAGTCGCTGCTCGCAGCGCTGTCGACGATGGACCTGGGCTGAGCCGTCACGGCCACAGCAGCGGGGTCAGGACCACCGTCGCCACGACCACCAGCGCGGTGAGCACCCAGCCGAGCCGGGCGTAGTCGGTGAACCGGTAGCCGCCGGGGCCGTAGACCATCATGTTGGTCTGGTAGCCGATCGGCGACAGGAACGAGGCCGATGCGGCCACGGCGACGGCGATCGCCGCGCCACGCGGGTCCATGCCCACCGACTCGGCGGTCGCCACGGCGACCGGCAGCATGAGCAGCGCCGCCGCGTTGTTCGTCACCAGCTCGGTGAGCACGATCGTCGCCAGCACCAGGCCGAGCAGGACCCCGACGGTGCCGAAGCCGCCGAGCGAGGCGACCAGCCCGCCGGCGACCGCGCCGGCCAGGCCCGAGACCTGCATGGCGCTGGCGAGCCCGAAGGCCGAGGCGATGACGAGGATGACCTCGAGGTCCACCGCGCGGCGCGCCTCCTGCGCCGAGAGGATGCCGGAGAGCACGAGCGCGACCGCACCGAGCAGCGAGCCCTGCAGGATCGGCAGGACGTCGAAGGCCGCCAGACCGACGACGAGGACGAGGACGGTGACAGGGATCCACGCGCGCCGGGTGGCCGCGGGCGGAGAGCCGTCGAGACCAGCGATGAGCAGGAAGTCGGAGTGGTCGCGCCAGCGACGGCGGAAGTCGGGGTCGGAGACGACGATGAGGGTGTCGCCGAGCCGGATCGTCTCTGCGCCGAGCTTGCCGTCGACGAGGTGGCCCGAGCGGTGGATGCCCACCACCGCTGCCTGATAGGTGGACCGAAAGCCGGACTCGCGCAGCGTGCGGCCGACCAGCGGCGACTGCGAGCCGACGACGACCTCGAAGTACTTCGCGCTCTGGCTCTGCAGGTCCAGGACGTGCTCGAGCTCGGCGGAGCGCAGGCCCGGCATGGCCTGGGCGTCGACGACCTTGCTGACGGAGCCGACGAAGTGCAGCCGGTTGCCGCCCCGCAGCACGGTGTCGGGCCGCACGGGGGCGATGACCGTGTCGCCGCGGTCGACCGAGACGAGGAAGAGCCCCGGCAGCGAGCGCAGCTTGGCCTCCTCGACCGTCTTGCCGTCCACCGGGCCGCCGTCCTGGACGATCATCTCGATGGAGAAGCGTCGGCCCTGCTCCTCGAGCTCCTCACGGGCCGAGCGGCGGGCCGGGAGAAGGGGAGGCGACAGCGCCACCAGGGCGACCAGGCCGAGGAGCGCGATCGGCAGACCGAGCCTGCCGATCTCGAAGAAGCCGATCTCGTCCAGGCCGAGTTCGCCCATCTGCCCGGAGACGACGAGGTTGGTCGAGGTGCCGATGACCGTGAGCAGCCCGCCGAGGATGGCGGCGAAGGACACCGGCATGAGGAACTTGCTCGCCGACAGCCCGCGGCGCTCGCACCACGCGGTGATCTGCGGGATGAGCATGGCGACGATCGGGGTGTTGTTGAGCAGCGCGGAGGCGCCCATGGTCGGCGTCAGCACCCGCAGCAGCGGCACCCGGTAGGTCCCCCGCTCCCCCAGCGTGCGCTGCATGACCGGCGCGAGAGCCCCGGTCTTCTCGATACCGGCCGCGACGACATACAGCGCGGCGACGGTGATGGGGGCGGGGTTGGAGAAACCGGAGAATGCCTGCGCCGGAGTGACCACCCCGAGGGTCAGCAGGACGATGACGCCGCCGAGCACGACCACCCAGGGGCTGGTGCGCTGGCGGACGAGGGCGGCGAGCACGCCGACGATCACGACGATCGTGATCCACGCATCGAGCTGCACGGCAGGGGTCCTTTCTCCGGGCCCAGACGTCGAGAAACCTTACGAACCCCTTGCGGTTAGCCCAAACTTTCGAACAGATGAACCTCAGGAGGCAACTTGGGTCGCAGCAGGGTGTCGGCCCGGGTTAGCGTCCCCCGGAGCAGGGGTCGATGCCGACCCCTTGTCCCGTTCACCGTTGTCCCTGAGGAAGTAACCCCGTCATGACTGATTCCACCATGCCCGTACGACAGCCACGTGTCTGGCTGATCCTGGGCCTCGTCGCGGCCCTGCTGGCGGCCTTCGCCGTCACCACCGTGGCGGCCGCACCGGCTCGTGCCGCCGAGCTCGTCGACAACCCCGACTTCGAGCAGGGGACGCGGCACTGGCGGACCAACGGCTCTGACGAGGTCCTTCGGGTGCAGGAGGTCTCCGGCAGCCCGGCCGCCGTGCTGACCACGACCCGCACCACCCATGCTGTGCTCAACGACACCACGAACAGCGTGACCGACACCGGCGCGGTAGGGGCCAGCTACCGGGTACAGGCCCGTCTGCGGGGCACCCCCGGCGCCGACGGCGCACTCCGTCTCCGAGAGGTGTCCTCGCGCGGGACGATCGAGCACGAGACGTCTTTCACGCTAGGCGACAGCTGGCGGACGGTGGAGCTCACCGTCCGCACCACGCACCCCAACGCCAGCCTGGACCTCAACGTCGTGGCTTGGGACCTGGCCGTCGGCCAGCGTCTCGTGATCGACTCCGTGAGAATGGAGCGGGTCGGCTCCGGGGCGCAGCCCACTCCCGAGCCCTGCACCGGCGAGGTTCCGGACAGCACCCTCTTCGGCGCATCCATGACCACCTCCGGGATCAGCGCCGAGGACTCCCTCGCGCGGCTCGACTCGGCCTTCGGCACCATCCCGGTCGTCCGTGTCTTCGACCCGAACCTGCCCTTCGAGTGGAGCCACCGGCGCAACGACGTCCTGGACGGGCGGACCATGGTCATGTCCTTCCGACCCATGCCTCAGGAGGTCCTTTCCGGACGACATGACGCCTTCTTCCGCCGCTGGTTCGCGCAGGCTCCCGAGGACCGGACGATCTACTGGTCCTACATCCACGAGCCCGAGCCGCTCATCCGCGACGGCCGCTTCACGATGTCGCAGTACAAGCAGGCCTGGCGGCGCATCGAGAGCATCGCCGACGAGGCGTGCAAGCCCAACATGTTCGCCACGTTGATTCTCACCGGGTGGACCGCCACCCCGGCGTCCGGTCGCGACTACCGAGACTACGACGCCGGCCGCGACGTGATCGACGTGCTGGCCTGGGACCCGTACAACGGTGCTTCCGATCCGGATCGTGACTACTACTCTCCGGTCTCGGACTTCATGGCCCCGGCCGTGCAGACGTCACTGCAAGACGGCCGCCCGTGGGGCATAGCGGAGACCGGGAGCCGGCTGATCCCCGGTGACTCTGGGCCGGGCCGCGCCCGCTGGCTGCGCTCCCTCGCCGAGTACGCCGTCGCCAACGACGCGCAGTTCGTCACCTACTTCCAGTCGACCCGTGACGGTGACTGGCGCCTGAACGACCAGCACTCGCGCGCGGTGTGGCGCGAGTTCGCCGCTCGCCGGTGACACTCCTCAGCAGGTCGACTCATCCGTGAAGGCCTGACCGACGGCGATCCAGCGGTCGTCCTGGAACGCCAGCGACAGCACGCTGGGAACCCGCTGCGCGGCGCTCTCGTCGGTCAACGACTGACCGTTGGCATCAAGGACACGGACCGCGGAGTGGTCGAGACACACCTCGACCAGGGCCGTCGGAGGGTCGGCCTGCTGATCGAGCTCGAGCACGGTAGAAGAGACCAGTTCCGGCGTGCCCTCCTGGGTCCAGCCGTTCTCGGTGTATTCGAGGACGCTGGCCTCGATGTCGGACAGCAGGCCGCCGCCGGCGACAGAGACCACTTCATCCCAGTCGACGGAGTCGGGGGTGACGAGGGCGTCGCTACGCACCCGCACGACCGGGTCCACGAGCTCGCCCGCGTCGGCGTCCTCGGCCACCTGCTGCGGGGTGACCTCAGAAGCCACATTCTTGATCGGCGTGGCGCCTTCCGCGTTCACCCTTGGCCCCTCCGTCTCTGCGTCTTCCTCGTCGGGCGCCGCGGCAGCATCGGTGGTGGTCGGAACCGCATCTGCGTCCGCTGTCTGTCCGTTACCGGCGGTCACAGGACTGTCTGCGACGCCAGAGTCCTCGGCTGACATGGACTGCAGCCACAGCAGCGCTGCGGCTGCGAGCACCAGCACCGCGACCAGGACCCCCACAGTGCGACGATTCACGGTTGCCTCCTCGATACCAGGTGCGCATAGCCTACGCTCGTCCTTGCGCCGGCATCGCGTCTCCGGTGGTCAGCCACCGATTCGTCCTGGAGGGCTCGAACATGAGCAGCACGACCGCGCCCGGCGAGGGCATGGGTTCGGTCGCGCGTGGCGGTGCCTTCGTCCTGATCGGCTCGTTGACGAGTGCCGCCATGGGACTGCTCCTCGTCGTGGTCCTCGGTCGAGTCCTGGGCGCCTCCGATGCCGGCATCGTCTTTCAGGGGATCGCAGCCTTCACCATCGCGATGAGCGTCGCCCGGTTCGGGTTGGACACGACCGCCGTCTGGTTGCTGCCCCGGCTGCGCTCGGAGGACGCGTCCTTCCTGCGCGCCGCTGTCGTCGGCATCCTCTGGCCGACGGTGGTCCTGGGTCTCATCGGCTGGGGGATGTTGTACGCCACGAGTCTCCTCCTTGATGCGGCGGACCTGGGCGGGGCGCTGCGGGCGATGGCCTGGGCCCTGCCCTTCGCCGGCGTCACCATGGTGGGGCTCGCGGCGACCCGGGCGCTCGGCGGGGTGCGGCCCTTCGTCCTCGTGCAGAGCATCGGCATCCCCAGCGCTCGGCCCGCCCTCGCCCTCCTCGTGACAGCCGCCGGAGGAGCTTCTGCGGCGGTGGCGGCGTCGTGGGTGCTCCCTCTCGCGATCTCCGCCCCGATCGTCCTTCTCGTCCTGGCACATCAGCTGGTTCGTCACGCCGGACCACGCTCTGCGGGCTCGACGTGGAGGCCGACCCGTGTGCTGACCAGGCGGATCTTCGGCTACGCCCTCCCGAGAGCCGTGGCGACCGTCCTGGAGCAGGCCATGACCTGGCTCGACGTGCTGCTCGTCGGACTGCTGGCCGGTCCCGCGGCGGCCGGGATCTATGGCGCCGCCACGCGATTCACCCAGGCGGGCCTGATCATGAGTACCTCCCTGCGGATCGTCGTGGCGCCGATGTTCAGCCGCCACCTCGGCTCGGGCGAGCTGCCCGCGGTCCGCCACCTCTACACCACGACCACCAAGTGGATCATCGCCGTCAGCGTGCCGATCTACCTTGGTCTGGCCCTGTTCGGGGGCACAGTCATCAGCCTGCTGGGTGCCGAGTTCCGCGAGGGTGGCCTGGCCCTCGGTGTGCTGGCGGGCGGGATGGTGCTGGTCCTGAGTGCCGGCAACATTCAGTCCGTGCTCCTGATGAGCGGCCACAGCTCGCTGGCTGCCCTGAACAAGTTCTGCGCCGTGCTCGTGACCGTCGGCCTGCTGCTCCTCTTGCTCCCTGAATGGGGCATCGTCGGTGCGGCGGCGGCCTGGGTAGTCGGGATGGGGCTTGACACCGGACTGGCCGCCTGGCAGGTCCACCGCCGCGTCGGGGTTCAGCCGTGGGGAGGCGGCGTTCTGAAGGTTCTGGCCCTCACGCTGTGGTCTTTCGGCCTGCCGGCCCTCGGGGCGCGGCTCCTCGGTGGTGACGAGCTCGGCACGACGGTCGTGGGTGTTCTGCTTGGTAGCCTCTGCCTGGCCCTGACAGCCTGGCGACTGGCAGCGCTCTTCCAGGTGGCCGCGCTGGGCCCCATCATCCGCAGCAGAAAGGGGAAGCCGTAGTGGACACCGTCCAACTGACCGCGCTCAAGTCCAAGGTCCCGCGGTGGACCCTCGATGTCGCGAACGCCAGCACACGGCTCGGTGCCCTCGCGACGGCGGCCGACCGCCCGCTGCCCGACTTCCTCGTGGTCGGCGCGAAGCGCGGAGGCACGACGTCGCTGTTCAACTATCTCGTCCAGCATCCCGGCGTCCTCCCGCTCTACCCCCAACCTCGGGGCCGGAAGAGCACCGACTTCTACTTCGCCGACTCGGGTCGGTCGCAGCGGTGGTATCGGTCGCATTTCCATACGGAGACATACCGTCGACTTCTGGCGCGCCGCCTCGGCCACCGCCCGCTCAGCTTCGAGGCCTCGCCCTATTACATCTGGGATCCCCGGATCGCGGCGAAGGTGGCCGCCCTGGCTCCGGCCACCAAGGCCATCCTCATGGTCCGCAACCCAGTGCCGCGCGCCTGGTCTCACTATCAAGAGCGGGTCCAGAACGGGGTCGAGCCGCTCAGCTTCGAGGAGGCCCTGGAGGCCGAGGACCAACGCCTCGAGGGAGAGCTCGAGCGTATGGCCGCCGATCCCGGATATCACAGCACCACCTGGGACTGGTACGGCTACCGCCGCCGCGGTGAGTACCTCGCTCAGATCAAGAACTGGCTAGAGCACTTCCCGCGCGAGCAGTTGTTGGTGCTCCCGAGCGAGCGGCTGTATGCGCACACGCAGGACACGATGGATGCGGTATCGAACTTCCTCGGCGTCCCGCACCACCAGATGCCCACGACCAAGCCGTACAACGCCACCTGGCGCACGAAGGACGCGCCGCCGGAAGCCGTAGCAGAAGAGCTGAGGGCTCACTACGCGCCGCACAACGCCGCACTTGCCGACTTCCTGGGCGACCAGCTCGACTGGTCCTGACCGGCCGGGCCGGGCCGCTGCGTCACGGCCGACCGGTCGACACCTCCCCGGTGCCGGGCTGGGCCTTGCGCCGCCGATCCACCAAGACGGTCCCGAGAACCGTCCCGCCCTGGAGGGCGACATCGTGAGTCGTGCGGCGAAGCGTCGAGGTGAGGGTTCTGCCCCGGACGGCGACGAGCACGCTGGCGTCGGCCAGCCGGCTGGCGGCGAGCCTCGTCGCGCGACCGAAGTGCTCGGGGACTGAGACCATGACCAGAGCCGAGCTGCGCCTCCTCTCAATCTCCTGGCGCACGGCAGAGGACAGGGGTTCATCCTCGGATCCCGTCTGCGGCACGAAGAGCGAGAAGGTCGGCAGATCGGCGGCGACATAGCGCGCACCTGCCTCACCCACCTCGGGCTCCCCCAGCGCGAGAGCCTGTCGCAGCTGCTGGACCTCGACGTCGTCCTCGTGCAGCGCAATGAATTCGACCGGCGTGCCGGACTGGGCCAGGACCCGCGCGAGACTCAGCGGAACTCCTCTGCTCACGGCGGCAGGCCCGATGGGGAGGACCGCCAGCAGACCGTGCTGCCCCGCGACCAGTCCCCCTGCAAGAAGCCGTTCCCGGATCTCACGGTACGCCGCCAGTCCCTCGCCCTCGGGGGGCATCTGGGTGTTGGTCCGGTCGATCTGACCCAGGAGGTCTTCCCCGCCGCTGTTGCGGATGTCCCCCCGGCTCACCGCCCGCGGCCGCAGCCCCTGAAGCACGAAGGCGAGGATGACACCGAGACCCAGGCCCGCGGCAGCGCTGGTCAGCAGCACCAGCAAGGGCGAGGGCTGGTACTCGACCTGCCCCGCCGCGGCCGGACTGATCACCGTGCCACCATTCGTGTCGATGCCACGCGCCGTCGCCAGCTGAGTCGAGAGCGCGTCGATCTCGAGACTGATGAGCGTCCGGTCCGACTGGGCCTCGATGGCCGCATCACTGTCCTCACCCAAAGCGGCGATCCGCTCGTTGACCGACTTGAGCTCCTCGCGCAGCTCGTCCAGGCGGGCGTTGGACTGCTCAACCCTGCGCTCGATCCTGTTCTGCGCCAGCTCGGAGCGGTACTCCAGGAAGGCGTTCGCCGATGCGTCGGCGATCGCCCTCGCCTGGTCTTCCGAGCCAGCCGTAGCGGAGATCCGTAGCACGGCGGTGTTCGCCACGCTGACGGCCTCCGTGGCGGATCGAACGGAGGCAGCGTCCTGATCCCCGCCCAGTGACTCGGCCGCGCGCTCGGCCACGACGAAGGACGACGCGACCTGGGCCTCGCCCGCAGGATCGATCAGCTCGGACACCGGACGACCTACGTCAAAGGGATCACTGGTGATGAGGTTGATGGATACCGAGGCGGTGGCCGTCGCCTGTCGCGGCGCCAGGGCGAGGAAGGCGACGCCAGCCCCGACACACAGCACCACGCTCAACAGGACGACCCACCAGCGCCGCCAGAGGATCTCGAGGTAGCGACGGAGATCGACGCTGACGTCCTCCTGGTGCTGCTGATACATCCTGCTCCTGAGTGGTGGTCCCCTGTCCCGAGCACGGCGGCCCGTGCGCGTCTCGTATGCTACGACACACCAACAGGTCTCAAGGCTTCGCTATCCCATGTCGCAGGAGGAGTACATGCCGACCGGGAGTCCCAGCGTCGCCGTGGGCCCGCTCGGCGACGCCGTCCGGCAGTTGTGGGGAGCCGCAGTCGACAGCGGCCACTACCGGGTGGTGACGGACGCTCCCTCCGACCCAACGTGGCTGACCCAGCGCCAGTTCGACGTCGTCCCGCCGCGAGGTGCCCCTCGGATGATGCTCGAGCGAGGCAGCTCACGCGGGACGACTGCCGCGCTGCTCGCCTACCGGGGTCTGCGGCCGGCGCGACCGCAGGCCGCGCGCATCGCGACGGCCGCCGCCGTGGCCGTCCGGAGCAGTCGGGTGCGGCCTGCCCTCCTCCTCCAGCGTCACATCGACCACCATCTTGACGACGAACCTCTCGCCACGGTCGAGGCGGCCATGGGCGCTCACGTGGTCGCCCAGGTCGGGGTGCGCACCGGAGCCAACGCGAAGGCGACGGCCCAGCTCTTCAGCGACGAGGGCAAGCCGCGTGGCTACGCGAAGTTCGGATGGAACGATCTCACCGGCGGCTTCGTGACGACCGAGGCCGACCGCCTGGAGCGGCTGCGCGGCAGCACCGGTCGCGTGCGAGTCCCGGGGCTGCTGGCTCGAGGAGAGTCCTTCGGCCGTCCCTTCCTCGTCACTGCGCCCCTCCCGCCGCGCGTGCATCGGCTTGATCGTCCGGACGACCTGGGGGTCCCCGAGCTCAGCACCCTGGCGCCTTTGCGGCGACGCGCTCCCGCGGGGACCTCGGGAGCTCTCACGCGGATGCGCAACCGGGCCGAAGGTATGACCGCCCACGCCCTCGTCGCAGAGGCGGCCGAGTCGTTGCGTCGGTTGCTCACTGGGATCGCTGGTTCGCGCACCGATGTCGTGCTGGCGGACTTCGACCACGGCGACCTGGTGCCGTGGAACACATGCAGGGACGCCTCAGGCACCGTCTGGGCCTGGGACTGGGAGTCCTCCGCCCAGGACGTGGTGGCCGGTACGGACGCACTGCACTGGTTCGTCCACGCCCTGCACGGTCCCGCCCCGAAGGACCTGGCGGCTGCCATCGAGGACGCGCACCGCCATGCCGTTCCGGTGATGCGGGCGCTCGGGATGGGTGAGCGGGCCGCCCACGTCGTGACCAGTGCCTACCTCGCCCTCACCGTCGACCGGTCCTGTGAACTAGCACTCAGCCACGGCACCTGGAAGCGCAACCGCATCGGCTCGGCGATGACGCTCCGGCTGGCCCACCTGGGGCAGCAGCACCTGTGGAGAGCCGAGGCGCAGCCGTGACCATGGTCGCCCGTGCGCGGCAGGAGGTTGAGACCACGCCGAGTCACTCCCTGCCCACCTGGCCGGCAACGGTGCTCCTCATCGGCTACCCCGTATGGTGGATCACCGGCCTGGTGGACTTCTCCTGGATCATCTTCGGCGCCATCCAGATGCTGTACCTCCTGAGGCTCGGTACCGGCCGCGGACCCAGGGGGTTCGGCGTGTGGCTCGCCTTCTTGGTGTGGATGACTCTCTCAGTGACCCAGCTGGACACCTTCGGGCGGCTCATCGGCTTCACGTACCGGTGGGCGCTCTACCTGGCCGCGACGGCACTTTTCCTGTACATCTTCACGCCCGCGCCAAGCTCACCGACCGTCTCGTCCTGGGAACCCTGACGATCTTCTTGGCCATCACCACCCTCGGTGGCTACCTCGGGATGTTCTTTCCCGCGGCCGTGATCCGGACGCCGCTGTCGATGGTCATGCCCGGCGGGCTGCTGGGCAACGAACTGGTGAACCACATGGTGGTGCGGCGGTTCGCGCAGTTCGATCCGGACGGGTACTTCGCGGTCGAGCCTCGCCCCAGCGCGCCATTCCTCTACACCAACAACTGGGGCAACGCCTACTCGCTCCTCGTGCCCTTCGCCGTGCTGTATCTCGTCAAGGTCCGGGGGACCAGACGCTTCTGGATAGTTCTGGCTGTGCTGCTGGCCTCCGTCGTGCCCGCGGGAGCCACCCTGAACCGAGGGATGTTCCTCGGCCTCGGCATCGCGGCCGTCTATCTCAGCTTCCGCTACGTCCTCCTGGGCAATTTTCGCGTGCTGCTCTCCGTGGTCGTAGTGGGCCTGCTGGGCTTTGGCGCTCTCACCGCCTCCACCTTCGACGACCGCATCGACGATCGCGTCGAGGACACGAGTACGACAGAGGACCGCGCCGAGATATACATCCAGACCATCAGGAGCGTGCAGGAGGCGCCGCTCTTCGGCATGGGCGCCCCCCGGCCATCGGCCAACCCCAACATCCCGCCGGTGGGGACTCACGGCCAGTTCTGGATGGTCCTGCACTCGCACGGATTCCCCGGGATCGCCTTCTTCCTCGGCTGGTTCGCCCTGGCCTTCGCTCTGAGTCTGCGAAGAAACGATGACGTCGGACTGGTCGCCAATGCGATGGTGCTGGTGGGGTTGATAGAAATTCTCTACTACGGCGCACTCCCGGTGGGTCTCATGCTGATGATGATCTCGGCTGCCCTGGCGCTGCGTCCCCCCTCTCCGCAGACCACAGCAGGTGCGCGGACGCCTCGCGTGAGAGCCGCGGTCGGGCTGGCAGGAAAGGATCTATGAGCAAGACACGTGTGCTATTCATCTCGGGTGTGGGCCGCAGCGGCAGCACTCTCATCGAGAGAACCCTCGGCACGGATCCGCGCATCGTCGTCCTCGGCGAGGTGACGCACCTGTGGGAGCGGAGCCTGGTCATGGACGAGCTCTGCGGTTGCGGTCAGCCGTTCTCGGCCTGCCCGTTCTGGCAGGCTGTCGGCCAACGCGCCTTCGGCGGGTGGCACAACATCGACGCCCGGGCGGTCATCGCCACGCGAGCCGAACTGGACCGCGTCAGCCGGACACCTCGTTCGGGCCCCGGCCTGGGACCCGCGGCATACCGACGAAAGCTGCGCGACTACGGCGCGCTATATGCCAAGCTCTACCGAGCCGCCGCGGAGGTCGCCGGCGCCGAGGTCGTCGTCGACTCGAGTAAGCAGCCGTCCGTGCCGTACGTCCTGCGACACCAGAAGGACCTGGACCTACGAGTCCTCCATTGCATCCGGGACAGCCGAGCCGTCGCACTGTCGTGGACCAAGACGGTCAACCGACCTGAGGCGCAGACCGAGTCGTTCGGGACGATGACCCGCTACTCCCCGGCCAAGTTGTCGGTCGTCTGGCTCGCCCACAATCTGGCGGCAGCCGCGACCCGACTCACGGGCGCACCGGTGAAGACGCTGCGCTACGAGGACTGGACCGAGAAGCCGGAGGAAGGGACCGCCGAGATTCTTCGATTCTGCGGCCTGCATCCCTCCTCTCCGGAGGCGATGTCGGACGGCACCGTCACCCTGGTCCTTAACCACACCTGCAGCGGCAACCCGCTGCGCTTCACGACCGGAGAGGTGAAGATCCGGATGGATGAACGGTGGCGGACAGAGCTGCCCTCGCACAGCAAGCGCCTGGTCGGGGCACTGACCCTGCCGCTCCTGCGCACCTTCGGGTATGTCGGGGGTCGTCGTGGCTGAATGGCTACCGTCCGTGACGGTCGCCATCCCGACCCACAACCGTCCGGAGGAAGTGCGGAAGGCCGTCGACAGCGCACGAAACCAGGACTATGCCGGCGCGGTGGACGTCATCGTGGTCTACGACCGGGCTGAACCGGACCTGAGCCTGGAGACGCCACCGGGTGAGGAGAGGCCCGTGCGGGTCATGCGCAACGAGCGCACGCCCGGTCTGGCGGGTGGGCGCAACACGGCGATCGACCACGCGGGCGGTGAGCTCGTCGCCTTCTGCGACGATGACGACTACTGGGACCCCGAGAAGCTCCGGCTCCAGGTCGAGGCCCTCGCCGCGGCGCCGGACGCCGACCTGGTGACCTGCTCCATCGTCGTGGAGTACGACGGACAGTCCACCCCGCGCACCGCTGGCGTGGACCGGGTCACCCACCCGATGCTCGTGCGTTCGCGCATGGCCATGCTGCACAGCTCCACCTTCGTCTTCCGCCGCAGCTCGTTGCTGGGGGACCTGGGCCTCATCGACGAGTCGATCCCCGGAAGTCAGAACGAGGACTGGGACATCCTTCTTCGCGCCGCGGAGCTGCACCCGGTGGTCCACGTCGACCGACCCCTGGTCCACGTGCTGTGGGGCGCGGCCTCATTCTTCTCGCGCCGGTGGGACACGAAGATCGACAGCTCGGTCTGGATGCTGGAGCGCCACCCTGCCATCGCCGCCGACAACCGAGCCGCGTCACGGCTCATGGGGCAGATCGCCTTCGCCCACGCCTGCAGCGGCAACCGGCGCGAGGCGGCGACCTGGGTCGCCCGCACTGCGCGCCACAACCCGTTCCAGCCCCGCTGGCCGCTGTCCGCCGCCGTCGCAGTCTGGCCACGCTCGGGCGGTCTCGTGCTCAACGTCCTCCACCGGCTCGGGCGCGGAGTGTGACTCCACCGACGCTGCTGGTCGCCACTCCCGGCGGTCACATGGACGAGCTCTACGAGTTCGCCGAGCTCCTCGGTATCGACCGCGACGACAGGATCTGGGTGACGGCCCGCACGGTCCAGACCGAGCATCTGCTGGCGCGCGAGACGGTGGAGTGGGTCCCGCCGGTGTCGTCGCGCCAGGCGGGGCGTGCAGCACGCTCGCTGCCCCTGGCGCTCTCGCTGTTGCGCCGTCTCCGTCCGCAGACAGTCGTCTCCACCGGAGCCGCGCTGTCCCTCCCCTATCTGCTGGCCGCACGGGCGGTCGGCGCGGAGGTGCACTACGTGGAGAGCGCCACGCGGCTCGATGGTCCGTCGCTCACCGGCCGGATCCTGGCCGCCGTGCCGGGGGTTCGGCTGTACCACCAGGCCTTCCGCACGCCGCGTCCGGGCTGGCGCCCGGTCGGCTCCGTCTTCGACGGCTTCGCGCCGGGTCCGGCACGACCGGCTTCCTCGCCACGAGGACTCCTCGTCCTCGGGAGCGAGCGCTTCCCGTTCCCGCGCGCGCTCGAGGTTGCCACGCCCGTGATCCACAGCGACCTCCGGTGGACGATCCAGCACGGGCATACCCCCGTCGATGCGGCGGACTCGCGGTGCCACCAGTGGATGACGCCACGCGAACTCGCCGAACTGGCCGAGCAGTCCGGCGTCGTCGCCACGCACGCGGGAGTGGGATCTGTCCTCATGGCCCTGCGTGCCGGACGGCACCCACTGGTCCTGCCCCGCTTGGGATCGCTCGGCGAGCACGCGGACGACCATCAGCTCGAGCTGGCCCGCGAGCTGGAGCGGCGGAACCTGGTCACGGTCGCGATGCCGGGCGCCGACCTTGCCGCGCTCGTCGACGAGGCAGCGCGTCGGTCGACGCGCCGACAGCACGTCGCGCTCGGCCCGCTCGCGTCCGGCCCCACGCGCTGATCCGGCAGCGGGTCGTCAGCCGGGTTCCTCGCTCAGGACCGCGTCGAGGTCGAAGCTGAGGTCACGCGTCCCGCGATAGTTCACGTGCGACTCGACCGCGACCACATTCGTCCCGTCGACCAGCAGGTCCACCGGCACCTCCACCACGACCGGGTCGTTCAACGCCACCTCACGACGCCGCGCCGACGGCGCGTACGTGAAGTGCGTGACATCCCCGTCGCGCATGTTCTGCCGCGTCACCTCCGTGCCGTTGACGTAGAACACCGCACCGTCGTCCGCGACCGAGTCCAGCACCAACGAGACCACCCGGTCGGCATCCTCGACCTCGAACTCACGCACGAAGTACGCCGCCCGTGGCCGATCCTGCGTCGGACCATCGATGTCGATGTCCGTCGCCACCCCGGAGAACCCGAAGCCCAACGGAGCCGCACCGGACTCCCACCCGGCACGATCCCCGGCAGCCTCCAACCAGTCCGCACCCGGAGCATCCGCACCGTAGTACCACGACCAGGACGCATCCCGCTCGATCACCGTCGAGGTCACCGGCTCCTGCGACTCCGAGACCGTCACCTCCTCGGTCACCGACGCCGACGCACCCTCGTCATCGGTCACCGTCAGCGTGACGTCATACGTCCCGGCCGCCGCATACTCGTGCGACGCCGTCTCACCCTCAGCCGTCGCGCCATCACCGAACTCCCACGCATACGACGCGATCTCACCATCCGGATCCTCCGACGCCGACCCATCCA
The DNA here is from genome assembly GCF_001942435.1 of Serinicoccus sp. CNJ-927. Lineage (NCBI taxonomy): Bacteria > Bacillati > Actinomycetota > Actinomycetes > Micrococcales > Ornithinimicrobiaceae > Serinicoccus > Serinicoccus sp. CNJ-927. The sequence continues at coordinate 89,663 of NZ_MKKF01000022.1, read as the reverse complement.
CCGACACCTCCAACAGATCGATGCTGGCGGTGAAGCCGGGGAGCGGCTCCTCGTTGGGGATGACCTCCGCGGTGACGGTCTGGGTGCTCGTCGCCTCGCCACCCCGGTCGTCCACCACCGTGAGCGTGACGTCGTACGTCCCGTCCTCGAGATAGGAGTGGGTCGCCGTCTCGCCCTGACCGGTGGCGCCGTCGCCGAAGTCCCAGGAGTAGGACACGATCTCCCCGTCCGGGTCCTCCGACGCCGAGGCGTCGACCGAGATGTCCAGCTCGTCGGCCGTGACCGTGAAGTCGGCCATCGGCTCCTTGTTCGGGGGCTCCTCGACCGTCACCGTCTGCGTGGTCGTCGCCTCGCCACCCCGGTCGTCGACCACCGTGAGGGCGACGTCGTAGGTGCCTGCCTCGGCGTAGTCGTGGGTGGCCGTCACGCCGTCGTCCGTCGAACCGTCACCGAAGTCCCACGCGTAGGAGACGATCTCGCCGTCGGGGTCGTCGGACGCGGACGCGTCCACAGACACACCGAGGCCGTCGGTCTCGACCGAGAACTGCGCAGCGGGCTCGGCATTCTCGTTGGTGCCGGCGGCGTAGTGGGCTGCCACCCGGTCGGCGCTCAGCGCCGTGGGGTAGACGGCTGCCTCGTCCAGGCCTCCTTCGAGATAGCCGCTGCTGGCGCCGCCCCAGACACGGTCACCGCCGATGCGCCAGTAGCCGGTGTAAGCCTGGGCCTCCACCTGGGGGTCGGTGCCGATGAGCTCGCCGTCGACGTAGAGCGTCATCCCCTCGCTGCCCTGCGTGGCCACGACATGGTGCCACTCGCCGTCGTTGTAGGACAGCGGCGTGGTGATGGTGTTTTCCGCGCCGGTCCACACCCCGAAGGTCAGCGTGCCGTTGTTGCGGAGGTAGACGTGGCGGTCGTAGCTCGAGGACAGGCCTGAGGTCGCGTTGCCGAACCCGATGAGCTTGCCGCCCCGAGTGCTCGTGGTGGAGAACCACGTCTCGATCGTGAAGTCGCCCGGGTCCGTGACCGCCGTCTCAGGGTTGCCCACGACGTGGGAGTCGGAACCGTTGAACCGGGCGGCGGTGTCCGGGTTGTCAGTGAGCGCTCCGGTCTCCGCCCGAGCGACCTCGCCGCGGTAGACACCGGCGCGGTCGTTCTGGCTGGAGTCCTGGGCGTAGTCGCCGGACTCCTCGTTGAGCCGCCAGTAGAGGTAGGGCTCGTCCTGCATCACCGCGCTGCCGTAGAGGTCCTCCGGGACGGGGATCGTCAGCTCAAGAGTCTCCGATGCCGTGCGGAACGATCCGCCGTCGTCCATGACGAGCAGTCGCACCTCGTAGGTGCCCGAACGCTCGTAGGTGTGTTGCAGGCTCGCCTCGTCGCTGGTCGTCCCGTCGCCGAGGTCCCACCGGTAAGCCACGATCTCGCCGTCGTCGATGGAACCCGAGCCGTCCAGGGTGACCTCCAGTCCGTCGACAGCGGTCTCGATGACCGGTGTCGGTGCGGGATTGCCCCCGCCGACGGCGAGCACCTCGGTGGTCGCCGACACGTTGCCGGCGGCGTCCACGGCCCGGACGAAGAAGCGGTTCTCCCCACCCTTGGGGACCGCGATGTTCTGCGAGCCGTTGGTGGTGCCGATCACCCGGTCGTCGCGCAGGACCTGATAGCCCGAGGCGCCGGAGACGCTGCTCCAGGCGAGGCTTACCTCGTCCGCGGACTCGTTGGTGACCCGGAAGTTACCCGGCGTGCCGGGCGCCGTGGAGTCACGCGGTGCCCACCGGGCGAAGCCGCCGAGCCAGCGGGAGCCCGAGGTCGTGCGACCGGAGACGATGTCTCCGCCGGCCCAGACCGTGCCGTCGTCCGCGATCTCGATCGCCCAGACGGCCGACCCGAGGCGGTTGCGGAACTCCGGGGTGAAGTCGGGCACGTAGCGACCGGTCGTCGCGTCCCACTGGCCGATCCACCCGATCGTGTCGGCCTGGGACCACCCAGTGCCGACGTTGGACCAGGTGTAGGCGTCCTGGTAGGTCCAGTTGTTGCAGTGGCAGCCGGCGAAGACCTGGTCGTTGCGGATGTCCATGTCCTGGAAGTCGCCGCCGCGCTTGGTGATGCTGCCGCCGAGCCGCTCGTAGGTCGTGGTGGAGAAGTCGAAGAGCGAGTGCTCGGAGCCGCCGACCCAGACCCGGTCGCCGTACTGCTTGATCGTCCGCTGGTAGTTCTTGTTGGCGTTGCTCCACTCCGGCTCCCACGCGACGGGATCCAGCTCGGCGGTGTCCGCCATCACCGACGCCGCACGGAAAGCCGTGGTCTGCTGGGCCCGGTCGAAGAAGCCGGAGAAGTAGGCCCGCTCACCGTCCTCCGAGGCCGAGACGTCCAGCACCGTCCCGTTGAACTCCGGGTTCCACTGGTCCGGGACACCGTTGGTCGCGTCCACCCGGCCGGCGTTGCGGGTATACATCCGTCCCCCGCCGTCACTGCGGCTCAGGTGGGTGAAGTTGCCGCCGACGTAAAGGTATCCGTCCTCCCCCAGGTCCACGGCCTCGACACGCACGTTGCCAGGAGACTGGGCATTCTCCACCTGGGTTCCCCAGGAGGTCGAGGTCGCGCCGGTCGAGGGGTTGAGGGCCACCAGCCCCTGGACCGCCTGGCCGTTGGCATCGGTGAAGTCGCCGCCGACGGCCAGCTGGCCGTTGGGCAGCGCTTGGAGGGTGCGCACCTGCTCGTTGAACTCCGGCGCGAAGCCCGGGATGTACTGGCCGTTGGTCGCGTTGAACGCGGCGAGGAACGACTGCTCCACCCGGCCGCTGCCGCCCTGGTCCTGCTGGACCCATCGGAAGTTGCCGCCGACATACATGACGTTGCCGATTTGCTCCATCGCCTGGACCTCGACGTTGCCCTCGGTGCCCGTACTCCCTGCGGTCCCGGTCACCCCCCATGGGTTCACCAGCGCCGCGGACTCTGCGGCCGCGACGTTCTCGAGGGCGCCGAGGCCGTCGTCCGGCAGCTCCCCGAAGGTCGTGGTCAGCGTCTCCAACCGCGGCCGGAGGTAGACCTCGGCGTAGGGCAGGGCGCTGCCCGCCCCGGTCGTGCTCGACCACAGGTAGCTGGTGCCACTGTTAGTGCCGGTGACCTGGCCGCCGTAACCGTAGCCCCAGCGGTAGCCCTGGTCGGACTGGATCGAGCCGTTCACCCGGGTGTAGGCATTCCCACTCCCGAAGCTCAGCGTCTGCCCCCCGGTGCCGCCGATGTCGTCGACGCTCCACGTGGCCACCGGGTGCTCGGCCCCCATGCTCCACACCCAGCGATCACGGTTCGCGTACTGAAAACGCACCTCCTGCCAGGTGGTACCCGCCTCGTCCGCGGCACGCCGGACCCGGATCTGGTCCTCGAGCTCGTCGACCCGACCGCCACCCAGCAACTGGTCCACGGTGCGGGACCCGTGCTGCACGGCGCGGGTGAGCGGCGGCTGCGCGGTGAGCAGCTCGCTCACATCGCCCTTGCCGTCGTAGGTCGTCGTCCACTGCTCCCGCCCGCTGGCGATCCGGACCCAACCCCCGCCGTCGGTCGTCATGTCGCACCAGAACTGCTGGGGAGCCCTCATCTGAGGAGTGAGTAACCAGTAGGCCCCGTCCTCCGAGTCGGGGTTCAGCCGCTTGATCTCCCAGCACGACACCGCCGCGGTGTCCTGCGACAGTCCGGAGTAGCGCGCCGGGTTGACCGTGATCTCGTCCGCCTGTGCCAGCGTGGCCGGGACCAGGCCGGTCACGGCCATCGCGGCGACGACCCCCGCCACCATCCACCTGCGGACTGCACCCACCAATACCCTCATGATCAGGGTTCTCCCTCTCCGTGCATACCAGCACGGCCTGCGACGTCGGCAAGAACGACATGGTGGGGATGAGCGACAGCGGTCACGGCCACACGACGATTCCAGCTCGTGTCTGAAAAGTTGGTATGTGCAGAGTAAAGGCTGAGCCGCTATCACGGCAAGAGTGCAGATCTCAACTCACCCAGTGGGGTGAGAGCGTGCTGCGCCCCGCGTCCGGGGCCACGCTCGGCGGTCAACCGGAGATGTCGAGAAAGGGGTCGCTGATGACGCCGTTGAACTGATCCGTGCTGGAGCGGATCACCGCACCGTTGGCCGCGAGCTTGCCTCCGATCGACAGCGGCGTCCAGGTCTTGGGCAGCGCGACCTCACCGGTACGTCCCGTGCGCGAGTTCACCGTCGTGCGCAGATCGCCCCCGGCCACGATCTCGGAGACGGTCAGGGTGACGCGGTCACCCGACCGTGCGCACTCCGCCTTGTACCACTTGTGCGGGCTGACCGCGACATCTGAGCGAACGACCACCGCACCTGCGCTCCCGGCGACCCGGCACATCGGACGCTGCCGGTCGAGCTCCAGTTTGTACTGCGACGGATCCGAGGCCAGCCCCCGCTGGATGATGTTGTTGCCGTTGTCCACTGCTGAACCGGTCGACGTTTCGTCCACGGTGAACATCGCGCCGAAGGCGAAGTCGCGAGATCTCGGCGCGAGGGGGTCCCCGGTGCTGGCGCGGTGGGTGACCCGGATGACGGCCCGGGGCATGGTGCTTCCGGAGCGGAAAGCAGGCAGCCGCACCGCGGCCTTGCCGAACCGGTCCCGGGCCACCCGTGCCTGACCGTTGTGGAGCCGGGCGACGTCGACCCGCGCCGACACGGTGCCGATGTTGACGAGGTCGGACGCGACCGTACCTTTGCTCGGGTAGCCCTCGAGCTCGACATGGACGTCACGGGACTGGTCGGCATGCACAGCCATGGGTGTCGAGGCGGCCAGCATCGTCAGGGCGACGAGACCGACTCGGATGAGACGCGGAGTCTTCACGGGAGCTCCTCCTTCAGGGAAAGTTGCGTCATGTTATCCACGTCACGCGCGGACCTGCCACCCGGGCCGTGGCCTCAGCGTCGGTCGGTGACCCACATCCCCGTCAACCCCCGGAAGTGCGCCATGAACTTCTCGTGCTCGTGCTCCGGGTAGTGCCCGCGCACGGTGTCGACGAGCAGCCGGTCGAAGTCGTCCGAGGAGACCCAGTCGAGCACCCGCTCGGGCAGGTGCGGCAGGTGCTGCTCGCACCACTCCCAGTAGCGGTCGGTCTCGAACTCGGCGTCCGCGAGCTCGCGGTAGCCCTGCATCTTCTCCTGGTAGGTGCGGTCCGGGTCGTCGCCGATGGCGAAGTAGTCGCGCGGTTTTCGCACGCCGATGGCCGACTTGCGACCGGTCACGAGGCAGTAGGTGGACCAGCGCACGAGGGCGGTGATCGCCCAGGGGAAGTAGTAGTGCAGCGAGGTGATCGCCACGTCCGGGCAGGCGTTGGCGTAGTCGATCGGGTAGACCTCGTCGCCGGCGACGAGCATCTCGGCCGAGTTGAACTCCCAGCCGAAGAAGGCGTTGACGACCTTGCTCACCGTCTCGGCCTCCCAGCCGGCCTGCGGTGACAGGAAGTCGTGGGTGACGGCATACCGGTTGTGCATCGGCTCGTCCGGGCGGAAGTCCATGACCATCGTCTCCGGGCCGATCGTCAGCGCCCGGGCGAACTTGTCGTAGTCGACCGTCGCCTGCAGGTGCATGAGCATGCTGCCGGACTCGTCGTAGGCCTGGTGCAGCCCCTCGACGTCCTTGACCTTGGAGACGCCGCGCCAGCCGCCGCCGTCGAACGGCTTCATGAAGAGCGGGTAGCCGACGTCCGCGGCGATGGTCTCGAGGTCGAAGGGGTCGTTGTACTTGCTCGAGGTGTAGGCCCAGCGCACGTTGTCCACCGGGTTCTTGTAGGGCACCAGCACCGTCTTGGGGATCTTCATGCCGAGCCGCAGCATCGCGACGTAGGCGCTGTGCTTCTCCATCGACTGGAACGTGAACGGGCTGTTGAGCAGATAGGTGTCGTTCATCAGCGACGCCTTCTTGAGCCACTCGCGCGGGTGGTAGTACCAGTACGCCAGCCGGTCGATGACCAGGCCGTGCCGCACCGGGTCGGTGAGGTCGAAGGGGTGGATGCGCACCCGCTCGCTGGTGATCGAGTGCGTCTCACCACCCGCCTCGACCGGGCCGACGAGCGACAGGATCGACTCGAAGGCTCGGGGCCAGTCCTCCTCCGCCCCGAGGAGCAGACCGATCAGATGCGTGCGCACGTCGTTGGCCATGGTCGGAACGTTAGCGCTTCGCGGTGCCCGAGTCAGCGGGGGTCGGGTATGCCGTGGCCGTGGCGTCGCCGACAATGGAGGGGTGCTCTCCCCCGGTCCCGGTCGCCTGCTCCGCCTGCTCGCCGACGCCGAGGCGGTGACCTGGGCGCTGCTGCTGGTGGGCATGGCGTTGAAGTACCTCACCCGCACCACCGACCTCGGCGTGAGCATCGCCGGCCCGATCCATGGCTTCGTCTTCCTGGCCTACTGCGTTGTCGTGGTGATCGTCGGCGTCGACCAGCGCTGGGGCGCCAGGCGCATCGTGCTCGGCCTGGCCAGCGCGATCCCGCCCTTCGTGACGATCCCCTTCGAGCGCTCGGTGCGCCGCCGCGGCCTGGCCCGCGAGCGCTGGCGGCTGCGCGAGGGCACCGGGCACACCGCGGTCGAGCGGGCGCTCGCGGCGGTGCTGCGGCGGCCGCTGCCCTCCGCGCTGGTGGCGCTGCTGCTCGTGGCTGGCGTCTTCAGCGCGCTGCTCGCGGTCGGACCTCCCGTCGGCTGACCGGCGCGGGCCGCCTCAGCAGAAGCGCGGCAGGTGGTGCTCCAGCTGCTTGCGCCACCACGGCCAGTCGTGGGCGCTGTCGTGGCCCCACAGGTCGAACTCGTGCGGGATGTCCTTGTCGGCCAGGATCCCCGCCATCCGGTGAGCCCCCGGCAGCGACTGGGTCGGGTGCACCTCGAAGGCGCCCTGCCCGGCGACCAGCAGGATGTTGGCGTGCTCGCGCACCCACTGCAGGTGGTCGCCCTCCATGCCCGCGACGTACGCCGTGGGGTTGGCGAAGTAGGTCGCCTCGCCCAGCTCGCCCCACCCGTGCCACGAGCTGGGGTCGAAGTTGCCGGACAGGCTGATGCCGACGCCGAAGACGTCGGGCCGCTTGAGCGCGAAGTTGATCGCGTGGAAGCCGCCCATGCTGGCCCCGACGGTCACGATGCGGCCGTGCCCCGGTGAGTCCTCGTCGACGAGCGGCACCACCGTGTCCAGGATCCAGCGCTCGTATGCCCCGTGCCGGCGCGCCCGCTCCTCGGTCGGCAGGCTGTTGTCGCTCCAGGTCAGGTGGTCGAAGGAGTCGACCGCGTAGAGCTTGATCCGGCCGTCGGCCAGCAGCGGGGCGACGGCGTCGATCATCCCGTTGTTCTCGAAGTCCCACGCCCGACCGGCCTCGGAGGGGAAGACCAGCACCGGCCGGCCCCAGTGGCCGTAGCGGATGATCGCGCCCCGTCCGACGCCCTCGGTGTCGAGATCGATCTGCTCGCGCTCCATGGCTCTCCTCACCCGGCTCGACCGCCGGCCGACCCGACGTGGGGGCAAGCCTGCCACACCTCATACATCCCGCACCGGCGGTTCACAGCAGGCACACAGCCCCGGGCGGCGGAATGGACTCACACCACCGGACACCGCCCCCGAGGAGCACCCATGAACGCCCTGATCCTGCCCGCCGTCGACCTGCTCGCGATCGTCCTGCTGACTTTCGCGATCTACCTGCCCCGGCACCGACGCACCGAACTGGTCCCGGCCTTCCTCGGGGTCAACGTGGGGGTGCTGGCCGTCAGCATGGCCCTCACCTCCTCGGCCGCGACGGTCGGTCTGGGCCTCGGGCTCTTCGGCGTCCTGTCGATCATCCGGCTGCGCTCCAGCGAGCTCAGCCAGCGCGAGATCGCCTACTACTTCGCCGCGCTCACCCTGGGTCTGCTCGGTGGCATCGGGGTGACCAGCCTCGTCGTCGGCATCGGTCTCATGGCGCTCGTCGTGCTCGCCCTCGCGATCGGCGACCACCCGCGGGTCGCCGGGCCGCAGGAGGAGCTGCAGCAGCAGCTGGTCGTGCTCGACCGGGCCGTCACCGACCCCGACGAGCTGCACGACCGGCTGCGGGCGCTGCTCGGCGGCGAGGTGGTCACCGCCCGCACGGTGCGCCTGGACCTGGTCAACGACAGCACGCAGGTCGAGGTCGGCTGGCGGGCGTCCGGCAGGACCTCGCCGACGGTGCAGGGCCCGGCCGGCGCATCCGTGACCCGCGAGGCGGTCGCCCGATGAGCCCGCTCGCCAGCCTCTCCCCCATCTCGCTGACGGACCTGGTGGCCGAGTCGGCCCTGCTCACCCGGGTGGACCGCAAGTACCTCCTCACCACCGCCCAGGTCGACGCCGCTCTCGTGGATGTGCCCGCCGGGACGCGCGTCCTGGAGATCGAGGGCCTGCGCCGGTTCGACTACGCCTCGACCTACTTCGACACCGAGGACCGGCAGAGCTACCGCTCGACGGCCACCGCGCGCCGCCGTCGCTGGAAGGTGCGCACCCGCTCCTACCTCGACACCGGGACCTGCTGGCTCGAGGTCAAGACCCGCGGCCCGCGCGGCACCACGGTCAAGGCGCGCCAGCCCCACCCCGTCGGTATGCCCGCCGCCCTCACCGCGGACGCGGCCGGCTTCGTGGAGCGCACGCTGCGCGACCAGGGAGTGCCGCTGCCCCGGGACGGCTGGGACGCGGCACCCGCGCTCGACACGGCATACCGCCGGACGACGCTCGCCCTCGCCGACGCGCCCGAGCCACGATCGACACGGCGCTGCGCTGGACCTCGCCGGACGGCACCGAGCTGGCGCCCGAGGGCGTCGCCATCGTCGAGACCAAGGGCGGGTCCACCCCGACCTCGCTGGACCGCGCGCTCTGGGCCGCCGGCCACCGGCCGGTGCGGATGAGCAAGTTCGCCACCGGCCTCGCCCTGCTCGACCCGACCCTGCCGGCGCACCGCTGGCACCGCCTGCTCACGACCACCGGCCCGTTGGCCGCCTGACCCACCACCCAACGAAGGAGAACCACCATGAGCACCACCCGCACCCGCCTGCGCACCACCGCCGCCAGCCTCGCCGTCGCCGCCCTGATCGCCGGCTGCGGCGTCCAGGGGAGCACCGGCAGCACCGCCGCCGGCAGCACCGGCAGCACCGTCAGCACGAGCACCTCCGACAGCGAGGGCTCGACCGAGGAGACGAGTGGCACGGCCGAGGAGAGCGCCGCGGCGCCCGAGGACGGCGAGGCCGCCGGCGAGGACACCGAGGAGGCGATCGGCACCGTCGGCCTCACCACCCACGCCGACGGCGACGAGGCCGACTACGACGCGGCGAGCGCGGTGTCGGTCAAGCTGGCCGACGACGGCGGCAGCAGCGCCGGGAGCGGCGTCGAGGTGAGCAGCACCGAGGAGGGGACCGACCTGGTGACGATCACCGAGGCCGGCACCTACGTCCTCTCCGGGACCCTGACCGACGGCCAGGTCGTCGTCGACGTGCCGGAGGAGGAGGACGTCACCGTCGTGCTCGACGGGGTCGAGATCACCAGCTCGCTCGGGTCAGCGCTGCAGATCAGCTCCGCCGAGGACGCCACCGTCGTGCTCGCGGACGGCTCGGACAACGCCCTGACCGACCCCGAGACGTATGCCCAGACCGAGGCAAGCGTCGACGAGGAGACCGGCGAGGAGGTGGACGCGCCCAACGCGGCGCTCTACTCCACCGCCGACCTCACCATCGCCGGCACCGGGGTGCTGACCGTCGAGAGCTACGGCAGCGACGGCATCACGAGCAAGGACGGCCTGGTGATCCTCTCGGGTGAGATCACCGTCAACGCCGTCGACGACGGGATCCGCGGCAAGGACTTCCTGTCGATCCAGGGCGGCACCCTCACCGTCACCGCCAACGGCGACGCGCTGAAGTCGGACAACGCCGAGGACGGCACCGGCATCATCACCGTCTCGGGCGAGTCGACCGAGATCGCCGTCGCGGCCGGCGACGACGCCGTGAAGGCCGAGAACGTCATCGACCTCGTCGACGGCACCCTGACCGTCACCCAGTCGCTCGAAGGACTCGAGTCGGCCCGGATCGTCGTCGAGGGCGGCACCACCGAGGTCACCGCGAGCGACGACGCGCTCAACGCCGCCTCCGACACGGTCACGCCGAGCGTGGAGATCAGTGGCGGCGAGCTCACCCTCACCTCGGACGGTGACGGCCTCGACTCCAACGGCACGGTCACGATGACCGGCGGCACGGTCGTGGTCAACGGGCCCACCATGGACGGCAACGGCGCCGTGGACGTCGACGGTGACTTCCTCCTCTCCGGCGGCACCCTCACCGCGGTGGGCAGCGCCGGGATGATGATGGCACCGTCCACCGACAGCGAGCAGGCCTCGATCGCCACCGCTCTGTCCGGCTCGGTCGCGGCCGGCGAGACGCTCACCGTGACGGACGCCGACGGTGCCGTCGTCGCCGAGGTCGAGGTGACCAAGGACACCGCCTCGCTCGTCCTGTCCACCGCCGACCTGGTGGCCGGAGAGACGTATACCGTCACCGCCGGCGGCACGGAGGTCGCCACGGCGACGGCCGGGGAGTATGCCCAGGGCGGCATGGGTGGTGGGCCGCGCCCCTGACCCGCACCCGTTGATCTCCCTCGCGGAAATCAGTCTGCAGGATGACGCCCCGGTCTGGTGACCTCACCAGACTGGGGCGAGTGCAGTCACAGGATCGCGTGCGTGTCGTCGAGGGAGATGCAGAGGGACACTCTGGCCGGACCCTAGGTCAGGCCGAGCTGGTCACCTCGGACCACGCCGTGATGCGGGTGGGCTACAGGGAGCCCACCCCGTCGCTTCCGCTGCACGTCGTGCTCGTCCCTGTCGCGGCAGGGGGCGACAGGGGCGAGCACACCAAGATCGACGTGGTGGAGGTGCTCACCGCCGAGGACGACACGAGTAGGGTGGCGCTCCGCCTCGCTCACGCCGTCCCCGGCTGGTCCGAGCCGGGGCCGACGGCGGCCGGTCTGGCCACGCTCACCTCGAAGCCGTGGTGGTGCCGGCTCTGGCCGTCGATGTGCTAGACCGTCGTCCTCGATGACGTCCGACACCATGGAAGGAGTGGTCGTGACCGGCGCTGCTCCTGAGGAACAGCTGAGACGCACGCGGCAGCGTTGGCAGCGAGTGGGACGCGCCGCCAACATCACCGCCGTCCTCACCGCCGGCGTGCTCGACCTGGCCACGACGGGAGTGATCTTCGGATCCCTCAAGACCTTCGGCGGCGCAGAGATCTCCGGCTTGGTCAACCTGCCTGCTGTGGTCATCATGGTGGCGCTGTTGTTCGTCAGGACACGCTTCCCGATGCCCGTCCTCGTGGCGACCACGGTCATCTCCCTCGTCATCATGTCGATCTTCACCACGGCGCAACCTCTCTTCTGCGTCCTGGTCGCCCTGCACGCAGCGTCGCGACGGGGCAGCCTGCGCCGTTCACTGCTCGCCCTCGGGATCGCCCTGACCACGGTTCCCATGGTGGTGCTCGCGGTGCACAGGTCCTACGACGACCCCACGCCGCTCGACTGGATCTTCCCCGGCGTGTTCTTCACCGTCGTCGTGATGACCGCTTGGGGGGTCGCGACCCGTGACCGACTCTCGCACGAGCGCAACCGGGACCTGCAGGGCGAGATCGACGTCCGGGCCGAGGAGGCCGCGCACGCCGAGCGGCACCGCATCGCCCGCGAGCTGCACGACATCGTCGCCCACTCGGTCAGCGCCATGATGATGCAGGCCGCCGGTGCCCGCGCCATGAGCCAGTCCGTCGCCAAGGACGCACCGGACGACGCACGGCTCGACACGGTCCAGCGCGCGCTCGGCACCATCGAGTCGACCGGGGCGCAGAGCATGCGCGAGCTGCACCGGCTGCTCGGCGCGCTGCGCGAGGACCAGATCCACGGCCACCAGCCCAGCAGCCTCGACCTCGACCCCGAGCACTCGCCCAGCGCCCAGCCTGGGCTGGACGACATCGACGCCCTGGTGGAGGTGCCGCGCAGCAGCGGCCTCATCGTCGAGGTCCACCGCTCGGGGCACGCGCAGACGGTCGACCCGTCGGTGGGCGCGGCGGCATACCGGGTGGTGCAGGAGTCGCTGACCAACGCGCTCAAGCACGCCGGGCGCGGAGCGCTCGTGGACGTCTACCTCGCCTGGCAGGACACCGAGCTGCAGGTGCAGGTCCGCTCCCGCGCCAGCCACGGGATGCGGCCCGCCACGCCCAACGGCGGCACCGGGCTGCGTGGCCTGCGCGAGCGGGTGGGGCTCGTCGGGGGGAGCTTCGAGGCGGGATGGTCCGGCGAGGAGTTCATCAACACCGCCGTCCTGCCGGTGCGGCCGCCCACGAGCGGAGGCCCGGCCGAGCGTCGGGCACCCGGCACGGCAGGGCGGGAGTGAGCATCACGGTCGTGATCGCCGACGACCAGCAGGAGGTCCGCGAGGGTCTGGAGATGCTGCTGGGCGTGCACGGCGACATCGAGGTGGTCGGTCTCGCCGCGGACGGCGACGAGGCGGTCGCGCTGACCGAGCAGACCTCGCCCGACGTCGTCGTCATGGACATCCGGATGCCGGGGACGGACGGCATCGAGGCCACCCGCCGGATCGTGCAGGAGTGTCCGGAGCAGGGGGCCGTCACGACTGTCCTCATGCTCACGACCTTCGACCACGACGACGCGCTCTACGGCGCGCTGCGGGCCGGGGCGTCGGGCTACATGCTCAAGGACGCCGCCCCCAGCCGGCTCCCCGACGCGATCCGGCAGGTCGCCGCGGGTGAGTCCTGGATCGACCCGAGCGTGGCGGGCAAGGTCATCGAGACCCTGCGCGACACGGCGCCGCGGGATGCCCAGGGGCTGCCGGACCTCGACCTGCTCTCCCCGCGCGAGCTCGAGGTGCTGAAGCTCATGGGCGACGCGCCCTCCAACACCGACCTCGCCCGGCAGCTCTATGTCTCCGAGGCGACGATCAAGACCCACATCTCCCGGCTGCTCATGAAGACCGGCAGCTCCGAGCGCGCCCAGCTCGTCGCCCTGGCCTACAAGACCGGCCTCGTGCAGCCCTGACCCTTCTCTGAGGGCCGCGCGGCGTACCAACTTTGCGCGGCGCGGCGGGAGGACGGCGAGCGCGCCTGGAGCCCAGAAGGACATCTTGCGGCGAAGTGGCGTCTTGACAGGAAAGGTGCCCTGACCTGCGAAAACGCCGTTTGCGAGGCCTCCGTGAGCGCCGACATACTCGTCCGGTGCCCACCCGCATCGGACTCTTCGGCACCGGACGCCTCGGCTCGGCGATCCGGCGGCTCGCCGATTCCCGGGACGACGTCGACGTCGTCTGGGCGGTGGGGAGCAGCGACCCCGAGGAGCGGGAGGCGGTGGACGTCGCGATCGACGTCAGCACCGGCACGGCCGTCTCCGCGCACCTCGCGTGGGCGCAGCGCAGCGGCACCGACCTCGTGGTCGGCGCGACCGGCTTCGACCCCGCGCTGCTCGACACCGAGCTGGGCGTGCGCGTGCTCGTCGCACCGAACTTCTCCCTCGGTGTCGCCCTCGCCCGCCGTGTGAGCAGACTGCTCGGCGGGTATGCCGCCGCGCACCGCGCTGCGGGCATACCGGTCGACCTCGCCGTCACCGAGACCCATCACCGACACAAGGTCGACGCACCCAGCGGGACCGCGCTCTCCCTGCGCGACGCGCTGGCCGACGCGGCCGGTGCCGGCGCAGCGGACGTCCAGACCGCCAGCCTGCGACTCGGGGAGGTCGTGGGCGAGCACGAGGTCACCCTCGCCTCCCCCACCGAGACGATCACGCTGCGGCACACCGCGCACGACCGCGACCTCTTCGCCGCCGGCGCCCTCACCGCCGCACTCTGGCTCACCGACCGGCCCGGACCGGGCCTGTTCACCCTCGACGACCTCGCCGAGGACCACCTGAAGGAGACAGCATGAGCAGCAGCCTCACCGCAGCACCGTTCACCGGTCTCGGCGTCGCCCTGGCGACGCCGTTCACGACCGGGAACGACGCCGTGGGCGGCTCGCGAAGCCCGCTGTCGACCACGACGCCTTCGGCCGCCTCGTCGAGCACGTGATCGCCGACGGGCGGGGGATCGACTGGTTGGTCGTCCTCGGCTCCACCGGCGAGGCCGCCACGATCACCGACGTCGAGCGGCACGCGCTGGTGCGCCAGGCCGTCGAGCTGGCCCGCCGCGACGACCGCCGCATCCCGGTCGTCGTAGGGGTCGGGCACAACGACACCGAGCGCACCTGCGAGCTCGCCGGGCAAGCTGCGGCCGGCGGGGCCGACGCCCTGCTCGTCGTCACGCCGTTCTACAACAAGCCCCAGGTCAGTGGCCTGGTGGCGCACTACCGCGCCGTCGCCGACGCGGCGCCTGGGCTGCCGATCATCGCCTACAACGTGCCCGGGCGCACCGGCTGCAACATCACTCCCGAGGCGCTGCGGGCGATCTGGGAGATCGACCAGGTCGTCGCGATTAAGGAGAGCTCGGGCGACCTGCGCCAGGTCGCCCGGATGTGCCAGGAGGCGCCGCAGGGCCGTGCAGTGCTCGCCGGGGACGACGACCTCGCGCTGGCCGGCATCGCCGTCGGCGCGCAGGGGCTGGTCTCGGTGTGCGCCAACGTGGTGCCGACCGAGACCCGGCGCCTCGTGCACGCCGCGATGGCCGGTGATCTGCCCCTCGCTCGCGAGAGCGCTGCGCTGCTGGCGCCGACGATGGCAGCGATGTTCGCCGAGACCAACCCGGTGCCGGTCAAGGCCGCGCTGGCGTGCCTCGGCCTGGCCACCGCACAGGTACGACTACCGCTCTCCCCCGCCGAGCCGGACACCTGGTCGCAGGTCCAGACCGCCCTCGCCGACCTGCAGACCTCCCGCCGCAGCGGGTCGGCGTCGATCGGACGGCTGCCGGAGCGAGTCGCCGTGCCGCACGACACCTCGGCGCTGGCGTCGTGAGCACCGTCGGCACCATGGAGTCCATGACTCAGCAGGACACGACCGACGGCACCTCGCTGCGCCAGGTCTTCGCCGAGGGCAGCGACATCGACCCGACAGTGCAGCACGTGGAGGAGCTGCTCACCGGGCTGGAGGACGGCTCGATCCGGGCCGCCCGCCGCGCCCAGGACGGCACCTGGGCTGCGCACGGCTGGGTCAAGCGGGGCATCCTCGCCGCCTTCCGGCTCAGCGAGACCGTCGAGCTCGACTGGCCGGGCGGCAGCGTCGACAAGTCGCTCGTGCCGGCGCGCCGGATCACGGCGGGCGACGGCATACGCCTCGTGCCGGGCGGCACCTTCGTCCGCCGCGGCGCGCACCTCGCTCCCGGGGTCGTCGTCATGCCGCCGAGCTACGTCAACGTCGGCGGGTATGTCGGCGCCGGCTCGATGGTCGACAGCCACGTGCTCGTCGGGTCGTGCGCGCAGGTCGGCGAGCGGGTGCACCTCTCCACGGCCGTGCAGCTGGGTGGCGTGCTGGAGCCGGTCGGTGCCCGCCCGGTCGTCGTCGAGGACGACGTCTTCGTCGGGGCGCAGTGCGGGCTCTACGAGGGCGTGGTCGTGCGTCGCGGTGCCGTGCTGGCACCGGGCGTCACGCTGACCTCGGGGACGACGATCTACGACCTGGTCGAGCAGCGCGAGCTGCGCGGCGAGGTGCCCGAGCGCGCCGTCGTCGTCCCCGGCTCCCGCCCGGCGCGCGGCGACTACGCCGACGTCCTCGGGCTCTCGCTCTACGCCCCGGTGATCGTGAAGTACCGCGACGCCGCGACCGACGCCGCCACGGCGCTCGAGGAGTCGCTGCGGTGAGGACGGCCTCGCGGGTGGCGGGCCAGGGCCTGTCACCCATCCGACGCATGGCGCTCGGAGCCCCGCCGGACGCGATCAACCTCGGGCTCGGCGAGCCCGGGTGGCCGCTGCCGATCGGACAGGCCGTGCGTCCGGACGAGGGCTCGGTCGACCTGTCCTACGGGCCCAACACCTCCGACCCGGCTCTGGTGGCGGCGATCGCCGGCTACGCCCAGGCCCGCGGTGCGGACACGGTCGGTCTGGACGGGGTCATGGTCACCGCCGGCAGCCAGGCGGCGCTCTTCGCGCTCTTCCAGGCGTATGCCGAACCCGGATCGGCCGTGCTCGTGCCCGACCCCGGCTTCGTCGTCTACCCCACCCTCGCCCGGCTGTGCGGCGCGACGCCCGTCGGCTACCCCCTCCGCCCGGACGGCGACCTCGACGCCGAGGCGCTGCTCGCGGTGCTGGGCGAGCACGGGCATACCTCCCTGGTGGTGCTCAACCACCCCGCCAACCCGACCGGTGGGCTGGCCTCCGCCGACGCGCTCGAGCGGGTCGCCGAGGCGTGCGCGGAGCGGGATGTCCTGCTCGTCAGCGACGAGGTGTATGCCGAGCTCTGGGTCGACGGGCCACCCGCCTCGCTGCGCGACGTCACGGACACGGGCGTGGTGCTGGGGTCGATGAGCAAGGCCTTCGGCGCGCCCGGGCTGCGGATCGGGTGGGCCACCGGCGACCCCGAGGTGCTCGCGCCCGCCCGACTGGTGCACAACGCAATGACCACGGCCCCGTCGCGGCTCTCCCAGCGCGCGACGCTCGCGCTGCTCGGGGCCGCGGACGAGGTGCTGCCCGCGGCGCGCGAGCAGCTCCGCCTGCGCTGGGACGCGGTCGAGCGACTGGCCGCCAGCGAAAAGGGACATCGGTTTCTGGGCGACGGGCCCCAGAAAGCTCGGTTCAGAAATGCGGCGCGCGCGGGGATCTACCTCTGGATCCCGCTCCCGGAGGGCATCGACCCCGACGGCACCGAGGCCTTCGCGCTGCGACTACGCGACGAGGGCGGCGTGACCACGATCCCCGGCACGGCCTTCGGCGCGCGGGGCTCGGGCTTCCTGCGGGTGAGCCTCGGCGGGCCGGTGGAGGATCTCGAGGAAGGACTGCGGCGCCTGGCGCCCTGGTGGAAGGCATGATCTTGACCGCTGCGACGACCGACCTGTTCGCCTTCGACGAGGCGAGGCTGGACGAGCTCACGACCCGGCACGGCACGCCGTTCTTCGCCTACGACCTGGCCGCGGCGCGGGAGCGCTTCACCCGGCTGCGGGCCGCGCTCCCGGCCCGGGTGCGGCTCGCGTATGCCGTGAAGTCCAACCCGGGGCTGCCCCTCCTGGAGACGTTCGCCGAGCAGGGCGCGTGGTTCGACTGCGCGAGTGCGGGCGAGGTCTCGACCGCGCTGGCGGCCGGCGCGACGGGACAGGGCATGGTCTTCGCCGGACCGGCCAAGACCGAGCGCGACCTGCAGGCGGCGCTGTTTGCCGGTGCCCGGATCCAGGTGGACGGGATCGAGGACGTGGCGCGGCTGCACGACCTGCACACCGGGGACCACCCGCTGCCCGTCAACGTCCGCATCAACCCTGCCGCGGGTGTGTCGGAGGTCGCGACCATCATCGGCGGTGGAGGCCCGAGCGCCTTCGGCGTCGACGAGGAGGTGATGGAGGACTTCGTGACGGAGGCGGCCCGCTACGACCGTGTCGAGATCAGGGGACTGCAGGTCTTCGCCGCGAGCAACGAGCTGGACGCGGGCAGGTTGCTGGCCAACCACCGCACCGCGCTGCGGATCGGGCAGCGGCTGCGGCAGCTGGTGGGTCGCGAGCTGGATCTGATCGACATCGGCGGCGGGCTCGGCATCCGGTATGCCCTCACCGAGCCGACGCTCGACGTCCGCGCCCTGGGTGCCGGGCTGGGTCGGATCCTGGCCGAGCACGACTGGTTCACCGGTGAGCTGCTGCTGGAGCCGGGGCGATGGCTGTCCGGCCCGACGGGGGTCTACGCCGCGAGGGTGGTGCGGCCGAAGGTCTCCCGCGGTGAGCGCTTCGTCATGCTGGAGGGCGGGATCAACCACCTGCTCCGGCCGCTGCTGACCGGGCAGTCCTTCCCGACGCTCGCCGTGCGACCGGGTCAGGGGGTGCTGACCGGCGACCGCTCGACCGCCACGCTGGCCGGGCCGCTGTGCACGTCCTTGGACCGCGTGGGGACCGGCGACCTCCCCACCGACCTCCGCCCCGGTGACGTCGTGGTCTTCGGACAGACCGGTGCGTATGCCTACACCCAGGCGATGAGCCACTTCCTGTCGCACGCGCTGCCCGAGCAGCACTGGCTCGACGAGATCTGAGTGATCCGAGACCGCCGGGGGGGGGACCGGCCGACCGAGCTGCACCTGGTGCCCGTCGCAAGGCTCGGAAGAAACACCCTTGACTTTTCTGTGAATTGCGCAAAGAATCAGTCAACTAAAGATGCTGTTCGTGAGCAGCGGGACATCACCTGGGGGTTAGCCCTTGGCTGCGTGCTTCTGGATCATCCCGGTCGGCGCCTCGCCAGACGAGGTCGCCACCGCCATACGCGTGTGCGAGGAGTCCCGCCTCCCGTGCGAGGTCACCCCGGTCGGAGCCATCCGCACCCGCCTCGCGACAGATGCTCCTGGCGCAGCCGTGCTGCACGGTGGGACCCCGACTCGGCTCCTCATCGACGCCCAACGCTGGCTGGCGGACGCCAACGTCCCCACGCTGATCCTCCTGGCACAGCTCACCGAAGAGCTCGAGACCATCCTGCTCGACCGAGGTACCAACGACGTCTTGGCACTGCCCGTGTCGAACCGACGTCTGGGCGGCCGGCTACGCTCGTTGGCCCGCCAGGCGGCGCCCCCGGACGATCTCCCGGACGAGATTCAGGTCGACGGCAACATCACGCTGTCCCCGGGCAGCCGCACGGTCTATGTCGGGCAAAGCCCCCTCGCCCTCACCAAGTCGGAGTTCGACCTGCTGCTCACCGTGGCGCTGCGCCGGGGCTCGGTCGTCAGCAGCCAGGAACTTGCCTGGGCGTTGGGCCAAGACACGTTCAGCACACGTGCTCTGCAGACGCATGCCAGCCGAATACGGAGGAAGTTGCGCTCCGCCGGCGCCCCTGACGTCCTCACCTCGGTGCGCGGGATCGGCTATCGCTTAAACGAGTGAGCGCTCATCCGAGGAGTTGGTCTTTCTTGCGTTTTTCTTTCTGCGTAGGAAAGCGTCGGTCAGTTTTGGCCCAACAAGCGGGCTTTCGAGGCCCGCGCCGAAAG
The DNA here is from genome assembly GCF_001942435.1 of Serinicoccus sp. CNJ-927. NCBI lineage: Bacteria > Bacillati > Actinomycetota > Actinomycetes > Micrococcales > Ornithinimicrobiaceae > Serinicoccus > Serinicoccus sp. CNJ-927. Next base: position 70,548 of record NZ_MKKF01000022.1, on the reverse strand, counting down.
GGACACTGCTATGTTCAGCGCTCCCCGCCCAGCTCAGTCCCCCCGGAGCAACTTTCGTGATTCGCTACATCGTGGCGTGCCTCGGCATCGCCCTGCTGTCCCTGGCCACCTTGTCCCCCTTGCCGACGGCTGCCGCTGAGGCCACGTCCTCATCCCCCCAGGTCGAGCGCATCAGCGGAAGCGACGAGTTCGCCGTCGCCGCCGCAGCGGCCAAGAACTTCCCCTCCGGCCAGCCAGTCGCCTTCGTCGTCAGCGTCGATGCCCACCCCGACGCGATGGTCGCCGCCACGCGGGCAGCCGGCATCAACGCCCCCGTCCTGCTCGTCAACACCCGTTCGGTACCCGCCGCCACACGTGAGGCCCTCACCCGGCTCTCTCCCCAGCGCATCGTGGTGGTCGGAGGTGATGGGGTCGTCTCTGACGGCGTCCTCACCGACTTGCGCGGATACGCTTCCACCGGCTCTGTACAGCGGGTGTCCGGCCTCAACCGCTACGTCACCGCCGCCGAGCTCGCCCAGAAGTTCGACCGCGGCACCAGGCGCGTGTACCTGGCCGGCGGTCACGGATACGCCGACGCCATGACCGGAGCCGCACTCGCCGGCTATCAGGGCAGCCCCATGGCCCTGACGCCCAAGGACCGCCTGCACCCGGCCACCGCCTCGGCTCTGCGGCACCTGCGGCCACAAGAGATCGTCATCCTCGGAGGAAGCGGCGTCGTCTCCTCCGCCGTGGCGAAGAAACTGTCTGCTTATGCCACCACGGGCAAGGTGACGCGGATCGCGGGCGTCGACCGCTACGCGACCGCCGCCAAGATCGCCGACAAGTTCCCTGCCAGCTCATCGCACGCTTACGTCGCACTCGGCACGTCCTACTCCGAGGCGCTCTCGGCGGCGGCAGCAGCAGGCAAGGCACATGCTCCCCTGCTGCTCCTGCGGTCATCCTCGGTCCCGAAGGCGACCCACACCTCACTGGGACGCAAGGCTCTCGATACCATCCACGCCGTGGGCACCCGCGCCAGCATCCCGGACGCGGTCATCAGAGAGTTGATGGGCGGAACGACTCCGCCGTCGCCCCCTCCAACCGACGAGCCTCTCCTCGGCGGATACCTCGGTGGCCCGATGGAGCGGCCCGACGAGCGGTTTCGGGAAAGCTTCGGCGCCTGGCCGGACCTGGCTTCCACCTACTACCAGGCCCAGGGCCGTGGTGGCGGCAAGATCAACCGCGCCTATGAGCAGGCGCGGATCGACCGTGGCACGATCCCGGTGATCACAGTGACTCCGGTCAACGGTCCGTACTCCATGAAGGAGATCGGGTCGGGCGCGGCGGATGGCTGGATCGACTACTGGGCCAGGGAGCTCGGCAATCTGCGAGGCGAGGTCTGGTTCACCCTCGACCACGAGTTCGAGGTCAAGCTCAACCAGGGCAAGTACCCGTCGTCCACAACGCCCCTGGACTACGCGCGTGCCTTCAACCGGTTCCAGGCGCGGGTCAAGGCCAAGGCACCGAACGTCAAGTTCCTCTACTGGTACGGCCATCACGACCGGGAGAAGATCGACGCGGTCGGCTCGAGGATCGATAGGCCGGACGTCATCGCGCTCGACCCCTACGTCTTCGACCACCACAGTGGCCGCACCACCTTCGAGCAGATGGCCCAGCCCAAACTTGACTGGCTTCGTAGCCGCAGCTGGTACGACGGACAGCCGATCATCCTGGGTGAGTTCGCCAAGGACACCGGGCACGGCGAGCAGAACGTGGAGGACTTCCTCACCAAGCTTCGACCCCGAATGGAAGCGCTGGGACTGAGCGGTGCGCTCTACTTCTCACGCAACAAGTCCGGTGACATCCTCGCCGACCTGACTACATCAGCTTTCCCTGACGCGCGCCGGGCGTTCGGCGCCTCAGTGCGCAACTGATGATCGAGGGCAGGAGGTCGCCGTCCGAGAACGACATGGGAATCCGCCAAACCCCTCTCAGGGAGCCGCCCTCACAGTCAGCACCGGATCGGCCACCACACCGTTGAACTGGTCGGTGGCCGAGGCGATGAGCTCTCCATCGGCGCGCACCTTGCCGCCTAGGGAGAGCGGGAGGCCCGCGTCGAAGGAGATGTCTCCGATCGAGCCAGTTGCGGTGGCTGCTCCTGCGGTTTTCAGGCTCTCCAGACTCTCGATCCGGACATCGACGACGTCGCCGTTCCGGGAGCATCGGGCTCGGTACCACGTGTCGGGTCGCACAGAGCTGGAGATGCGTGCCTCCACCACGCCCTCGGACCCTGCCACCCGGCAGCCCACACGTCCCCCGTCGACGTCGATCTTGAACTGGCCCGGATCAGAGGCGAGACCGCGCTGGATCAGGTTGTTGCCGCCATCCACCTCGGTGCCCTGGGACTCGGCATCGAGGCGGAAATCGGTGCCGAACTCGAAGTCCTGAACCCCCACGTCCAGGGGGCCATGCGGCCCCGAGGAGGCCAGCTGCAGCGCGGCACGCGGAGGCGCAGCCGCTCCTGAGTACGCCGGGAGACGGAGCGCCAAACCCCCGTCCACCCCGCGCTCGACACGTATCTGCCCACCGTCACGACGGGCGACCTGCGCGACTACCTGTGCGTGCCCGACGTTAACACCGAGCAGCGGGGAACCTGGCTGACCAATGATGTCGAGCCGTACCAGGTTGGTGCCGGGCGGAGGAGCGGCGGGGGATGTCGTCGTCGCATCGGCCTCAGTGGTGGCGGCGGAACCTGAGGACGACCCCCGTGTCGATCCGAACTGATCGGCTCCGGGATCGGGCGAGCACGAAACCAGCACGACCGCGGACACGGCGATCGCGAGGCTGGTCGCGCTCCTCATCCGACATCCTCCCGGTCAGATCGTCACGACGATCTTGCCGCCGGGGCTGCCCTGCTCGGAGAGACGGTGCGCCTCGGCGATGTCAGCCAGGTCGAAGGTGCGCGCCACGTTGACCCGCAGCGAGCCGGCCGCCACGAGCTCGGCGAGCGCCTCCAGGTGCTCCCGCTCGGGGCGGACGAAGACATACCGTCCGCCGAGGCCGAGCACGGTCTGGGCGTCGATGACGGAGGCCACGCGGCTCGGGTCCTTCACCTGAGCGGGCGCATCCGCCAGCGCGTCCCCACCGACGAGGTCGAGGACGGCGTCGACGGGCTCGGCGAGCTGCTCGCTGATCGGCCCGGCGTGGTGGTCGAGGACCTGGGCGGCGCCGAGACCGCGGACCAGGTCGTGGTGCGCGGGCGAGGCGGTGCCGATCACCTCGGCGCCGAGCGCGGCCGCGATTTGCACCGCGAGATGGCCGACGCCACCGGAGGCCGCGTGCACGAGCACCCGGACGCCGGCCTGGACCTGCAGCGCCTCGGTCAGCACCTGGTATGCCGTGAGTCCGGCCAGCGGCATCGCGGCGGCCTCCTCGAAGGACAGGCCCTCCGGCATACGCGACACCGTGCGCTCCGGGGCGGGGACGAGCTCGGCGGCCGTGCCGTGGGAGACGTCGTCACGGCGGACGTAGCCCCAGACCCGGTCGCCGACCTGCAGCCCGGTGCGGACGGCGGGGCCGACCGCCTCGACCACCCCGGCGACGTCCCAGCCGGGGACGATCGGCAGGTGGTGCGGGTAGGCACCCTGCAGGTGGCCCTGCCGGATTTTACAGTCGACCGGGTTGACGCTGGTCGCGCGGGCCCGCACGAGGACGGTGTCGGGGCCGACCGGCGGGTCGGGCAGCTCACCGACGCTGAGGACCTCGGGGCCGCCGTAGGTGTCGTAGCTGGCTGCGCGCATGACCATCTCCTCCGTGAGGTGTGGGGGTCGAGGTGCCCGAATCGGGCCTGGTCAGGTCAACGTCCGAGGAGCCGGTCTATTCCTCGTGCCGCCGGGCCTGCGCCTTGGGCCTACGAGCCTCGCCAGCAGGTGACCCACTTATTGGACAGTGGTACACTCTACGCATGCCGACGACGCGCCCACGACACCAGGTCACCGAGACCCCCGAGGTCGCGCGGGCGCTCGACCTCGCCGCCCGTCGCTGGCCCGACGAGCCGCGCTCCCGACTCCTCGTCCGGCTGGTGACGGCAGGCGGCCTGACCCTCGCCGAGGGCCACGACGAGGAGACAGGGCGACGGCTCGCGGCGATCGGTGACACGGCGGGGAAGTACGCCGATGCCTTCGCCGACGGTTACCTGAGCGACCTGCGCGACGACTGGCCGGCATGATCACGCTCGACGCCAGCCTGGTGATCGCCCATCTCGAGCCCAGCGAGCAGCACCACCCCGCCGCCTCCACCTTTCTCCGGGACCACGCCCACGAGCCCTTCCTCATGCATTCCCTGACCGTGACCGAGGTGCTGGCGGGTGCCGTGGCGACGGGTCGCGGTCAGGAGCTGCTCGATGACCTGCGCGCGATCGGTGTGCAGGTCGCGGACCGGGACGACGGCGAGCCGCTGCGGCTCGCGACACTGCGCTCGACGACAGGGCTGAAGCTGCCGGACTGCTGCGCCCTGGACACCGCGCTGCAGTCCGGGTCGATGCTCGGCACTCTGGACCTGCGTCTGGCGTCCGTGGCCCGGGCTCGGCACCTCAGGGTGGGGCCGCTTCCTGGTTAGGCCACCTGCCCGAACAGAGACTTCCCCGTGGAGCCACCCCCGCCTACCCTGGTCCTGTGCTCCTGGGGATCCCTGACTACGGGACGTTCTTCGTCGCCGCGCTGCTCATCGTCCTGCTGCCCGGGCCGAACTCGATGTTCGTGCTGTCCGAGGCGGCTCGTCGTGGCATCGGTCGAGGCTGGTCGGCCGCGGCCGGTGTCTTCGTGGGCGACTCGGTGCTCATGGGGCTCACGTTCCTCGGCGCCGCCTCGCTGCTGCAGGGCAACCCCGTGGTCTTCAGCGTCGTGAAGTACCTCGGCGCGGCCTACCTCGCCTGGATCGGCTTCCGCCTGGTGCGGGCCGGCATCGCCGCCTTCGGCCAGCAGCAGCCCGCGACGGCGGAGGAGACGGTGGCCCCAACCCGGCGCGGCGGCTCCTTCCTCACGGCGCTGGTGCTGAGCCTGCTCAACCCCAAGGCCATCCTGTTCTTCGTCGCCTTCTTCGTGCAATTCCTCCGCCCGGACTCGGCACGGCCACTGCTCGACTTCCTCGTGCTCGCGATGACGATGCAGGTGCTGAGCATGATCTACCTCGGCCTGCTCATCGTGGGTGGCACCGCGCTCGCCCGCGGTTTCAGCCGGCACCGCCGCACCTCGGGCGGCCTGACCGGGCTCGTCGGCGCGGTCTTCGTCGGCTTCGGCGTCAAGCTCGCCGCCGCCTCGCTCTGAGCGCCACGCTGAGAGCACGTCTCAGCGGGAGCGGTGCTCCGCCCGCTGCAGGCGCAGCGGCAGCAGGCTGATGCTCCGGTGCTCCGGCCGGTCCTTGGGCGCCTGGCTCACCCGGTCCCCGTAGCGCCGGCTGATCCAGGCCGCGCTGAGCCCGTGGAGGTAGACGCTGAGGAGGATGGTCCACCCGGCGATCACGAAGATCTCCTCCGACATGGGCAGGCCCGCCGTCGTCACCACGAGGACGGCGTAGACGATCGACGCCAGCCCCCGAGGCCCGGCCCAACCGACGTAGAGCACGGTCGGCGCGCTCACCCCGCTGCCCAGCAGCGCCACCGTCGTCGCCAGCATCCGCACGACCAGCAGGCTGGCCAGCGCGTAGATCAGGTGGCCCGGGTCGAGGTCGGCGACGAGGTCACTGGCGATCGCGCCACCGAAGAGCAGGAAGGTGAGCAACGTCAACAGCTGGCCCTCGGACTGCGCGAAGGTGGTGGTGTGCTCCAGCACAGGGCGGGGCGTCGCCCCGAGGACCGCGCCGGCCACGAAGGCGGAGACGAAGCCGTTGCCGCCCATCAGCTCGGCCGCTGCGTAGGAGCAGCCGGCCACCGCCACCACCCCGAGCCGCAGTGACGGTGCGGTCGTCCACGACCGCTCGTGCGCCCAGCCCAGGAGCCGCCCGCCCAGCCAGCCGGTCAGCCCGCCGACGAGCACACCCAGGCCGACGATCTGCGCGAGCAGGACGACATACCCCGCCGCGGTGTCGGTCTGCGCCAGGGCGACGTCGATGAGGATCACGACGAAGGGGACCACCAAACCGTCGTTGAGCCCGCTCTCGACGTTGAGCGTCTGGCGGATGCGCTGGGGCACCGAGGGGCTCTCCACGAAGGACTGGCCGAGCGCGGCGTCGGTGGGTGCCAGCGTGGCGGCGAGGAGGGCCAGCGCGATGAGGGGCATCGAGGGCAGCAGCAGCCACCCCACCCCGGTGCCGATGAGCACCGCCGCCGGCAGCCCGATCAGCAGCAGCCGCAGCGCCAGACTGTGCTCGCGGACCACGGTCCGCAGATCGAGCCGGGAGGCGTCGGTGAAGAGCACCAGGACCAGCGTCGCCTCCGCCAGGACGCTCACCACCTCGTCCTCCACGTCGAGCCGCACGACATCCAGCACAGTCGGGCCGAGCAGGAGTCCGGCGGTAGTGAAGAGCATCGGCATCGTGACCGGGGTGCCCGCGAGCCGCCCGGCCAGCACGCTGAAAGCGAGGACGGCGAGGGCCACCACCAGGACGATCGACACCATGCCGCTCAGCGCTCCCACTCCATGCCGTTCAGCGCTCCCACTCCTCGAAGATCAGCCAGGTCCGGGTGGCGCGGACCCCCGGCACCCCCTGGATCCGGCCGAGGACGACGTCGCGCAGCTCGTGGTTGTCGCGTGCCCGCACCTCCACGAGCATGTCGAACTCCGCGCCCACGAGCGCCACCCGCTCCACCCCCGGCAGCGCCTCGAGGGCGTCGAGCACCTCCCGCCAGCTCCCCTGCTCGATCGAGACCGACACGTAGGCCGCGGTCGCCAGGCCGAGCTTGTCCGGGTCGACCTGCGCGGCATATCCGGTGATCACCTGGTCGCGATGCAGCCGCTGGAGGCGTGAGTATGCCGTCGCCCGGCTGATGTGGACCCGCTCGGCGAGCGCGCGCACCGACAGCCGTCCGTCCCGGCGCAGCTCGGCGACGATCGCGCGGTCCGTGTCGTCGAGCGCCGGCGCCACCTGTCCGGCAGGCGGCGCCGCGGCCGGTGACTGATCGGACGATCGGTCCTCAGGCATACGTCGATCCTGCCAGATGTCCGCAATCTGCGGCAGGAGTGGTCCGCCTGTGCGAGCGCGCGGGACGATATCGGTCAGACGTCTAGCCGTGAGGACTCGATGATGAGCGACATCACCCACCTGCTGCCTTGCCCCGAGCCGGTGCAGCTGATCGCCGCCGACGGCACCGCCGTGGAGCCGAGCGAGCAGGCCCGCGAGCGCGGCTACGCGATGCCGGAGGCCGAGGACCTGCTCGCCGTCTGGCGCGCGATGGTCATCGGCCGCCGCTTCGACGCCCAGGCGACCGCGCTGACCAAGCAGGGCCGGCTCGCGGTCTACCCCAGCTCCCGCGGCCAGGACGCCTGCCAGGTCGCGCCCATCCTGGCGCTCGGCGAGCAGGACTGGCTCTTCCCTACCTACCGCGACTCGATGGCGCTGGTCACCCACGGCATCGACCCGGTCCAGGTGCTGACGCTGCTGCGCGGTGACTGGCACTGCGGCTACGACCCGCAGGCCACCCGCACCGCCCCGCAGTGCACCCCGCTGGCCACCCAGGCGGTCCACGCCGCCGGGGCCGCCCACGGCCTGGCCCGCCGCGGCACCGACGCGCTCGCGCTGTGCCTCATCGGGGACGGCGCGACCAGCGAGGGCGACTTCCACGAGGGTCTCAACTTCGCCGCCGTCTTCGAGGCGCCGACGGTCTTCCTCGTCCAGAACAACAAGTACGCCATCTCCGTCCCGCTCGCCAAGCAGACCAAGGCCCCCGCCCTGGCCTACAAGGGCGTCGGCTACGGCGTGCGCAGCGAGCAGGTCGACGGCAACGACCCGGCCGCGGTGCTCGCCGTCATGCGGGAGGCGTATGCCCACGCCCGCGCCGGCCACGGTCCGGTCCTCGTCGAGGCGCACACCTACCGCATGGAGGCGCACACCAACGCCGACGACGCGACCCGCTACCGCACCAAGGACGAGGTCGACGGGTGGACCGGGCAGGACCCGATCGTCCGGCTCCAGGCATACCTCGTCGAGCAGGGGCACCTCGACGACGCCCGGATCGAGGAGGTGCGCGCCGAGGCCGAGGAGCTCGCGGCCGACCTGCGCACCCGCATGAACGCCGAGCCGACCGTGGAGCCGCTCGAGCTCTTCGACCACGTGTATGCCGAGCCCACGCCGCAGCTGCGCGAGCAGCGCGAGATGGTCCGCACCGAGCTCGCGGGCACCGCCACGGCGGCGCACGGGAGCACCCAGACGGAGGACGCGAGATGAGCCCGACCACCTACGCCAAGGCGCTCAACGCCGCGCTGCGCGACGCGCTGACCGAGGACCCGGACGTGCTCGTCATGGGCGAGGACGTCGGCGCCCTCGGCGGCGTCTTCCGCATCACCGACGGCCTCACCCGGGACTTCGGCGAGGACCGCTGCGTCGACACCCCGCTGGCCGAGGCCGGGATCGCCGGCTTCGCCGTCGGGCTCGCCATGCAGGGCTTCCGGCCGGTGGTCGAGATGCAGTTCGACGCCTTCGGCTACCCCGCCTTCGAGCAGGTCACCTCGCACATCGCCAAGATGCGCAACCGGACCCGCGGCGCGCTGCCGATGCCGCTGGTCATCCGGATCCCGTATGCCGGGGGCATCGGCGGCGTCGAGCACCACTGCGACTCCTCCGAGGGCTACTACGTCCACACCCCGGGGCTGCACGTCGTCACCCCCGCGACGCCGGCCGACGCCTACTCGCTGCTGCGCGAGTCCATCGCCTCCGACGACCCGGTCGTCTTCATGGAGCCGAAGAGCCAGTACTACACCAAGGCCGACCTCGAGCTGCCCACGAGCACCGAGCCGATCGGACAGGCCGCGGTGCGCCGTGAAGGGTCCGACGTCACGCTCGTGACCTACGGCCCGCAGCTCGCGACCGCGCTCAAGGCGGCCGAGGTCGCCGCGGCCGAGGAGGACTGGGACGTCGAGGTGATCGACCTGCGCACGCTGGTGCCCTTCGACGACGCCACCGTGGAGGCCTCGGTGCGCCGGACCGGGCGGGCCGTCGTGCTCGCCGAGGCGCAGGGCTTCGCCGGGATGGGCGCTGAGATCGCCGCCCGGGTGCAGGAGCGCTGCTTCCACAGCCTCGCCGCGCCGGTGCTGCGGGTCAGCGGGCTGGACATCCCCTACCCGCCGCCCAAGCTGGAGCACACCCACCTGCCCGGGGTCGACCGCATCCTCGACACCATCGCCCGGCTGCAGTGGGACGACGAGCCCGACCACACGCATACCCCGCACGAGCACGAGGTGTCGGCATGACGCAGGTCTTCCGGCTGCCCGACCTGGGCGAGGGGCTCACCGAGGCCGAGATCGTCGAGTGGCACGTCAGCGCTGGTGACGAGGTCGTCGTTGACCAGGAGGTCGTGACGGTCGAGACCGCCAAGGCCGCGGTGTCGGTGCCCTGCCCGTATGCCGGCACCGTCGCCCAGGTGCACGCCGAGGCCGGGCAGGTGCTGCCCGTCGGCGAGCCGCTCATCACCATCGGCGCTGAGGTGGCCGCCGGTGACGGCGCTGGTGCCGACATCAACACTGCTGCGGGCGCCCGCTCGCGGGCCGACGGCGAGGCCGGCCCGCAGGGAGCCGGCAGTGAGCAGTACCGCGAGGAGGAGCGTGCCGGGGCCGAGCTGCCCGAGGACGAGCCCGAGCGGCCGCTCATCGGCTACGGCGCGGGCGAGAGCCCGGCCCGCCGCGCCCGCACCGGCGGCCGACGCCGCCGCGCCGCGGCGACCCGACCGGTCACCCCGTCCGTCCGCGACACCACCTCCCGACCGGACACTCCTGCTGCCCGCCCGGACCACCCGGCCGCCGTCCGCGTCATCTCCCCGCTGGTGCGCCGGCTGGCCGCGGATCGGGGCGTCGACATCGCCGAGGTGCCGCCCGGACCGACCGGCGTGATCCGCAAGGCCGACCTCACGGCATACCTCGAGCGGACCGACGGGGTGTCCGGTCGCCAGGACGACCTGACCGACGGGGTGTCGGGTCGCGGTGGACAGCAGACAGCAGGGGTGCCCGGTCGCGAGGAGCGGCGCATCCCGATCCAGGGGGTGCAGCGCCTCATGGTCGAGCGGCTCTCGACCTCGCGCCGCGAGATCCCGGACGCCACGACCTGGGTGGACGTCGACGCCACCCGGCTCATGAAGGCCAAGGACGCGCTGAAGGCGGCCCGCCCCGACGCGGGCATCGGCGTGCTCCCCCTGCTGGCCCGGATCACCGTGGCCGGGCTGCGGGCCTACCCCGCCCTCAACTCCTCGGTCGACACCGAGGCCGGCGAGATCGTCCACCACGGCGCGGTCAACCTGGGCTTCGCGGCGCAGAGCCCACGCGGCCTGGTGGTGCCCGTCGTCCACGGCGCCGACGCCCTGACGACGACCGAGCTGGCCGCCGCGCTGCGTGAGCTGACGGTCCGCGCCCGGGACGGCAAGCTGTCCCCCGCGCAGCTGACGGGAGGCACGTTCACGCTCAACAACTACGGCGTCTTCGGGGTGGACGGCTCGACGCCGATCATCAACCACCCCGAGGCCGCGATGCTCGGCGTGGGCCGGATCGTGGACAAGCCGTGGGCGCACCGGGGCAAGGTCAAGGTCCGCAAGGTGACCCAGCTGTCCTTCACCTTCGACCACCGCGTATGCGACGGCGGCACGGCGGGCGGCTTCCTGCGCTTCGTCGCCGACTGCGTGGAGCAGCCCGCAGCCCTGCTCGCCGACCTCTGAGCCACGCCCGGGAGCCCGGCCTCGGGCCAGACCTCAGGACGCGAGCCGCAGCAACGTGCGCCGGACGTCCTCGGTGACGGCCGCGGCGCCACCGGTCAGCACGACCCGCTCCGGCGCGAGCTCGGCCAGCCCCTCACGCGTCGCCGTCGGCACCCGCTCCGGGTTGGTCAGGAGCACGGCGCCGTCGGCCGCCGCCGCGACCGGCGCGGCGGCGAGCGCGTCGGCGAAGGACACGCCGGACCCGACGTGCAGGACGTCCTGGGCGCCCTCGGCGAGCACGGCCGCGGTGGCATACCGGTCCGCGCCACCCACCCGCTCCACGTCCGGGGCGAGCTGCTTCAGCGACTCGAGCACGTCACGGGACACGGCCGCCTCGCCACCGACGACGATCACGCGACCGGGCTCCAGCCGGTCCAGCGCCTGCGCCGTCGCCGACGGCACCTCGTCGTGGCGCACCAGCAGGATCGGCGCGGACTCCCGGCCGGCCCGCGCCGCGGCGGCCAGCGCGTCGGGGAAGTCGGCCCCGGTCGCGACGTAGGCCACACCACCCCGCCCGGCCGGCTCCAGCTGTGCGAGGGCAGCCGCGGTCTCGTAGCGGCTGCGCCCCGCGACGCGCTCCACCGGCGCCAGCCGCGCGACCTCCTCCAGCGCGGCCCGCGGCACGGCCTCCTCGCCCCCGACGACGACCACCTGCGAGGGCCGCAGGCGGGCCAGGGCCTCACGCGTCGCCGCCGGCAGCCCTCCCCCGCCGGTCAGGAGCACGACGTCCTCGCGCGCCCCGGCCTTGGCCGCGGCGGCGAGCGCGTCGGGGAAGTCACGACCGCTCGTGAGGAAGACCCGACCACCCGGGTCGGCGTCCCGCGCGAGCAGGGCCGCGGTCGCATACCGGTCCGCGCCGCCGACGCGGTCCACCGCGGGACGGTATGCCGCGACCCCGGCCTCGTGCAGCCGCTGGTGCAGCGGGTCGGTCAGGGTGGCGGTGTAGGACGGGGCCAGGTGCGAGCCGCTGGCGTAGAGCTGGGCGCGCCCGACGACTGCGGCGCACCGCGGGGTGAGGTAGGAGGTGGGGCACACCCAGTCGCGCAGGTCGACGTGGACCGCCCCGTGCACGCGTGCGGCGGCCTCCCGCATCGAGGGGTTGCCGCTGTGGCGGTCGGCGAGCGTCATGGCGCACGAGCGCAGGCTCGTGCCGTCCTCGACGGCCCGGGCGATGCAGGCCGGCGGGCTGCCGCCGCCAGGGCCCGGGGAGTCCCAGAGCGACACCACCTGGTCGACGCCCAGCCCCCGGAGCCAGGTCCAGGTGCGCACGTAGCCGTCGGCGACGTCCTGGCGCATCCCCCCGGTGATGACGAGATCGGGCGGGTCGTCCTCCAGGTGCTCCCGCAGCTCGGCCTTGTAGGCGTCGCACTCGGGGTAGGAGGGCTCCGGCTCGTCGGTGAAGGAGCAGGCGAGCTTGGTATACATCCGCAGCCGCCAGCCCTCGCGCAGCGCGATCTCCTCCAGCGCCGGGAAGTACTGCCCGACCTTGGAGGATCCGAGGACGGCAACCTCGACGTCGCCGTCCGGGTCGCCGTAGACGCACCCGGGCCGGATCGTCGTGCCGCTGCGCCCGACGTGGCAGCCGTCGGCGTAGTAGGCGGGGTACATCCGCGTGACGGCGCTGATGGGCGGGGTCGTCGGGAAGACCGGCGCGTCGCGCGTGAGGTCGTCGAACTCCGCCCGGGGCTCGCTCCACCCGTCCCCCCGCAGCGCGCGGGCACCGAGATCGTCCTCGTCGCCGGTCAGCGCGAGCGAGGGCGCCGCGGCGAGCATCAGCGCGCTGGTCAGGAGCAGCGCGAGGACCGTGCGCAGCCGTGCGCGCGGGCTCGGTCCAGCGGGAGGAGCGGGGGTGGGCACACCCGGGAGTCTAGGGTCCGGCGTCTGGCACGATCGACCTCGTGGATCAGGCGGAGGTGGTGGCGCTCGCCCGCGCCCGGCCCTGGGCGGACCAGGACTGGGCGGCACCGATCCTCGCCTCCTTCCCCGACGTCCTGGCCCGCACCGTGGACCGGTGGGACCTGGCGATCGAGCGCGCGCACCTGGACGGCGTGGGTCTTCCCGTGCTGGAGGTGCGTCGCGGCGGGTCGCCCGCCGCGGTGAAGTTCGACGACGCGGGCACCGACCTGACCCAGCAGGTGCGGGTGATGACCGCCGCGGACGGGCGCGGCTACTGCCGGGTGCTGGACCACGCCGAGGACATCGGGTCGGCGCTCCTGGAGCGGCTCGGTCCCTCGCTGGCGAGGACCGTCCCGGACGGCGTCGCGCAGGTGGAGGTGCTCGTCGACCTGCTGGAGCCCGCGTGGGAGCTGCCGCTCGCGGTCGCCCAGGACGAGCAGCTCGGCGAGAAGGCCAGCCAGCTGCTCGCGATCGTCGAGACCGAGGTCGCCGACGCCGGGTGGGTGCGGGCGCATACCCGCGCCTGCGCCCACGCGGCCGCCTGGCCCGCGAGCTGGTCGCCGCCCCGCTGACGGACCGGGTGGTGGTCCACGGCGACGCGCACAGCCTCAACGTGCTGCAGCGGCCGGGGTCGGGGTATGCCTTCATCGACCCGGACGGCTTCCTGTGCGAGCGGGAGTACGACGCCGGCGTGGCGCTGCGCGACCTCATGGCCGAGCTGGAGTCCCTGGCGCGCAGCGAGCCCCCGAGCGCCGTGCGCTCCTGGCACCGGGCGCAGGTCGCCCGCGTCGCCGCGCGGCTGGGGCTCGACGCGGACCGGGTCGAGGCGTGGGCCTTCGTCGAGCGCGTCTGCACCGGTGTCTGGCTGCACCGGCTCGGCTTCCTCGAGGAGGGCGAGCGATGGCTGCGCTCGGCCGGCCTGCTCACACCGGGCTGAGGCCCGGCGTGACGGGCATCCTCAGCCCAGCTCCTCCAGCACCGCGGGCAGCACCTCGTGCATGTCCCCGACGACGGCATACCGGGCCTTGGTGACCATGGGCGCCTCGGCGTCGGTGTTGACCGCGATAATGGTCTTGGACGAGCTGCAGCCGGCCCAGTGCTGGATGGCGCCGCTGATGCCGCAGGCGAGGTAGAGGTCGGGCGAGATCCGGCTGCCCGTCTGCCCGACCTGCTCGTGGTGCGGCCGCCAGCCGAGGCTGGTGACGACCCGCGAGACCCCGACCGCGCCACCGAGCCGGGTCGCGAGCGCCTCGACGTCGGAGAACTGGTCGGCCCCTCCCACGCCGCGGCCGGCTCCCACGACGACGTCGGCGCCGGTCAGCGCCGAGGTGTCGCCACCCTCACGCTCCTCGACCCGCACCACCTGGGCCGCCAGGTCGGCCTCGGTGAGCTCGGCCGCGACCCGCTCCACGCGCGCCTCGCCCGGCGTCGCCGCGGGCTCCGGGGCCACCGCGTGCCCGGCCACCGAGGCCACCGCGAGTCCGCCGTCGGCGCCCAGGGCGACGCGCTCCAGCACCGCACCACCGACGACCTGGCGCTCCACCTCCAGCGGCTCGGGCTGCACGACCGCGACGAGGTTGCACGGCATCGGCACGCCGCGGGCGGCGGCGACGTGGGCCAGCACCTCGTTGCCGCGCGGGGTCCCGCCGGCGAGCAGGTAGGCCGCGCCGGCCGCCCCGGCCGCGGCGTCGACGACGCGGGACCAGGCGCGGGCGGCAAACCGCTCCATCCGGTCGTCGTCGCTGACGTGGACGGTGCCGACACCGTGCTCGCGGCAGTGGGCGAGCGCGGCATCGTCGGGATCCCCGACCGCACCCACCAGGACCGCGTCGAGACGATCTCCGCCGGGCAGCTGCCGGGCGAAGGTCAACGTCTCCCGGGACACGACCGACAGGCCCTCGCCCGCCTCGTCCGGCTCCACGACCACCAGCACGCTCATCGCACGACCCCGATCTCCCGCAGCACGGCGACCAGGCGCGGCGCGGCGGCCGCCCCCTCGCCGAGCACCTCGACATTGCTCTCCGGTGGTGGCAGCACCCGCAGGCCCAGCCGGCCCGACCCCTGCGGCGCCGACCCTGGCTGGACCACCTCGACCTGCGCCTTCTTGGCCTTCATCCGTCCGCTGATGTTGGGGTAGCGCGGCTCGACGCCGCCCTCCCAGACGGTGAGCACAGCCGGCAGCGGCACGTCGTAGACCTCGGTCGGGCCGGACACGCTGGAGCGCACCTCCAGCCGCTCACCGGCGAGCGTCACCTCCTGCGCCCCGGCCACCACCGGCCGGTCGAGCAGGTGCGCCAACCGGATCCCGACCTGGTGGTCGCCGGTGTCGGCGGCATCGTTGCCGACGAGGACGAGGCCGAAGCCGGACCCGTCGGCCTCCCGGGCGCGGACCACGTCGGCGATGGCGGTGGCGACGTCGGCCGGGCCGTAGTCGTCGGCGACCGCGTCGATGCGCACCGCCTCGTGCGCCCCGACGGCCAGCGCGGCGCGCAGCTGCTCGACGCTGTCCTCGTCACCGAGCGTCAGCACCGTGACCGAGCCGCCGGTCTCCCCGGCGACCTGCACGCCGAGCTCGACCGCGCACTCCTCGTGCGCGCTCATCGTCCACCCGGCATACCGGCCGTCGACACCGCCGCCGTCCGCGGTGAGCACCACCTCGCCGGAGGTGTCCGGCACCCGCTTGACGCAGACCAGGACGTCGGTCATCACGCCACCCCCGCCGGCTCGGCCGCCGCGTGGGTGCGGTCGGCGCCGTCGGGGTCGGCGGGAGGGTCCTCCTGCCCGAGCTCGGCATACCGGCCCTTGACCCGCAAATTGTCGGGGTCCACCAACGGTGTCGCATCGACGCTCGCCACGGTGACCGGGTAGAGCTCCTCCATGTAGGAGACCGCCAGCTCGGTCCCGACGCTCGCCTGCGCCGGCGGCAGGAAGGCCATGAGGACGTGCTTGCCGAGGCTCGGCGCGGAGGCCGCGGAGGTGACGTAGGGGTGGTGCCCGTGGCCGTCGGTGAGCGGCTCGCCCTCGCGGGTGAGGATCGGCTCGCCGCCGAGCATGTAGCGCTTCACCCCGCTCGCGGAGGTGTGGTCGTCGACGGTCAGCGCGCAGAGCACGGCTCGCGGCTCCTCGTCGGCCTGCGCGAGGACCGCCTGCTTGCCGATGAAGTCGGCGTCCTTGATCTTCGGCCGCTGCATGCCGGTCTCGGCGAGGGTCCGCTCCGAGTCGAGCTCGGCGCCGTAGGCGCGGTAGCCCTTCTCGATGCGCCCGGTCGCGGTGTAGACCCCGATGCCGACAGGCACGACGCCGTGCTCGCGGCCGGCCTCGATCAACCGGTCCCACAGGGCCGCACCGGTCTCGATCGGGGCATACAGCTCCCAGCCGAACTCGCCGACGTAGGAGATCCGCGAGGCGAGGACCGACAGCTCGCCGACCTCGATGAGCCGGCAGGTGCCGAACCTGAACGTCTCGGGCGAGAGGTCGTCGTCGGTGAGCGCCCCGAGGACGTCGCCGGCGCGCGGGCCCCAGAGCCCGATCGTCGTGTATGCCGAGGTCAGGTCCACCAGCGAAGCACCCTCGGGGAGGTGGTCGGCGAACCACTTGGCGTCGACCATGCCGTGCGCGCCGCCGGTGACGACGCGGAAGCGGTCGTGCGCGAGCCGCATGACGGTGAGGTCGGAGCGGAAGCCGCCCTGCTCGTCGAGGACAGGGGTGTAGATCACCCGCCCGATCGCGACGTCGGCCTGGGCGACGATGATCCGCTGCACCGCGTCCAGCGCGGCGGGCCCGACGATGTCGAACATCGCGAAGGCGCTGAGGTCGACGATCCCTCCGCGGGCCCGCAGGGCCAGGTGCTCGGCGTTGATGATCGGGGACCACCAGCGGGCGTCCCACTCGTGCTCGCGCGGCATGACGGCGTCGCCGAACTCCTCCAGCAGCGGCTCGTTAGAGGCATACCACTGCGGACGCTCCCAGCCGACGGCCTCGAAGAACTCCGCGCCGAGCGCCTTCTGGCTCTCGTGCATCGGCGACTTCCGGACCGGGCGCGAGCTGGCCCACTGCTCGCCGGGGTGGACGATGCCGTAGGTCTTGTTGAACGCCTCGGAGGTGCGGGCGCGGATGTGCGCACGGGTGCGCTGGTGGGGGTAGAAGCGCGCGATGTCGCTGTGCCCCAGGTCGATCTCGGGTATGCCGTGGGTCATCCACTCGGCGACCGCGCGGCCCACGCCCGGACCCTCCTTGATCCAGACCGCGGCGCAGCTCCACAGACCCTTGACCTCGGGCGTCTCACCGAGGACGGGGGCGCCGTCGGGGGTGAGCGAGAGCAGCCCGTTGATGGCGTAGCGGATCTCGGCGCGCTCGTCGCCGAGCAGCTCGGGCATGAGCTCGAGCGCCTGCTCGAGCTGGGGGTCGAAGTCATCCTCGGTGAAGGGCATCTCGGTCGGGGACAGCTTGGCCTGGGCGATGGAGGGGATCTCGTCCGGCTCGTGCAGGATCGCGCGGTGGGCGTAGGACCCGACCTCCATGTCCGAGCCGTGCTGGCGCTCGTAGCAGAAGGTGTCCATGTCGCGGATGATCGGGAAGCTGATCTCGCCGGGCTTGTCGGCCAGCGGCTCGCAGGGGCCGACGGAGATCATCTGGTGCACCGCCGGGGTGAGCGGGATGTGCGCCCCGGCCATCCGGGCCAGCCGGGGGCTCCAGACCCCGCAGGCGATGACGACCACGGGCGCCTCGATGTCGCCCTTGTCGGTCTGGACGGCGCTGATCCGGCCCTCGGTGACGGTCATCCCCGTGACCTCCACGTTGGGGACGGTGGTGAGCACGCCCTTGGCCTGCGCCCTCTCCCGCATGATCGTGCCCGCGCGCAGCGAGTCGACGACGCCGACGCTCGGGGTGTAGAAGCCGCCGATCACGACGGAGGGGTCGAGGAAGGGCACCATCTCGGCGATCTCCTCGGGGGTGACGAGACGCGACTCGATCCCCCACGCCCGCGCCGAGCTCATCCGCCGGCGCAGCTCCTCCATCCGCTCCTCGGTGCGGGCGACCTCGATGCCGCCGGAGGTGGTGAGCACCCCCATCTCCTCGTACTGCCGCATCGAGTCGAGGGTCAGGTCGGTGATCTCCCGGCTGTGATCCACCGGGAAGATGAAGTTGGACGCGTGGCCGGTCGAGCCGCCCGGGTTGGGCAGCGGTCCCTTGTCGATCTGGACGATGTCGGTCCAGCCCAGCTCGGCGAGGTGGTGGACCAGGGAGTTGCCGACGATGCCGGCACCGATGACCAGCACGTCGCAGCGGTCGGGGAGGGAGGAGGTCATGGTCGCCCTTCTTGGTGCGTAATATGCAACGCTGCGCGTATCGTGCAATCAGTCTCATCGGTCGCGGGAGGAGTGTCAAGGCTCCGCGCGGACCGACCGCGGCCCATCTTCGGAGGCGACACGCTGCTGCCATCGCTATCGGGAAGCACACATGGTTCAGCTGATCGTGCGCAACATCGAGGACGAGGTCGTGGCAGCGCTGCAGAAGCGCGCCGCTGCCCGAGGACGCTCGGCCGAGGCCGAGCACCGCGTGATCCTGCGTGAGGCCGTCCTGGGTGGGGCCGGCTTCAGGGCAACGGTCGCCTCGATACCGGACGTCGGCCAGGACGAGGACTTGCAGAGGGTCGCCGACTCAGGACGGGACGTCGCCCTGACTGGCGCGCGACTGGTCGACCCGTTCGGCGCCTGACCGCGCGCCTGCCCGTACACCGTCGCCGCGGCCCGACCTCAGAGGGCTGGCCGGGTCCCCGCTGGCGGGTCGGCGTCGCAGTCCGCCCACACCTCGACCATCTCGGTGACGAGTCCGTCGCGGGTGGTGGCGAACATCGCGACCTCGAAGTGCGCCTCGATGCCGTCGACCATCCCCGTCACGTGGGCACGCGCCGCAGCCCGGTCACCGTCACCGACGATCTGGGCGAGCGTCGCCCGACCGAAGCCCGGGTAGTCGGCGTTGAGGCGCACCCAACCGTCCCGGTCGAAGCGCTCGCGGGTGTGCACGAGCGTGCTGGTGAAGTCGGGCGCGAGGAGGCCGGGCAGGTCATCCCACGCCCGGTCGTCGATCGTCTCCACCAGCCGGCGCAGCACCGCGGAGGCATCCATGGGACGAGAATAGGCGCGGCCACGGACACGCCCGCCCCTCAGCGGGTGTCAGGGCAGGCGGGACAGCAGGGAGAGCACGGCGCCGCCCACGCGTCCAGCTCGCCCGTCGTGAGCTTGGCCAGGGTCCAGGTGTCACCGCCGTCGGTCGACCGCCAGATGCCTGCACCGCTCCAGGCGCCACCACCCCCGGCCCAGATGGTCCCGGTGGCCGGATCGCCGACCACGTGGTTGATCGGCCAGCCGTCGCAGAACGGTCCCCGCACGGACCACGACCCCTCCGCCTCGCTCCTGGGCTCGAGGACGAAAGCCCCCTTGGTCGTGCCCACCAGCACGCTGTCGGCCGTGTCCCGTGCTCATGTCTGATCCTCTCCCCCTCGGTGCCTGCGCGTCCAGGTCTGCGACAGACTGGCACGGGCGACCGACAGTCCCTGCTCAGCGCACCGGTTGGTCCCTCCCGAACTCTCCCGGAGTGAAGCCCGTCACCGCCCGGAAGTCATGCGTGAAGTGGGCCTGGTCGGCATACCCGAGCCGGGCCGCCAGGTCCGCGAGCGACCCTGGCCCCGACCGGGGCCCGGTCCCGGCCTTGAGCGCGGCAACCGCGTCGTGGAGCCGCCGCCGCTGGATCAGCCACTTGGGGCTGAGGCCGACGCGTTGCTCGACGAGCCGCTGCAGCGCTCGCTCCCCCAGCCCCGCGCGCCGTGCGAGCTCGTCGACCCGGGTCACCTCGGGGTGGTCCCGCACCCAGGCCACGAGGTCGTTGACGAGGAGACCCGCGTCGTCGACCGGCAGGTATGCCGTCAGCCACCGCTCGGTCGCCGCCACCGCCTCGGCGTGCGCTCGCGGCGAGGCGGGATCGTCCGCCATCGCGCCGCGGATCTGCGTCACGAGCGCGTGCGCGTCAGGGCTCGGCAGCTGCCCCAGGTCGAGGTGCGCGTCGGTGACCGTCGCGACCGAGCGGCCCAGGATCAGCCGTCCGGCGGCCGGGGTCAGCATCGTCCCGACCGCCCACCCCTCCCCCTCGAGCGTCACCGATGACCGGCCGCGGACGACGCCGTAGAACCGGGCATACGTGTTGCTCACCACGACGAGGCAGACCGGGTGCTGCAGCGTGCTCTGCGTCGAGGGCTCGGCCAGCGACCACACCGGGATCCAGTAGCGCTCCACCAGGTCGCGCAGGTGGGGCGAGGGCGGGTAGCGGTGGATCGGTGGCGAGGGTCGGCTGACCCCCGTCAGGTGCGCCCGGTCCACCGGGTCGGTCAGACGCACGCGACCCTGGTCGGCTGGCATGTGTCGGATTATGACAAGAGAGGGCACCGGCGGTGCCGCCATCGTGGGGGCATGGACCAGACAGCACAGAGATTCATCGAGCGCACCGAGCAGTTCACGCAGATCGTCAGCGGTGCACAGGGCCGCTGGGACGCCCCGTCGCCCTGCGAGGGGTGGACCGCGCGGGACGTCGTCGCCCACGTCGTGCAGACCCAGCGCGACTTCCTCGGGCAGCAGGGCTTCGACCTCGGGGCCGCCCCCGACCTCGGGGACCCCGCGCAGGCCTGGGCGCAGCACGCGGAGCAGGCCGTGAGCATCGTGAGGCAGGACGGGGTGGCGGAGCGGGAGTACGCGGGCTACTTCGGCCCGACCACCCTGGGCGCCACGATGGCGGACTTCTACGGCTGGGACCTCGTCATCCACGGGTCGGACGTGGCCCGCGCCACGGGCCAGCCGTGGTCGGTCGACGAGGAGGAGGCGGCGGCGCTGACCGCCGCCGCCGACGGCTGGGGGGCGGCGCTCTACAGCGAGGGCATCTGCGCCCCCGCGGTCTCGGTCCCGGACGACGCCCCGCCGACGGACCGCCTCCTGGCCCGGCTCGGTCGCGACCCAGGCTGGCCGACCGGCGGACAGCCCTGAGCGGCATCAGGATCCGCGCCGGAGCGACACGTCGAGTTGCGTATCGCGCATACCATTGCATAGGAAGAAACGTCAGGTGTAGCGTCCCGAGCACGCTGGAAAACAGCCCACCGACCGGTCGACCCTGCGGGATCGACCCCGCATGACAGGAGGGCGGCCCATGGCGGCAACCCCGAGCATCGCAACCACCCAGAGCGACACACCCGTACCCGAGCAGCCGGACGGTCCGGACGCTCTCAACCACAACTACCCGACGGTCGACCAGGGGCGCACCGTCCCGGTTAACCTGCGCCAGTCCGGACCCACGCCGGTGGAGATGCTCATCTCCACCCGCATCCGCAAGTCGCCCTACTGGCACCTGTCGGTCGAGTCCGGCGCCTGGCGCGCCGAGGTCTACAACCGCACCTACCACCCGCGGGGCTACGTGAGCAGGGACGACGGCGCCGCGCTGACCGAGCACCAGTCGGTCGTCCACGACGTGACGCTGTGGAACGTCGCCGTCGAGCGGCAGATCCAGGTCAAGGGCCCGGACGCCGAGGCCTTCGTCAACTACGTCATCACCCGGCAGGCCAAGAAGATCAGCCCGATGCACGCCCGCTACGTCATCCTGTGCAACGAGGCCGGCGGCGTGCTCAACGACCCGGTGCTGCTGCGGATCAGCGAGGACGAGTTCTGGTTCAGCCTGTCCGACTCCGACCTCATGCTCTGGCTGCAGGGGGTCAACGTCGGCAAGGGGTATGACGTGGCGATCCAGGAGATCGACGTGTGCCCGGTGCAGATCCAGGGACCGAAGTCCGAGGCGCTCATGCGCGACCTCATCGGCCCGATGGTCTCCGACATCCCCAACTACGGGCTGGCCGCGGCCGAGGTGGCGGGACTGCCGGTCATCGTGTCCCAGACCGGGTTCACCGGGGAGAAGGGCTACGAGATCTACCTCTACGACGCCACGCTGCACGCCGAGCAGATGTGGTACGCCATCCTCGCCGCGGGTGAGGCGCACAACCTGCGGGTCATCGCGCCGGCCCACCCCCGGCGGGTCCAGGCCGGCATCCTGTCCTGGGGTCAGGACCTGGACGCCGAGACCTCACCGCTGCAGACCAACCTGGCCTACCAGGTGCCGCGGATGAAGGAGGAGGACTACATCGGCAAGGCAGCGCTGGAGGCGCAGCGCGAGCAGCTGGAGGCGGGCAACCCGCCGTTCAGCCAGATGCTCGTCGGCCTGCGGCTGGGCGGCAAGCCCATCACCGACTACGCCCCGGACTTCTGGCTGGTGAGCACGGTCGAGTCCGACGACCCGGTCGGCTACCTCACCTCGCCGTGGTTCTCCCCCGAGCTCGACACCAACATCGCGCTCGGCTACGTGCCGTTCGGCCTGAGCGGGGTCGGCACCGAGCTTCGGGTGTGGCTGCCGGACCAGTATGCCGAGACCCCCGGCCAGCCGGTCGGTGCCACGGTCGTCGAGGTGCCCTTCCGGCCCTCGGTGAACCCCAACACGCGTGAGGTGCTCAAGGAGGAGGGTCAGGCCTTCCTCTGACCTGAGTGATCGGGCTGACCGGGCCCCGACCGCCGCTGCGGTCGGGCCCGGGTCGCGTGCTGGCAGGCGGCGATCGTGACGAGGCGACGGCCGCGACCCAGCGCGGCCGTGACGCAAGGCGGTCGAGCTCAGGAGCCGGCGGTCGCCGCGGCCTGGTGCCAGCCGAGCCGGACCGACACCTGAGCCGCGGCCCGCAGCAGCGCGGGGAGCAGCTGCTCCACCTGCGCCTCGTCCATGCGGAAGGTCGGACCGGACAGGCTCATCGAGGCGCAGATCTGCCCGTGCGCGTCACGGACCGGGGCCGCCATCGCCGTCAGCCCCACGTCGAGCTCGTCCCGGACGACGGCATACCCCTGGTCCCGCGCCCGGTCGGCCAGCTCGTCCAGCTGTGCCTGGTCGGTGACCGTGCGCTCGGTGTAGCTGGTGAGGTCGCCCCACGCGTCGTGCCGCTCGCCGCGGGGCAGCTCGCTCAGCAGCACCCGCCCGTTGCTCGTCGCGTGCAGCGGGATGTGCTGCCCCACCCAGTTGTAGGACGTGATCGTCGAGGGTCCGATGACCTGGTCGATGTAGAGCGCGGAGTGACCCCCGAGCACGGCGATGTTGACCGTCTCGTTGGTCTCCGCGGCCAGTTCCTGACAGATCGGGCGAGCCTCCTGCACGAGGTCCAGCCGCGCCGTGGTGGCGCCGGCCAGGCGCAGGACACCGACGCCCAGGGTCGCGCGGCCCCGCTCGCCGGCGAGCTCGACCAGGTCGTGCGCGGCCAGCGTCGCCACCAGCCTGCTCGCCGTCGACTTGTGCACCCCGAGCTCCGTCGCCACCTCGCCCACACCGGCCTCACCGGTCCGCGCCAGGATCTCCAGGATGGTCAGCGCCCGGTCCACGGACTGGACCAAGGCACCAGTGGTCTCGTCATCGTTGCGCATGCCGCAACTCTACGCGCCATACGCGACGCCGTGCCGGTGCGAGATCCCCCGGCGCGTCGCAGCCTCCCTACGCCACCCTCTCACGACCGTTCCCGCGCGGAGCGTCGGTGCAGCCGGATCGCTCCTCGCCACCGGGTCACGGCCCCGCGGCGGGGTCACGCAGCTCGGCCACCTTCGACAGCTGGGTCCGGCGCCACGCCTCGGTCTGCGCGACCTGGTTGAAGGTGTAGAGGTGCAGCCCGGCGATGCCGAGCCGGTCCGCCGTCCCCAGCACCGCCATCCGGTGGGCGAACCGGGTGGTGGAGAAGCCGGGCATCACCATGCGGGTGAAGACGCTGCGCTGCTTGCGCAGGAAGCGCATCGAGTCGCCGACCCCGATGGTGCTGGCCATGCGCAGCAACCTCGCGGGGTCGACCGGCCCGGGGACCCCGACCCACACCGGCAGCTCGACCCCCCGCCGGCGCACCCGCTCCAGCCACTGACCGACCCTGTCGTCGTCGAAGGTCATGTTGGAGACCACCGCGGTGGCATACCGACGCTTGTCCCACATCGACTGCACGATGACGTCGTCGTCGATCCCGGGGTGGGACTCGGGGTAGCCGGTGATCCCGACCCCGGTGAACGGCGACCCCAGGGAGTCCAGCTCGATGAGCAGGTCGAGCGCGCTGGTGAAGGTCTGGTCGGTCGGCTCCGCATCCCCACCCGGCACGAAGATCTCGGTGATACCGGCCTCGGTCAGCCGGGCGACGAGGTCGGGCAGCGCGGCCCGCTCGACCATGCGCGCGGCGAGGTGCGGGATCACGTGGTAGGCGCCCGCCAGCTGCTCGGCGAGCTGCAGCGTGGCCTCGAGCCCCTTGGCCGGGGAGGCCGTGACGCTTAGGCTGCGGCCGGGCTCCACGTGACCGTGCACCTGGTCCGCCACCGAGGCCGTGGGGAGGATCTCCAGCCGCGCCCCCCGCAGCAGCCGCTCGAGCACCACCGAGGGGTAGGTGTTGCCCATCATGCAACGCGCCTCGCCATACGCACAGCCTAGGAGTCACGTGCCCTCGCTGACAAGAGTCTGCCCGGCGGGTCACTGGGCCGATCGACGCCCAGGCCCGTCGGTGGGCGCGGATAGGGTCGGCGACGTGACGTTGGTCGTGCATCGGGACGTGAGCACCGCGGCCCTGGCCGAGGGGCTGGCCGCGCTGCTGGCCGAGCCGCTGCCCGACCCGTTCGCCGAGGAGGTCGTCGCCGTCCCCGCCAAGGGGGTCGAGCGGTGGTTGGCGCAGCGGCTGTCGCACACCCTCGGCGCCGGCACGGCGGGACACGACGGGGTGTGCGCGGGCATCCGCTTCCTCAACCCGCACTCGCTGGTGTCGATGGTGCTCGGGATCGAGCGGGACGACCCCTGGCACCCGGACCGGCTGGTGTGGCCGGTGCTGGAGGCGATCGACACGAGCCTGGGCGAGCCGTGGGCCGACACCCTCGCCCGTCACCTCGGGCGGGGCGAGGGCGTGGACGCCGAGCGGGCAGCGCTGCGGCGCGGTCGGAGGTATGCCGTCGCCCGGCGGCTGGCCGGTCTCCTCGCGGGGTATGCCGCCTCCCGCCCCGCGATGATCACCGACTGGCGCGAGGGCGGCTCCGGCGACGGCCTCGGCGGCCAGGTCGAGGACGACCTCGGCTGGCAGCCGCCGCTGTGGCGCCGCGTGCTGGAGCTGGTGGACGCCGAGCCGCCGGACGTGCGGCAGCAGCGGGTGGTCGCCGCGCTGCGCTCGGGCGAGCACGCACCGAGCCTCCCGGGGCTGGAGCTGCCGGGCCGACTCTCGTTGTTCGGGCATACCCGGATCGCGCGCAGCGAGGTCGAGGTGCTCGCCGCGCTCGCCGAGCACCGCGACGTCCACCTCTGGCTGCCGCAGGCCTCCCCCGCCGCCTGGCAGGCCCTGGCACCGCAGGTGTCGGCAGGGCCGGTGCCGCGCGACGAGGACGAGACGGCGCTGCTCGTGGACCACCCGCTGCTGGCGAGCCTGGGCCGCGACGCGCGGGAGCTGCAGCGCACGCTGTCGCTGGTGCCGCACACCGCTCCCGAGGTGCCCGCACCCTCCCCGCCACCCCCGTCGGGCGCACTGCTGCACCTGCTGCAGACCGACCTCGCCCGGGACCACGTGCCCTCACCCCAGGCGGTCGCGGGCCGGCACATCGGCGCGGACGACCGCAGCCTCCAGGTCCACGCCTGCCACGGCCAGGCGCGGCAGGTCGACGTGCTGCGCGACGTGCTCGCCGACCTGCTCGAGCACGACCCCACCCTCGAGCCGCGCGACGTCCTCGTCATGTGCCCCGACATCGACACCTACGCCCCCCTGGTGCACGCCGGCTTCGGTCTCGGCGAGGTGGTCCGCGAGGGGCCGGGTGACGGGTCGCCCGCGACCCACCCCGCGCACTCGCTGCGGGTGCGCCTCGCCGACCGCGCCCCCACGCGGGCCAACCCCCTGCTCGCCCTGGCGGCGCGTCTGGTGGGGCTGGCCGGTGGGCGGCTGACCGCGGGCGAGGTGCTCGACCTCGCCCGCAGCGCGCCGGTGCGCCGACACTTCGGGCTGGACGACGACGACCTCGAGCGCCTCGGCGACTGGGTGGGCTCGGTCGGGGTCCGCTGGGGGCTGGACGAGGAGCACCGCGCCGACTACGCCCTCCCCGGGCTGACGCAGAACACCTGGCAGGCCGGGCTGGCGCGGGTGCTGGTCGGGGCCGCGGTCGACGGGGAGGAGGTCGACCACCTCGGCACCACCCTCGGTCTCGACGACCTGGACAGCGGGGACCTCGACCTCGCGGGGCGGATGGCCGAGCTCGTCGCGCGGCTCGGGCGGACGCTGCGGGCGATGCGCGTCGCGTCCGAGGCGGTCGGGTGGGCGGATGTCCTCGAGGAGGGCGTGCTCGGGCTGGCCGACACCGCCCCCACCGAGGCGTGGCAGGTGACGCAGCTGCGGCGCGAGCTGGACCTCCTGCGCAGGTATGCCGGTGGCGCCTCGGACCCGGGCCCAGGGGGCACGGCGTCGGGCACGACCCTGGCGCTCTCCGACGTGCACGCCCTGCTGGACGAGCAGGCCGCTGGCCGGGCGACCCGGTCCAACTTCCGGACCGGCACGCTCACCGTCTGCACCATGGTGCCGATGCGCTCGGTGCCGCACCGCGTGGTCGCGCTGGTCGGTCTCGACGACGGGGTCTTCCCCCGCACGACTGCGGCCGACGGCGACGACGCCACGGCCCGGCGTCCGGTGACCGGTGAACGGGACCCGCGCAGCGAGGACCGCCAGCTGCTGCTCGATGCGCTCATGGCGGCCCGCGACGCCCTGGTCGTCACCTACACCGGCTTCGATGAGCACACCGGCGCCCCCCGCCCCCCGGCCGTGCCGCTCGGGGAGCTGCTCGACGCGGTGCGCCGCACCGCCGACCCAGCCTCGCCAGGGGTCGCCCGGGTGCTCACCCGTCACCCGCTGCAGCCCTTCGACCCGCGCAACCTGGGAGCGGCGGGCGCGGACACGACCTCGCTCCTCCCGCAGGACCGGCCGTTCAGCCACGACCCGGCGGCGCTGCGTGGCGGCCGGGCCGCCGTGGGAGAGCGGGCGCCTCGGCCCCGACCGATGGACGCACCGCTGGGTCCTCACCACGGCGCCGCCGACGCCGTCGAGCTCGACGCCCTGCTCCGCTTCTTCGACAACCCCGCCCGGGCCTACCTGCGCGACCGGCTCGGCCTGCTGCTGCCGCAGGTGCCCGAGGAGGCGAGCGAGGGCATACCCATCGAGCTGGACGGGCTCGACAAGTGGGGGGTCGGCGACCGCGTGCTGCAGGCGGTCCTGGCCGGCCGCGAGCCCGGAGCCACCGTCGACGCCGAGCTGTGGCGCGGCGAGCTGCCGCCGGGAGCGCTCGGCACGGGGGTGATGAAGGAGGTCACCCGGCAGGCCCAGCTCGTGGCCGAGGCGACGTGGCGCGCGACGGGGCAGGGTGGCTGGGGGGTGCCGCTCGAGCGGGACACCCTGGACGTGGATCTGACGCTGCCTGGCGGCGCCCGGCTCACCGGCACCGTCACCGGCATGGTCGGGCGACGCGCGGTGACCGCGACCTACTCGACGGTCAAGGCCAAGCAGCGGCTGCGCTCCTGGATCACCTCGCTCGTGCTGGCCGCCGCCCTCGGACCGGACGCGACCAGCCACCTGCTCGGACGGCACCGGTGGGGCCGCCACCCGGGGGGCGTGCACTACACCCACGGGCCGCACGAGCCCGACCGTGCCCTGGAGCTGCTCGACCAGCTCGTCGACCTGCGGGCACGGGGCCTGGTGGAGCCGCTGCCGCTGCCGGTCCAGACCTCGCTGCGGTGGGCGGAGTCCTACCTCGGCGGGCCGGGCGACGAGCGCGCCGCGACGCTCGACGCCGTCCGTGAGTGGCGCACCGACGACACCTTCGAGCAGGCCTTCCCCAAGGAGCAGGACGACCCGAGCCAGGCCTACGTCCACGGCGGCGCGGTGCCGCTGCAGGAGATCCTCGGGGTCCCGCGCGAGGACGAGCGGTGGGCGACCGGCGTGGAGCACCGGCTCGGTCAGCTCGCGCTGCGGGTCTGGGGCCCGGTCCTGACCGGGGGCGCCGAGCGGAGGGAGCGGGTATGAGCGCGCTGCCCCACTTCTCCATCACCGACCCGCTGCCCACCGGCACCGTCCTGCTCGAGGCGAGCGCCGGCACCGGCAAGACGTGGACGATCGCGGCGCTGGTGACCCGCTACGTCGCCGAGGGGGTGGTGCTGCTGCCGGAGATGCTGGTCGTGACCTTCGGGCGGGCCGCCAGCCAGGAGCTGCGCGCCCGGGTGCGCGAGCAGCTCGTGGCGGCCGAGCGGGCCCTCGCCGATCCCCCGCCCGCCGGCGACCGCGACGACCTGCTGACGCTGCTGCTCGACGTGGACGAGGAGGAGCGGGCGCTGCGTCGCCGGCGCCTGCGGACCGCCCTGTCCGACATCGACGCCGCCACCATCGCCACCACGCACCAGTTCTGTCAGCAGGTCCTGCGCAGCCTCGGGGTCGCGGGCATGGCGGACGCCGACGCCGAGCTGGTGGACGACCTCGACCGGCTGCTCGTCGAGGTCGTCGACGACCTCTACCTGCGGGCCTTCGCCCAGCGCGAGGACGAGCCCTTCTTCTCCCGGCGCGAGGCGCTGCAGATCGCCCGCACCGTCGTCGACGACGTCCACGCCGAGCTGCGGCCGACCGGCGCGGAGCCGCGCTCGGTCCCGGACCGGCGGGTGCGCTTCGCGCGGGCCGTCCGGCACGAGCTCGGCCTGCGCAAGGAGCGGTTGCAGGTCATGCACTACAACGACCTGCTCACCCAGCTCGCCGACGCGCTGGCCGGCGAGGACTCCCCCGCCCGGGTCCGGATGCGGCGGCGCTGGAAGGTCGTGCTGGTCGACGAGTTCCAGGACACCGACCCGATCCAGTGGTCCGTGCTGGACCGCGCCTTCTCCGGCCACGCGCACGCGATGGTGCTCATCGGCGACCCCAAGCAGGCGATCTACGCCTTCCGCGGCGGCGACGTCCCCACCTACCTCACGGCGGCCGCGACCGCCGGCGACCGGCGCACCCTGCCCCGCAACTTCCGCTCCGACCCCGGGGTGACGCAGGCGCTCGGGTCGATGCTCACCGGCGCCCAGCTCGGCGACGAGCAGATCCTCGTGCACCCGGTCACCGCGCACCGGGAGGGCTCGCGCCTGGCCGGGGCCCCGAGCACCGCCCCGGTGCGGCTGCGCCAGGTGCTGCTGCGCGACCACCTGGGCGGTGACACCCGGATGCCGACGGTGCGGCCGTGGATCGCCCGCGACCTGGCGCACGACGTCGCCTCCCTGCTCGCCTCCGGGGCCACCTTCGAGGGACGCCCGGTCCAGGCTCGGGACGTGGCGGTCCTCGCGCACCGCGGCAAGGACCTCGTCGCGGCGCGCGACGCCCTGGCCGAGCTGGGCATACCCGCCGTCACCACGGGGGGCTCGACCGTGCTGCACAGCCGGGCGGCGCACGACTGGCTGGCGCTGCTCGAGGCGATGGTCGCGCCGCACCGACCGGTGCTCACCCGGGCGGCAGCCCTCACCGACCTGCTGGGGTATGCCGTCGCCCGCGTCGGCGAGCGCGGCGAGCAGCCGGACGCCGACCTCGAGGACGAGCTGGCGCAGACCTGCCGCGAGCTGGCCGGGGTCTACGCCCGGCAGGGGGTCGCCGCGGTGCTCGAGCTGCTGACCGCCCGCGGTCTCCCGGACCGGGTGCTCGGCCAGGTCGGGGGCGAGCGCTCGCTCACCGACCTGCGGCACGTCGCCCAGCTGCTGCACGAGACCGCCCGGCGCGACCAGCTCGGGCTGGTCGCGCTGCTGGAGTGGCTCCGGGCCGGGATGGCGCAGGACGCTCCGAGCAGCGCCGGGGCCCGCACGCGGCGGCTGGACAGCGACGCCGCGGCGGTCCAGCTGGCCACCATCCACGGCAGCAAGGGCCTGCAGTACCCCGTCGTCTACCTGCCCTCGCTGGCCGACCGGTGGGTCAGCGACTCCCCCACGATCCCGCTCTTCCACGACGAGCCGCCCGAGCGCACCCGGTGCCTCGACGTGGGCGGCGAGCACGGGGCCAACCCCGGGTGGGAGGAGTCGGTGCGCCGCCACAAGGACGAGGACGCCGGGGAGTCGCTCCGGCTGCTCTACGTCGCGCTCACCCGGGCCCAGAGCCAGGTCGTCACCTGGTGGGCGCCGGTCAACAACGCCAGCGGCTCGGCCCTGCACCGCGTGCTCTTCGGCCGCGAGCCCGGGCAGGGGGAGGTGCCGCACCGCGTGCGGGTCCCGCGCCAGGACGACGCGGCCACCGAGCTGCTGCGCCGCTGGGCCGACACCGGCGCCTTCGCGCTGGAGCGGGCCGACCACGCGACCGAGCTGCTCCCCAGCCCGGTGCCGGCCGCGCCGGAGCTGCGGCTGGCCAGCTGGACCCGCCAGGTCGACCACGACTGGCGGCGCACGTCCTACACCGCCCTGTCCACGCCCGCCGAGAGCGGACCGGCCGTCGCCGGCGTCGGCAGCGAGCCGGAGGTGGGGCTGACCGGGCGGGAGGACGAGCCGACCGGGCCGGACCCGGTGGCCGAGAGCACCCCTGCCCTGCCCGGTCTGGGCGCCGCCGCGCCCGCCGTCGGCGCGGAGGTGCCCTCGCCGATGGCCGAGCTCCCCGTGGGTGCGACCTTCGGCTCGCTGGTCCACGCCGTGCTCGAGCACGCCGACCCCCAGGCGGCGGACCTCGGCGCCGAGCTGCGCCGCCACCTGCACGAGCAGCGGGTGCTGTGGCCGGTGGAGCTCGCCGAGGGCGGCGAGGACCTCCTCGTCGAGGCCCTGGTCGCCGTCTGCGACACGCCGCTCGGGCCGCTCGCGGGTGGCACGACGCTCCGGCAGATCGGGGCGGGCGACCGGCTCTGCGAGCTGGACTTCGAGCTGCCGCTCGGTGGTGGCGACCTGCGGCGTGACACGACGGGGCGATCCGCCGTGCTGGGTGACCTGGCACCCCTGCTCCGCGAGCACCTGCCGGCGGGCGACCCGGTCCGCGCCTGGGCGGAGGTGCTGGACGCCGCTCCCGACCTGGCCGGTCAGGAGCTGCGCGGCTACCTCACCGGCTCGGTCGACGTGGTGCTGCGGGTCGAGGTCGGCGGGCGGCAGACCTTCCTCGTGGCGGACTACAAGACCAACTGGCTCGGCACCCCCGAGGAGGCCCTCACCGCCGCCGACTACCGCCCCGAGCGGCTCGCCGAGGCGATGGGCCACTCCTCCTACCCGCTGCAGGCGCTGCTCTACGCCGTCGTGGCGCACCGCTTCCTGCGGTGGCGGCTGCCCGGCTACGACCCGGACCAGCACCTGGGCGGCGTGCTCTACCTCTACCTCCGCGGCATGTGCGGGCCCGACACCCCGGTCGTGGACGGTATGCCGTGCGGCGTCTTCTCCTGGCGCCCGCCGGTCGTCCTGGTCCTCGCCCTGTCCGACCTGCTCGAAGGCGCCGCCCGTGCGGGAGGCGAGACCCGATGACCGGCGACCCGACCACCGGACCGGCCGGGGACGCCCCGGAGCGGGCAGCGCCGATGGTGGAGCTCTTCGAGCCGGTCGACGACCACGACCGCCGCCTGGCGCTCACCGCCACCGGGCCGTTGCGCGACTTCAACGCCGCCGGCCTGCTCACCGCGGCCGACGTGCACGTCGCGACCGGGCTGGCCCGCGCCGCCGGGGAGAAGGACGTGGAGGTGGTGCTCGCCGCGGCGGTGGCGACCCGGGCGGTGCGCTCGGGCTCGGTGGCCGTCGACCTCGCGGCCCTCGCGACCGAGGGAGTGCTCGCGCTGCCCGACCTGCCCTGGCCCGACCCGGGGCGCTGGACCGCCGACGTGGCCGGCAGCCGGCTGGCCGCCGAGGGCGGGCTGGTCGTCGACGAGCCGACCGGTCTGGTCTACCTCCAGCGCTACCACCACCAGGAGGTCCAGGTGGTGGCCGACCTGCGGGCCCGGGCCGAGCTCGGTCCACCACCGGTCGACGAGCAGGTGCTGGCAGCCGGGCTGACCAGGATCTTCCCCGGCGTCGGGTATGCCGAGCAGCGCACCGCCGCGGAGGTCGTGGTCCGCTCCCGCACCGGAGTCATCACCGGCGGCCCGGGCACGGGCAAGACGACCACCGTGGCCGGTGTGCTGACCCTGCTGGCCGAGCAGGCGACGCTCGCCGGGCAGCGCCCGCTGCGCGTCGGGCTGGCCGCGCCCACCGGCAAGGCCGCGGCACGGGTGAAGGCCGCGGTGGACCGCGCGCTCGACGAGATCGAGGCGCGCACCCCGGAGCCGGAGGGCCGTGAGGTCGTGGAGCGGCTGCGTGGCGTCGAGCCGCGCACGCTGCACCGCCTGCTGGGCTGGCGACCGGGGTCGCGCAGCCGCTTCCGCCACCACCGGGGCAACCGCTTGCCGCACGACGTCGTCCTCGTCGACGAGGCCTCGATGGTGTCGCTCACGCACATGGCCCGGCTGCTCGAGGCGCTGCGGCCCTCGGCCCGACTCATCCTCGTCGGCGACGCTGACCAGCTCGTGTCGGTGGAGGCCGGCGCGGTCCTCGCCGACCTCGTCGCCGCGGTGCCCGAAGGCGCGGTCGGGCTGGCCCAGCCGGTCGCGCCGGAGCCGTGCGACGAGGCCACCGGCCCGGACGATGAGACCGGCGACGCGACCGGGCGGGGAGAGAGCACGCACCGTGCCGCCCCGCTGGCCCTGGCGCGGCTGCGCACGGTGCACCGCTTCGGCGAGACGATCGGCGCGCTGGCGCAGGCGCTGCGCCTCGGCGACGCCGACGCGGTGGTGCGCGCCCTCGCGACGCCCGGGGACGAGGTGGTGTGGGTCCAGGAGGAGGCGAGTGCATACCTGCGGGAGGACCTGACCCGGCAGGCGCTGCAGGTCCTCCGGGCCGCCCGGCAGGGCGACGACGACGCCGCGCTGGCGGCGCTGCACCGCCACCGGCTGCTCTGCGCCCACCGCGAGGGGGAGCGCGGGGTGCGCCGGTGGAACCACCTCGTCGAGACCTGGCTCGCGGAGGAGACCGGTCTCACCCTCTACGACCCGATGTATGTCGGCCGCCCGCTGCTCATCACCGCCAACGACTACGCGACGGGGGTGCTCAACGGCGACACCGGCGTCGTCGTCGCCTCCCAGACGTCCGCCGGTGTCTCGGTGCGGATGGCGGCCGTCGACGGCACCGGTGGGCGGAGCAGGTATGCCCCCTCCCGCCTCGGCGACGTCGAGACGATGCACGCGATGACGATCCACAAGGCGCAGGGCAGCCAGGCGGAGGAGATCACGGTGCTGCTCCCCGAGCTCGACAGCCCGCTGCTCACCCGGGAGCTGTTCTACACCGCGGTGACCCGCGCCGAGGAGCGGATCCGCGTCGTCGGCACCGAGGAGGAGGTCCGGACGGCGGTGGCGCGTCGCGTCGTGCGGGCGAGCGGTCTGCGGCAGCGACTGGCGGGCCCCTCGTGAGCACGGTCGCCGCGGTAATGGACCGCCTCACGCGTCGGTTCTGGCGGGTCACGGGCCGCCCGGTGGACCTGGAGGGGCCGGAGGCGTGGCTGGCCGCGCCGGTCAGCGCGGGGGCCACCGTCGGCGACGCGTAGGTGCGCGCCGCGGCCGCCGCGCACGGTGGCGAGGCGGTCGAGCGGGACGGCTCGGGACTGCTCGCGGACCTGGCGGCGCTGGACGGCCCGGGCTTCCGCTCCGCCGAGCTGCGCCCGGAGATCCGCGACTTCTACGAGCACACGTCCGCGTGGCGCATGGAGGTCTGGACCCAGTGGAACCCGCTCTTCCTGCCTGGTGGCGAGCTCGTGTCCCGCCTCTTGGCGCGCAGGGTGCAGCAGCTCGCCCTGCCGACCCGTCCGCTCGACGTGGCCCGGGGCATGGACAGCCACATCACCGTCCTCACCGACGGGCAGGGGCGGCAGCGCGGTGCCGCCTGGGTGCGGACCCTGCGCTCTACCGGTGAGGTGGTCTCCAGCGGGTGCTACGCCACCCGGTCCCTGCCCGGCAGCGCCCGCCCGAGCGTCCACGTCACCTTCCCGCCCGAGGCCGGCAACGTCCAGGTCTTCCTGGGACCACGCCTGCTGCCCGGCGGGGGTCTGGAGCTCCCTCCCCGGCCGGGCGGTGGGGCCAGGACGGCGCCTGCGTCGTCGTCGACGAACGCGGCACGCACGCCGCCCGGGTGCCGATCCACGAGACCTTCCGGGTCCACGTCGACGACGAGGGCGTCCTGCGCACCGACCACACGCTGCGGATGTGGTCCGCACCGGCCGTCCGGCTGCACTACAAGCTCACCCGGCGCTGATCACGCGCCCGGAAGGCGCGACTGCAGCGGGTATGTCGTGGAATCGCGCTGGCGGGCGGCACAACCCCTGCAGTCGCGCACCCACCCGGACGCGGGTCGCGCCACGTCCTACGTCGTCGCCAACCCTTCCGCCGGGCTGACCCGCGCGGCCCGGCGAGCCGGCAGGACGCTCGCCTGCGCGCCCGCCACGAGGGCGACCCCGAGGATCAGCGCGACCCGCGCCCACGGCACGTCGAGGGTGACCGTGGTGCCCTGCGGCATCAGCGTCTGGATCCCCAGCGCGGCATACCCCACACCCAGGACCAGGCCGAGGCCGGCGCTGACCAGGGCCAGCAGCACGCCCTCGACGGTCAGCATGAGCCGCATCTGCCCCCGCGTGAGGCCGAGCCCGCGCAGCAGGGCGTGCTCGCGGCGTCGCTCGATCACCGACAGCGACAGCGTGTTGGCGATGCCGACGACCGCGATGACCACGGCGACACCGAGCAGCGCCGTCGCGACCAGCACCATGACGTCGAGGATCTGCACGATCTGGGCCCGCAGCCCGGCCGCACCGTCCACGTCGAGGCCGCCCTCGTCGGCGAGGTCCGAGACGGCGTTCATCGTCGCCACCACGTCCGCACCCTCGTCGAGCCGCATGAGCACCGTGCCCTGACCAGCCGTCGGCCCGGCCAGGGCATCCAGGTCGTCCGGGTGCAGGGTGAGGCGACCGCCGCCGACGCCCAGCTCGACGACGCGGAGCTCGCGCTCGCCCCCGGCGCCGGAGACGGTGAGGGTGTCGCCCTCGGCCACCTCGTGGATCGCGAGCTCGAGGTCGCCGAGCCCGATGATGCCCGGCTGCAGGGCGGCGACGAGCTCCTCGCTGCGCAGCACCTGAGCCCCCGCCTCGGCGTCCAGTCCGACCGCCCGGCTCGTGCCCTGGATCTCCCCCAGCCGCAGGTATGCCGTCTCGACCGGCACGGCCGCGCCGATCCCGTCGACCTCGGCGAGCCGCTGCACCACGTCGGGGTCGACCGGCGTGGTGGGCTGCGGCTCGTCCGAGCCGACCTCCGAGCCGACCTCCGGGGCGGCGTCGACGAGCAGGTCCACGGCATACTCCTTGTCGATCTCGCCGAGCGCGGTCCGCTGACCGGTCGCCGCTCCGACCGACGTCATGGTGATAAGGGTGACGCCCACGAGCAGGGCGGCGCTGGTGGACGCGGCGCGGCCCGGGTTGCGCACCGCACCCGAGACCGCGAGGCGACCGGGCACGCCTGCGACGCGGGCGCCGACACCGAGTCCGCGGACGGCCGCCGGGACCACCAGCACGGCCGCGAGCAGGACCCCGGCGAAGGAGACCACCCCTCCCAGCACTCCGAGGACGACCTCGCGCTGCACGGCCCCGAGCACCATGAGGCCGGTCCCGCCGGCCAGGAGCAGCAGCGCCAGGACGACCCGGAGGACAGGGGTGCGGCGACCCCCGGCAGGCTCGTCCAGCGGCCGCAGGGCGGCCAGCGGCGAGACCCGGGTCGCGCGGGCGGCCGGCCACAGCGAGGACAGCACGGTCACGGCGACGCCGACGAGCAGCGGCAGGAGCAGGGAGGTCAGGCCCACCTCGAGCCCGGCGCCGAGCGGGAGGGCCAGGTCGAGGCGACGGGCCAGCGTCAGCAGCCCGGCAGCGAGCCCGATGCCGCCCAGGACGCCGACGACCGAGGCGACGACGCCCAGCAGCACCGCCTCCAGGAGCACCGAGCGCCGGACCTGCGAGCGCGTCGCGCCGACGCACCGCAGCAGGGCCAGCTCCGCGGTGCGCTGGGCCAGCGTGATCGTGAAGGTGTTGGCGATGACGAGCGCCGCGGTCAGCAGTGCCACGCCGCCGAAGCCGACGAGCACCGCGCCCAGCACCGCGGTGCCTCCGGTGAGCCCGGTCACGGCCGCCTGGGCGGCCTCCGGTCCGGTGGTGACCTCCTGCCCGTCGAGGAGCGCGTCCAGGTCGGCTCGCACGGCCTGCGCGTCCGCGCCCTCGGCGAGGTCGAGGACCACCTGTCGGTAGGCGAGCATCGGGTCCAGCTCACCCAGGGTCTGCTCCGAGGCCATGTAGCCCGCGCCATAGGTCAGGGGATGGACCGGGCCCGGGTCGACGACGCCGACGACCCGCACCTCGTGCGCCCCACCCGGGTTGCCCTCCTCGTCCGGGGCGCCCGTGATGGTGGTGGTCTCGCCCTCGGCCAGGGCACCCTCCGCGACAGCAGGGGTGACGACGATCTCCCCCACGTCGTCGGGCAGCTCGCCGGACAGCAGGGTGGCGCCCTCCACCGGGAGCGTCGTGCCCGGGAAGTAGTCCCCGGCCCGCTCGGTGCAGGCCGTGGCGTCGCCGGTCACCCGGTCGACCCCGTCGAGCGCGGACACCTGCTCCACGACGTCCGCCGGCACCAGCTCCTCCTCCCCCGTGACGACGAGGTCCGCCTCGCGCAGCCCGGCCGCGACGGCATCCTCCAGCGCCGCCTGCGAGGTCGCCACGACCACCGTGCTCGTGGTGAGGAAGCCGACGCCGATGACGACGGCGATCGCGGCAGCGACGAGTCGGCGCGTGCGCGAGGCGAGCCCGGCGACCATCCAGCGGGCGCTCATCAGGCCCTCCCGAGGTCGCGCACGGCCACCAGCACGGCGTCCGCGTCCGGGTGGTGCAGCTCTCCGGCGATCTGGCCGTCGGCCAGCATGAGCACCCGGTCGGCGACGGCGGCGGCGGTCGGGTCGTGGGTGACCATGACGACGGTCTGGGCCCACTCGTCCACCGACCGGCGCAGCAGGTCGAGCACCTCGGCTCCCGTGGTGGAGTCGAGGGCACCGGTGGGCTCGTCGGCGAAGATGACGGCCGGCCGGGTCACCAGCGCGCGGGCCAGGGCGACCCGTTGCTGCTGCCCGCCGGAGAGCTGCCCGGGCCGGTGGTCGAGCCGTCCTGCGAGTCCCAGGGCGTCCACGACGGTCTTCTCCCAGGCCGCGTCGGTGTCGCGGCCGGCGAGCTCCAGCGGCAGCCGGAGGTTCTGACGCGCGGTGAGCGCGGGCAGCAGGTTGAACGCCTGGAAGACGAAGCCGACCGAGTCGCGGCGCAGGCGGGTCAGCTGTGCGTCGGACAGCGAGGTGAGCTCGTGCTCGCCGAGGTGGACCCGACCGGACGTGGGGGTGTCCAGCCCCGCGAGCAGGTGCATGAGGGTGGACTTGCCCGAGCCGCTCGGCCCCATGATGGCCGTGAACCGGCCTGCCTCGATGCCGACCGAGACGCGGTCGAGGGCGGTGACGGCGGCCTCGCCGCGTCCGTAGGTCTTGGTGAGGTCGACCGCGCTGGCGGCCATCCGCCGGCCCGGGTGCGCCTCGGCGGCGCTCTGTCGATGTGTCGTGGATGTCATACCGGCGACGCTAGGGAGCGGACGTCGCCCCCGGCGTCAGCCCCAGGTCTCGACCTGCGCCCCCGTCCCTCCGCCCCAGGTATGACCGAGCGTCGCCCGGTGGCTATTCGGGGCGGCCGACGAGGCCCGTCTCGTAGGCCGTGATGACCATCTGCACCCGGTCGCGGAGCGACAGCTTGGCCAGGACCCGCCCGATGTGCGTCTTGACCGTCGCCTCGGCGAGGTAGAGCTCGGCGGCGATCTCGGTGTTGGTCAACCCTCGCCCGACGGACTCGAGCACCTCGCGCTCCCGCTCGGTCAACGACTCCAGCCGGGCCGCGGCCGCGCGGCGGCTCGCCGCCCCCTCCTGCTCACCCTGGGCGTCCGGGAGGTCCGGCACGAAGCGCTCGAGCAGGCGACGGGTCGTCGACGGCGCCATCGCGGCGTCACCCTGGTGCACCGCCCGGATCGCCGCCAGCAGCTCGGCCGGTCCCGCGTCCTTGAGCAGGAAGCCGGAGGCCCCCGCGCGCAGGGCCGCGAAGACGTACTCGTCCAGGTCGAAGGTGGTCAGCACCAGGACCTTGAGCGTCCGGTCGGCCGGGGCGTCCGTCAGCAGGCGCCGGGTGGTCTCGACCCCGTCCATCCGCGGCATCCGGATGTCCATGAGCACGACGTCCGGCCGGGTCTGCGCGATGGCCTCGAGGGCGCTGACGCCGTCCCCCGCCTCCCCGACGACCGTCATGTCGTCCTGCGCGTCGAGGACCATGCGGAACCCGGCTCGCATCAGCTCCTGGTCGTCGACGAGGAAGAGTCGGGTGGGGGCATCGGTCATCGGTCGTCTCCTGGGGTAGGCACTCGGTCCGGCACCGCAGCGGTGCCGGGTCGTTCCGTGGTCGTGGTGTCAGATGGCGTGAGCGGGAAGGTCGCGACCATCTCCCAGCCGCGCTGCCGTCGCGGCCCGGCGTGGACGGTGCCGCCGAGCACCTCGACGCGCTCGCGCATCCCGTGCAGCCCGTTGCCCTCGCCGTCGGGGGTCTGCCCGTCCGACCCGCGGCCGTCGTCGGTGACCCGGATCATCAGCACCCCGGGCGCGCGCAGGACGTCGACGTCGACCGCGGCGTCCGGACCGGCGTGCTTCATGGCGTTGGTCAGGGCCTCCTGGACGACGCGGTAGGCCGCCAGGTCGGCCTCGGTCGACAGTCCGTCCACCTCGCCGCGGACGTGCATGGAGACGTCGACCCCCGAGGCGCGCACCCGCTGCACCAGGTCGTCCAGGTGCGCCAGTCCCTGCAGCGGCGCATACTCCGGGTCCGACCCGGGGTCGCGCAGCACCCCCACCAGGCGCCGGGTGTCCGCCAGCGACGCCCTCGCGGTCTCGGCCAAGGTCTCCAGCGTCGTGGCGGCCTGCTCCAGCGCGGCCCGCTGCCGGTCCTGATCAGACGCCTCGCCGGTGCCGCCCGAGAGCGCCTGCCGCGCGGCATAGAGACCGCCGTCCGCCTGCACCACCACGACCGCGAGCGAGTGTGCCACCACGTCGTGCATCTCCCGCGCGATCGTGGCGCGCTCGTCCTGGGCCGCGAGCCGGGCACGCTGCGCCTGGTCGCGAGCGAGCGCACGGTTCTGCTCCTGCAGCCGGGAGACCACCTCGCGGCGTCGCCGCATGACGTCCCCCAGGGCCCAGGCCACCCCGACGAAGCAGGCCATGAAGACGGCCTGCACCGCGGCGATGGCGAGGAAGTAGCCCACCCCGTCGTAGAGCGACGCCGCCCAGTCCAGCGCTGCCACCACAGCACCGAGCAGACCGAGCGCGAGCACGAGGCGGGAGTCGCGCCGGGTGCCGAACGCCGCAGCGCTGTAGACCGCGATGAGCACGGCCAGGTTCGCGGGCATCGGGGTGTCCATGAAGACCACCTGCAGGGCGCAGCCACCGGCCACGACCAGCGCCACCGGAAGCGGACGCCTGCGCCGCCACAGCAGCGGCACGATCTGCAGCACGCTCAGCACGAGATAGGCCGGGCTGCCCAGCCCGGCGCCGAGGAAGAGCAGGAAGAACAGCAGCACACCCACGAGCGCGGCGTCGGGCAGCCAGGGCACGTCACGCGCCCGGCGCCACGCGTCCGCAGCTCGCTGGCGGGGTCCCTGCACCGTCTGGTCCACGGTCCGACACTAGGCGCTGCGGCAGCCGGCCCGCGTCATACCGCGGTCGCCCTTCACGTCCCCCCGTGGTCTGACGTCGGGACTGCTCAGACCTCCAGGGCACGCACGATCGGCACCCCGACGCGGTAGGGGATGTGCAGCACGCTGGGCGCGTCGACCACGGCGAGATCGGCGCGTCGGCCCACGCGGATGCGGCCGACGTCGTCCCGGCGCAACGCGCGCGCCCCGCCGACGGTGGCGGCCCGCACCGCCTCGGCGGGCGTCATCCCCATCTCCCGGACCGCGAGCGCGATCATCAGCGGCATCGAGGAGGAGTGGCAGGTGCCGGGATTGCAGTCGGTCGCCAGGGCGACGTCGACGCCCGCGTCGAGGAGCTGGCGGGCGTCCGGGTAGGGCTGCCGGGTGGAGAACTCCACGCCGGGCAGCAGGGTCGCCACGGTGTCGCTCCCGACCAGCGCGTCGACGTCCTCGTCGGCGAGGAAGGTGCAGTGGTCGACGCTGGCGGCGCCGAGCTCGACCGCGAGCCGCACGCCCGGGCCGTGCGACAGCTGGTTGCCGTGGACCCGCAGCTCCAGGCCGGCGTCCCGACCCGCCTCGAGCACGCGCCGGCTCTCCTCGCCGTCGAAGGCGTGCGCGCTCGCCGGCTCGCAGAAGACGTCGATCCAGCGGGCATACGGCGCGCAGGCGGCGAGCATCTCGCCGCAGACGAGGTCGAGGTATGCCTCCCGCCCGCCGTCCTCCCTCCGGTCCGGCGGCACGACGTGGGCGCCGAGGAAGGTCGTCTCCGGCGTGACCTCGCGCGCCAGTCGCAGCGCCCGCACCTCGTGCTCGACGTCGAGCCCGTAGCCGCTCTTGATCTCCACCGTCGTGGTGCCCTGGGAGCGCATCTCGGCGACGCGCCGGGCGAGCAGGTCGCGCAGCTCGGCGTCCCCGGCCTCGCGGGTCGCCGCCATCGTCACCGCGATGCCGCCGCCGTCGTAAGGCTGCCCGGTCATCCTGGCGGCGAACTCGGCCGAGCGGTCGCCGGCGAAGACGAGGTGGGCGTGGCTGTCGACGAAGCCGGGCAGGACCGCCTTGCCGCCGAGGTCGATCGCCCAGTCCGCGGCCGGTGCCTGCTCGGCCGGGCCGATCCACTCCACGACGGGCGCCGAGTCCTCGCCGCCGCCACCGAGGACGACGGCGGCGTCGCGGACGACACCGAGGCCGCGGGTGAGCGCCGCCTCCTCCGAGGTGGCTGCTCGCTCCTCCTGACCGTCGTCGCAGGTGGACAGCTCGCTGATGCCGGTGATGAGCATGCTCATGGGTCGATCCTCTCGTGCCGCGATCAGTCGGTCGGTGCGACCAGCGGGTGGATGGCCTCGGACAGCAGGCGCCCGACGTCGCCCAGCCGGTGGCGCCCGTCCTGCACGACCACCCGCCCGTCGACGACGACCGTGTCGACATCGGCCGAGGTCGCCGCGAGGACGACCTGACCGGGGTCGGTGCCGGCGGTGCGGACGGTGTCGTCGCGCACGGCGACGAGGTCGGCCCGCGCGCCGACCTCGATGCGCCCGGCGTCCGGCCAGCCGATGCTGTCGTGCGCGGTGGCCGCCGCCAGCAGGTCGACGGGCGTGAACCTACCCCGCTCGAGGCTGTCGAGCCGCTCGTGCATCTCCAGGGCCCGGGCCTCCTCCAGCAGGTCGATGACCGCGTGCTGGTCCGAGCCGAGGGACAGTCGCGCCCCGGCGTCGCGCAGGGCGCGGGCGGGACCGATCCCGTCGGCGAGGTCGCGCTCGGTGGTGGGGCAGAAGCAGGCATACGACCGGTGCCGGCCGAGCAGCGCGACGTCCTCGTCGGTGAGGTGGGTGGCGTGCACCGCGCTGAGGTCCGGCCCGAGCACGCCCTCGGCCTCGAGCAGACCGGTGGGGGTGAGCCCGTGCGCGGCGAGGCACACGTCGTTCTCCGCGGGCTGCTCCGAGAGGTGCACGTGCACCGGCCGCCCGCCCTCCCCGCGACCGGACGTGGGGGGTGTTGACAGAGGCGCTGTCCGGTCGAGGGTCGCGGGCGCGGTGCGCGCCCACGAAGCCACGGTCGCGAGCTGGTCGCGGGGCACGGCGCGCACCGAGTGGATCGCGGCACCGACCCGCAGGTGCGCGGGCCCGCCGTCGGTGTGGTCGCGCAGGTCGTCCACGCGCAGCGCCCAGGTCCGTGCGTCGCCGTCGCCGAAGCGCAGCTGCGCGCCCTCCAGCTCCCGGTGACCGGCGCCGTCGAGACCGCCGACGAGGTAGCAGGTGTCCAGCAGCGTCAGCCGGATCCCGACGTCGGCGGCGGCCTGCACCAGCGCCTTCCCCATGACGTTGGGGTCCATGTAGCGCTTCCCGCCGGGCCCGTGGTGGAGGTAGTGGAACTCCCCGACCGCCGTGATCCCGGCGAGCGCCATCTCGGCGTAGGTCGCGCGCGCCAGGGCGAGGTAGCGGTCCGGGTCGAGCCGGGCTGCGACGGCATACATCGTCTCGCGCCAGGACCAGAACGTGCCGCCCCCGTGGTGCGTCCGACCCCGGAGCGCGCGGTGGAAGGCGTGGCTGTGGGCGTTGGCCAGGCCGGGCAGGACGACGCCGGGCAGCCGGTGGTCCCCGTCCTGCGGCGGTATGCCCGTCTCCACCCCGGTGATCCGGCCGTCCTGGACCGTGATGCGGACGTCGGCGGCGACGCCGGTCGGCAGGTGCGCGTGCCGCGCGTGGAAGGCGGTGCTCACGGCTGCTCGCTCACAAGGTCGGTCACGCACGCCGCGAGCGCCTCGACGCCGGCGTGGCAGTCGGCGGCCTCGGCGTGCTCGGCGGGGCTGTGCGAGACGCCGGTCGGGTTGCGCACGAAGAGCATCGCGGTGGGTATGCCCGCTCCCGCGAGGATGCCCGCGTCGTGCCCCGCCCCGGTGCCGAGCACGGGCACGCTGAGCTCGTCCGCGCTGCCGAGGACTCGGCGCAGCCGGTCGGCCAGCGCCCCGTCGAAGCGGGTGGTCGGCGTCCAGGACTCGCGGGTGAGGCTGGCACCGTGCCGCCCCGCCCGCTCCTCGAGCTCGGCGACGAGCGCCTCCACCTGGTCCTCCTCCGGTCCTCGCGCGTCCAGCCACCCCGTGACGTGGGAGGGGATGGCGTTGACGCCGCCCGGGGTGACCGCCACCTTGCCGACGGTGGCGACGCAGCCCCGCTCGGCGGCGCCCGCGCGGGCCGCCAGCACGAGGTCGGCATAGCCGAGCATCGCGTCCCGGCGGTCCTCCAGCCGGGTGGTCCCGGCGTGGTTGGCCTCGCCGGGGACGTCGAAGCGCCAGCGGCCGTGCGGCCAGATGTCGCTCGCCACCGCGACCGGTGCGTCGAGGTCGACCAGCGCCCGGCCCTGCTCGACGTGCAGCTCGACGAAGGCGCCGACGCGCGCCAACGTCTCCTCGTCCCGCCCCAGGTCGGCCGGGTCGCGGCCCACCGCGGCGAGCGCCTCGGCATACCTCACGCCGTCGGAGTCGGTCAGCGCCCGGGCCCGGTCTGCGTCGAGCGCGCCGGTGAGCACCCGCGACCCGGCGCAGGCGATCCCGAAGCGCGCGCCCTCCTCGTCCACGAAGTTCGCCACCGCGACCGGCCGGGTGGGCGCGACCCCCTCGCTGCGCAGCAGGTCGAGGGCCGCGAACGAGCTGACCACCCCCAGCGGCCCGTCGAAGGCGCCGCCGTCGGGCACGGAGTCCAGGTGCGAGCCGACGACGAGACCGGTATGCCCAGCCCGCACCGCGTCATCGACGGTGCCGGGGCCGTCCCACCACCAGGCCCACTGGTTGCCGACCCGGTCCTCGACCAGATCGAGCCCGCGTGCGGCCGCCTCCTGGGCGAACCACTCCCGCAGCATCGCGTCCTCGCGGGTCCAGGCGAACCGGCGGTAGCCGCCGCTGCCGACCCGGCCCACCGGGTCGAGGTCGGCCCACATGCGGTCGAAGGCGGCAAGGGCGGCTGCGGTGCTCACGGTCCCGACCCTAGGTGTCCGGCGGCGGGCGCTGACAGTGCCGAGCTGTCGTCGTCGTCTCGGATATCAGACACGACAGGACCCAGATGCCATCGCGCGCGCGGGGCATACCCTCGGTCCCATGAGCGAGGAACGCGCCCTGGCCGCGCTGGAGGCGGCTCGGCTCGAGTATGCCGTCACCCGCCACGGCCGGGTCGGGAGCCTGCAGGAGGCGGCCCAGGTGCGTGGCGTCGAGCCGCGCGACATCGTCAAGACCCTGGTGGTGCGGCGCGGGGAGGAGGACTACCTCTTCGTGCTCGTGCCGGGCGACCGGGAGATCGCCTGGCCCAAGCTCCGGTCGCTGCTCGGCGTCAACAGGCTCTCCATGCCGGACGCCGGGACGGCCAAGGAGGCGACCGGCTACGAGCGCGGCACGATCACGCCCTTCGGCTCGACCAACGCCTGGCCCGTCGTCGCCGACGCCAGCCTCGCCGGTGAGCAAGGACGCCAGATCTCGCTCGGGGCGGGCGCGCACGGCGTCGCGGTGACCCTCGACGCAGAGGCCGCGCTGACGGCTCTCGGCGCGCAGGTGGCGGACGTCACCGACTGACCGGCCGGCGGCACACCCGCTGCGGATCAGCGGGTGAGGTCGGAGAGCCGGAAGGACACCTCGAAGGGGTCGGTCACGCGGAACGCCGCGTCGCCCATGACGACCTCGCCGGACTCGTAGGCGTCGCCCACCAGCCGGTAGACCCGGATGCCCGGCGCCTCCGGGTCCACCACCCAGTAGTGCGGGCAGCCGAAGCGGGCGAGCACGTGCGGCTTCGCGACGAGGTCGGTCCGGCGGCTCGACGGCGACAGGATCTCGACGGCGAGGACCGGTGGGGCCTCGACCTGTCCGCCCTGGCGGATCTCCCGGGGGATCACCATGAGGTCGGGCTGGATCATGCTGCGCTCGCCGGCCCGCAGGTCCAGCGGTGCGGCCAGCACCCGCAGGTGGGGCGGACAGGCTGCGTGGAGCAGGACGTGCAGCTCGCTGCTGACGGCCTGGTGGATGATGCTCGGACCGGGAGACACGACCAGCTCACCCTCGATGAGCTGGATCGTCATGTCGTCCCGCTGCTCGCGGTAGGCATACAGGTCCTCGACCGTGTAGATGCCGACCTCGGTC
This sequence comes from Serinicoccus sp. CNJ-927, assembly GCF_001942435.1. Classification (NCBI taxonomy): domain Bacteria; kingdom Bacillati; phylum Actinomycetota; class Actinomycetes; order Micrococcales; family Ornithinimicrobiaceae; genus Serinicoccus; species Serinicoccus sp. CNJ-927. The sequence goes on along the minus strand of NZ_MKKF01000022.1, from coordinate 25,778 downwards.
ATGCTCATGCTCTCCATCGTGCCCCTCCCCCGTCATGACGTCCAGCATGCTCGCCCGGGACGGTGCGCGACGGCCGTCCACAGGTCAGCCGGGCACGACCCCCGGGGTGACGAGCACGACGGTGTCGCCGTAGCGCAGGTCCTTGCCCCGCTGCGAGAGCTTGCCGACCAGCCGGAAGACCCGTGTCTGCCAGCCGTACTTCGCCCGGACCGCGGCCTGCACCTCGTCGAAGTCCTGGCCGCCCTGCACCATCTCGGCGGTCGACTCGACCGGCTCGGTGCCCGGCTTAGGCGTCCCGGTCCGACCGCACGGCTGCACCGTGACCCGCGAGGTATGCCGGAGCCGCTTCGTCTTGCCGGTGCCCATCGTCGTGTAGAACCCGACCCGCTCGCCGTCGCGCAGCGGCACCACCCACACCGGTGTCGGCACCGGCTCGCCGTTGCGGCGGAAGGTCGTGAACGAGATGAACTCCTCGGCACCGAGGTGCTGCACTGCGACGTTGCCCATGCGCCGAACGTACCGGCGGGTAGCGTCCCTCGCGTCTCAGAACAGCAGCAGCCCGACCGGGATCGCGAGGACCAGGCTCAGGCATACCCGCTCGAACCAGACGACGAGCAGCCGCGGGATGGACACCGGGATCTGGGTGCCGACGAGGGAGGGCACCATGGCGGAGAAGAAGATGATCTGGCTGACGCTCACCACGGCGACGACGTACTTCACCGACATCGCGGACTCCGCGACGAGCGCGGCCGGGAGGAACATCTCCGAGACACCCAGCGCGGCGGCCTTGGCGACGAGCAGCGGCTCGGGGATCTGCAGCGCCCAGGTGATGGGGTAGAAGACGTAGCCGAGCCAGTCGAAGACCGGCGTGAACTCGGCGAGCACCAGGCCCAGCAGCCCGATCGACAGGATGCTCGGCAGGATCGCCATGGCCATCCGGAGCCCGTCGAGGAAGGTGGACCGGACCGTCCGCAGCAGGCCCGGGTCCGCCGCGACGGTATGCCTGGCCTCGCGCCACGCGGTCGCGAACCGGCCGCCCTCGGTCGGCTGCTCCGGCTGGTGCTCCACGCCGGGCGCCGTCTCGTCCGGGATGCGCGACAGCGGCGGGATCCACACCGTGATCGCGGTGACGACGAAGGTGATGAGCAGGGTGGACCAGAAGTAGACCGTCCAGTGGTCCATGAGGTCCAGCGCGCTCGCGACGACGATCATGAAGGTCGCCGAGACGGTGGAGAAGCCGGTGGCGATGACCATGGCCTCGCGCCGGGTGTACTTCCCGTCGAGGTAGACCCGGTTGGTGATGAGCAGGGCGAGCGAGTAGGACCCGACGAAGCTGGCGACGGCGTCGATCGCCGAGCGGCCGGGGGTGCGGAAGACGGGCTGCATGAGCGGTCGCGCGAGCACCCCGATGAACTCCATCAGCCCGTAGCCCACGAGCAGCGCCAGGAAGACCGCCCCGATCGGCACGAGCAGCCCGACCGGGATGACCAGGGCGTTCAGCAGGAACGGCCCCATGCCCTCGGCGAAGAGCCACGCCGGCCCGACCTCGAGGACGAGCATCACCCCGACGACCAGACCGATGACGCGAGCGACGGCGAAGACGGCGTCGGTCGTGCTCCGCCGCCAGGACCCGGTGACCCAGGGGTAGACGGCACCCGCCGCGATGAGGGCGAGGGCATACCAGGGCAGGACGCCGGGGATCGCCTCGCGCAGCCAGGACACGATGTGGTCCAGCGGGATCGTGCTGCGCCCGCCGATCGTGACCGGCACGAAGAACATCACGACGCCGATGGCGGACAGGACGAAGAACTTCCACATGGGGACTGCGGTGTCCGGCACGTCGTCGGGCCGGATGGTGGTGCTCATGTCAGTCGCCCTCCCGCATGGGGACGCGCACGCCGCGCTCGGCGGCCACCTCGTCGGCACGGTCGTAGCCGGCGTCGACGTGCCGGATGACGCCCATGCCGGGGTCGTTGGTCAGGACCCGCTCCAGCTTCTGCCGGGCCAGGTCGGTGCCGTCGGCCACGCTGACCTGCCCAGCGTGCAGCGAGCGGCCGATGCCGACGCCGCCGCCGTGGTGCAGCGACACCCAGGACGCGCCGGAGGCGGTGTTGACCATGGCGTTGAGCAGCGGCCAGTCGGCGATGGCGTCCGAGCCGTCGGCCATGGCCTCGGTCTCGCGGTAGGGGCTCGCCACCGAGCCGCAGTCGAGGTGGTCCCGGCCGATGGCGATCGGGGCGCTGACCTCGCCGGAGGCGACCATGTCGTTGAAGCGCACGCCCGCCTTGTCCCGCTCGCCGTAGCCGAGCCAGCAGATCCGCGCGGGCAGCCCCTCGAAGGCGACCTTGTCCTGGGCGCCCCGGATCCACTTCTGCAGGTGGTCGTTGTCGGGGAAGAGGTCGAGCACGGCCTGGTCGGTGGCGGCGATGTCCTTCTCGTCGCCGGACAGCGCGGCCCAGCGGAACGGGCCCTTGCCCTCGCAGAACAGCGGCCGGATGTATGCCGGGACGAACCCGGGGAACTCGAAGGCCCGGTCGTAGCCGCCCTGGCGGGCCTCGTCACGGATGCTGTTGCCGTAGTCGAAGACCTCAGCGCCGGCGTCCAGGAAGCCGACCATCGCCTCGACGTGCCGCGCCATCGACTCCTGTGCCCGGTCGGTGAACTCCTCCGGCTTCTTCTCGGCGTAGTCGTGCCAGTCGGCGAGGTCGATGCCGGTCGGCAGGTAGGACAAGGGGTCGTGCGCGGACGTCTGGTCGGTCACGATGTCGATCGCGACCCCGCGGCGCAGCAGCTCGGGGAAGACCTCGGCGGCGTTGCCGACGACGCCGATCGAGACGGCCTCGCGGGCCTCCTTGGCGGCGAGCGCCCGCTCGATGCCGGCGTCGAGGGAGTCGGCGACCTCGTCGAGGTAGCGGCTCTTGACCCGACGGCGCAGCCGGGCCTCGTCGACGTCGACGACGAGGCATACCCCGCCGTTGAGGGTGACGGCGAGCGGCTGGGCGCCGCCCATGCCGCCGCACCCACCGGTGAGGGTGAGCGTCCCGGCGAGGGTGCCGTCGAACTTCTTGGCGGCGACCGCGGCGAACGTCTCGTAGGTGCCCTGCAGGATGCCCTGGGTGCCGATGTAGATCCAGGAGCCGGCGGTCATCTGGCCGTACATCGTCAGCCCGAGCTGCTCGAGCCGGCGGAACTCTGGCCAGGTCGCCCAGTCGCCGACGAGGTTGGAGTTGGCGATGAGCACGCGCGGCGCCCACTCGTGGGTCTGCATGACGCCGACCGGGCGGCCGGACTGGACCAGCATGGTCTCGTCCTCGCGCAGGTCGGTGAGGGTGCGGACCATGGCGTCGAAGCTGCGCCAGTCTCGTGCGGCGCGGCCGGTGCCGCCGTAGACGACGAGGTCGTCGGGGCGCTCGGCGACCTCGGGGTCGAGGTTGTTCATGAGCATCCGCAGCGGGGCCTCGGTGGCCCAGGAGCGGGCGGTGAGCTGGGTGCCGCGCGGTGCGCGGACGGGACGGGCGCCTTCCATGGTGGTCTCCTTCGACTCGTTTCTCTGGCTTGGCTCTGGCTGTGGCTCTTCTTCCGACCGGCCGCACGGTCTACGCGGACCGGCCGCCCGGTCTGCGTCAGTGCAGCAGTCCGGTGACCCTCTCGGCGGCGGCGCGGACGCGGCCGTCCGCGACGAGATCGACGACGGTCTCGATCTCCGGGCTGAGGTGGCGGTCCGGGCCGGGGCCCTCGACGCCGGACCCGCGCAGCAGCGCCACGACGGCCGCCGTCGCGGGGGCGGGGGTGAGCGGCGCGCGCAGGTCGAGCGCGCGGGCGGCGGTGAGGACCTCGACCGCGACGACGCGGGTCAGCCCGTCGACGGCGCGGCGCAGCTTGCGGGCCGCACCCCAGCCCATGCTCACGTGGTCCTCCTGCATCGCGGAGGAGGGTATGGAGTCCACGCTCGCCGGGGCGGCCAGCCGCTTGAGCTCGCTGACCAGCGCGGCCTGGGTGTACTGCGCGATCATGTGCCCGCTGTCGGTCCCGGGGTCGTCCGCGAGGAAGGGCGGCAGCCCATGGCTGCGGGCGACGTCGAGGAAGCGGTCGGTGCGCCGCTCGCTGATGCTCGCCACGTCGGCGGCGACGATCGCGAGGAAGTCGAGCACGTGGGCGACCGGCGCACCGTGGAAGTTGCCGTTGCTCTCGACCCGTCCATCGAGCGTGACGACCGGGTTGTCGACGGCGGCGGCGAGCTCGCGGTCGGCGACGGTGCGGGCATACCCGCAGGTGTCGCGGGCGGATCCGTGCACCTGGGGCGAGCAGCGCAGCGAGTAGGCGTCCTGCACGCGGGTGCACGCCTCGGTGCGGTGCGACTCGCGGATCGCGCTGTCGGACATGAGGCTCCGCAGGTTCTCCGCCGAGCGGGACTGCCCCGGATGCGGGCGGAGGGCGTGCAGGTCGGCGGCGAAGACGTCGTCGGTGCCGAGCAGGCCCTCGACGCTCATCGCGGCCGCGACGTCGGCGGAGGTGAGCAGGGTGTCGAGGTCGTGCAGGGCGAGCACGAGCATGCCGAGCATGCCGTCGGTGCCGTTGATGAGGGCCAGGCCCTCCTTCTCGGCCAGCTCGACCGGGGCGATGCCGGCGCGGGCCAGCGCCTCACCGGCGGGGATGAGCTCCTGCGGGGAGGCCTGCCAGGCCTCCTGGTCCGCGCCCGCCTCCGGACCGACCCGGACCATGCCCTCGCCCATGACGGCCAGGGCGCAGTGGGCCAGCGGCGCGAGGTCGCCGGAGCAGCCGAGGCTGCCGTGCTCGCGCACGACGGGGGTGATGCCGGCGTTGAGGAGCGAGGCATACGCCTGCGCCGTCTCGACCCGCACCCCGGTGCGGCCGGTCGCGAGGGTCGACAGGCGCAGGAGCATGAGCGCCCGCACGACCTCGCGCTCGACCTCCGGGCCGGACCCCGCGGCGTGGCTGCGGACCAGGCTGCGCTGCAGCTGCGCCCGCTTCTCGAGCGGAATGCTGGTGTTGGCCAGCGCGCCGAAGCCGGTCGAGATGCCGTAGTGCGGCTGGGTGTCGCTCGCCAGGTCCTCCATGATGCGGCGGGTCGCGGCGATGCCCTCGACGGCGTCGCCCGCGATGCTCACGCGGGCACCATGCCGGGCGACGGCCACGACCTCGGCGTGCGACATCGGGCCGGCGGTGACGACGACCTCGCGCGGCAGGTCAGGCTCGGGGAGACGGCTCATGGAGACCATTGGAGCGGTCTGCCGCGACGGCGTCACCCCCTGCGACGGCCTCGCCGTCTCGGATCTCAGACGCATCCGCCATGCCCACCCCGCCGGGAACCTGAGCAACGAAGAGTGCCCCAGGCAGGTGCTGCAGCCCCTGCGTCGAGGACCTTTCTCTGCTCAGGCGGGCCACGAGGTCGGACAGGCGGCGCCCGCGCACCCGCCGGGAACCTGAGCAACGAAGCGTGCCCTACGCAGGTGCTGCAGCCCCTGCCTCGAGGACTTTTCTCTGCTCAGGTCGAGGCGGGCCGGCGGCAGCCCCTGCGCCGAGGACCTTTCTCTGCTCAGGTCGAGAGGGGACGGCGGCAGCCCCTGCCTCGAGGACTCTTCTCTGCTCAGGCCGGCGCGGGGTGGCCGAAGCGCTCAACGAAGGCCGGAAGCAGGCTGCGCACGTGGGTGAGGTCGACCGACTCGGCCTGGGCCACGATGGGCGCGACATCCTCGGGCTCGCAGTAGCCGTGACCGGCGTAGATGTGCAGCCGCCGCTCGAGCGACTCCGCGTCCAGCTCGGGGTGGAACTGCGTGGCGTAGACGTGGCGCCCCATCCGGAACATCTGCGTCGGGCAGCCCGCCGACGACGCGAGCAGCACCGCACCCGGCGGCAGCACGGCGCATGCCTCCTTGTGCCCGACGATCGCGTAGAACGGGTCCGGCATACCGGCGAGCAGCGGGTCGGCCAGGCCCCGCTCCGTCAGCGAGATCTCCACCGCGGCGGGCGCCTCGCCGAACCGGCGGTCGACCGTCCCGCCCATGGCCAGGCCGAGCAGCCCGATCCCGTAGCAGGCGCCGAGGAACGGCACATCGGCCTCGACGACGCGGCGGGCCAGCGCGGCCAGGTCACGCTCGACCCGTTGCTGCACCTCGCCCTTCCGCTCGTCCGAGGCGTTGAACGGGCTGCCGCCCAGGATGATCCCGCTGTAGGCCGCGAGGTCGACCGTCGGCAGCGGCGCCGCCTCGACGCGCACCCGGTGCAGCTCGCTCTCCCGCAACCCGGCGTAGCGCAGGAAGCCCGCGTACTCGTCGTCGGCGGCGTCGTCCTCGGCGCGCGTGCCGAGCAGCAGGAAGGGCCTCACACCGGCAGAGCCTAGGGTGGGCGGTGTGGACGAGCCGACACCGACCGGGCAGGACCAGGACCGACGCGACCGCGCGATCGCGGCCTTCTGGGCCGACGCGCGCATCCGCGGCAAGCTCAACCGCATCGAGGTGTATGCCGGTGCTCAGGTGAGCGACACCCTCCCGCCGCCGGCGTGGAGCTTCGGCGGTGAGGACGACCCGCAGACCGCGGACCGGTTGCTCGGGCTGGTGCTCGCCGGGCGGAAGACCGCGACGGCCAGCGCCTACCGGGACTACGAGGCCGACGCGCGGACCCGGCAGGCCCTGGACGAGGGGCCCGCCGAGGGCGACACCCTCACCCGCACCGGCGTCGACCTCGACCTGGCCCTGCCCGAGCCCGGCCTGCTGTCGATCATCCTCGACGGGGCGGGCCAGCCGCGGGCGCTGGTCCGGATCACCGACGTGGAGGTGTGCCGCTTCGCCGACGTCAGCGCGGAGCACGCCCGTCTGGAGGGGGAGGGCAACGGCACCCTCGCGGACTGGCGCGCCATCCACCGCGAGGCGTTCGCGGCCACCGCGCCGCACGGCGAGCCGGTCGACGACGACACCCTCGTGGTCCTCGAGCGTTTCGAGGTGCTGGTGCCCGCGGCGGCCGGACGGGCCGCGCGCCGACACCCCTGAGGCCCCTCGCGACGGCCCACCCATGGCGCCGGCGGCCGACACCGCTGGGGCAGACCCGGCTGCACCGGCCGCGACGGCCGCCGCACGGCAGCCCCGGGCTCAGACCCGGATGAGCATCTTGCCGGTGTTGTCGCCGCGCAGGAGCCCGAGGAAGGCGTCGACCGCGTGCTCGATGCCGTCGACGACGGTCTCGCGGGAGCTCAGCTGCCCGGAAGACAGCCACCCGGCGGCCTGCCCGGCGAACTCGCCCGCCAGGTCCTGGTGGTCGGAGACGAGGAAGCCGGTCATCGTGCCGCGCACCTGGATGAGCCGGGCCAGATTGCGGGGCCCGGGCGCGGGCTCGGTGTCGTTGTAGCTCGAGATCGCGCCGCAGATCGCGATCCGGCCACCCTGCCGCAGGGCCCCGATCGCGGCCTCCAGGTGCTCGCCGCCGACGTTGTCGAAGTAGACGTCGATCCCGTCGGGCGCGTGCTCGGCGAGCTGGGCGGCGACGTCGCCGTCCTTGTAGTTGAAGGCGGCGTCGAAGCCGAGTTCGTCCACGAGGTGGTCCACCTTCTCCTGGGAGCCGGCGCTGCCGATCACGCGGGACGCGCCGAGCGCCTTGGCCACCTGGCCGGCCACGCTGCCGACCGCTCCGGCGGCCCCGGAGACGAAGACGACGTCGCCCTCGCGCAGCTGCGCGACGCGGACCAGACCGGCGTAGGCGGTGAGCCCGGTCATGCCGAGCACCCCGAGGTAGGCGGGGGCGGGCGCCGCGTCGGTGTCGACGAGGCGCGCGGACTCGGCGTCCACGACGGCCTCCTCGCGCCAGCCGAGCTGGTGCAGGACGTGGTCACCCACGGCATACCCCTCGGCGCGGGACTCCTCGACGACCCCGACGGCGGCGCCCTCCATCGCCCGGCCCAGCTCGAAGGGCGCGACGTAGGACCGGGTGTCGTTCATCCGTCCGCGCATGTAGGGATCGACGGAGATCAGCTCGTTGCGCACCCGCACCTGCCCGTCGGCGAGCTCGGGCAGCTCGCTCGTCGCGAGCTCGAAGTCGGACGGCTCGGGCCACCCGTGCGGGCGGGCGACGAGGCGGACCTCACGGGCGGGGGCGGACTGGTCGGCTGGGGTCACTCTCGGTCTCCTCCGGTCTCGGGTGCTCTCAGGGCGGGCCCGGTTGCCAACACACGCCCCGCGCGAGGTATGCCCGGGAACCAGCGAGGCCCTAGGGTTACGACTCGTGACCACCACGCACCCGCACCCCGTCATCACCGACGAGAGCCCGTCCGCCGACGCCAACCGGCGCGGCCCCAGCTTCGAGGCGTCGCACGAGCTGGCGACCGGCCCGGTGACCTCGCCGCCGCGCACCGTCGACGGCTTCGTCCGTGAGTTCCTGGACCAGCTCAACTTCGGGCAGGGCGTCAAGCTGTCGCAGTCGACGATCAACGACCAGTACCTCGCGCTCGCCCGGACCGTGCGCTCCTACCTCATGGCGTCCTGGCTGGAGACCGGGCACCGGCGCCGCAAGAACCCCACGCGCATGGTCGGTTACCTCTCGGCGGAGTACCTCCTGGGCCGCCAGCTCGGCAACAACCTGCTCGCCTCGGACCTGCAGGGCATCGCCGAGCAGGCGATGGAGCAGTGCGGCATCGACATGGCGGCGCTGCGCGGCCAGGAGGTCGAGCCCGGCCTGGGCAACGGCGGCCTCGGGCGGCTCGCCGCCTGCTTCGTCGACTCGCTCGCGACGATGGACCAGCCCTGCATCGGCTACGGCATCCGCTACGAGTACGGCATCTTCCGGCAGACCTTCGTCGAGGGCCGCCAGGTCGAGGAGCCGGACAGCTGGCTGCGCCTGGGCAGCCCGTGGGAGTTCCCGCACCCCGAGCGCGCCGTCCAGGTCGGCTTCGGCGGGCATACCGAGACCTCGGTCGACGAGGACGGCACCGAGCACACCCGCTGGGTCCCCGCCTGGCAGGTCCGCGGCGTCCCCTACCACTACATGGTCCCCGGCTTCCGCAACGGCGTCGTCAACACCCTGCGGCTGTGGAGCGCCGAGGCCAACCAGGCCTTCGACCTGCAGACCTTTAACGCCGGCGACTACGCCCAGGCCTCCCGCGCGGAGATCTTCGCGGAGAACATCTCCAAGGTGCTCTACCCCGACGACTCGACGCCGCAGGGCAAGGAGCTGCGGCTGCAGCAGCAGTACTTCTTCGTCGCCTGCAGCCTGCGCGACTTCATCGAGAACACCCTGCCGCGCGACGTGGACCTGCGCGAGCTGCCGCAGCGGATCATCTTCCAGCTCAACGACACCCACCCGGTCATCGCGGTGCCCGAGCTCATGCGCATCCTCGTCGACGAGAAGGGCTTCGACTGGGACGAGGCGTGGGACATCACCCAGCAGTGCTTCGCCTACACCTGCCACACGCTGCTCCCCGAAGCGCTCGAGGTGTGGCCCGTCGACCTGCTGGGGCGGCTGCTGCCGCGCCACCTGGAGATCATCTACCGCATCAACGAAGAGTTCCTGCTCGAGGTGCGCGACGCCTTCCCCGGCGACGAAGGCCGGGTGCGGCGGATGTCGATCATCGCCGAGCAGCCGCAGCGCGCGGTGCGGATGGCCTACCTCGCCACCGTCGCGGGCGCCAAGGTCAACGGCGTCGCCGAGCTGCACAGCCAGCTGCTGCGCGACGACGTGCTGCCCGATTTCCACGCGATGTGGCCGGAGAAGTTCACCAACGTCACCAACGGCATCACCCCGCGCCGCTTCCTCTACCTGGCCAACCGGCGGTTGTCGGACCTCATCAACGAGACCATCGGGACCGGTTGGGTCACCGACCTGGAGCAGCTGCGCCAGCTCGAGCCGTATGCCGACGACGCCGACTTCCGGCAGCGGTTCCGGGACGTCAAGGACGCCAACAAGGAGCGGCTCGGCAAGCTGCTGCGCGTCCGTGACGGCATCGAGCTCTCGCAGGACCACCTGCTCGACGTCATGGTCAAGCGGCTGCACGAGTACAAGCGGCAGACCCTCAAGCTGCTGCACGTCGTCTCGGTCTACGAGGGAGTCCTCTCGGGCCGCACTCCGATCGACCAGGTGACCCCGCGCACGGTGCTCTTCGGCGCCAAGGCGGCGCCGGGCTATCACATGGCCAAGGAGATCATCTTCCTCATCAACTCGGTCGCGGAGACGGTGAACACCGACCCGGTGATGGACGGCCGGCTGCAGGTGCTCTTCCCGGCCAACTACAACGTCACCCTCGCGGAGAAGGTCATCCCGGCCGCCGATCTGTCCGAGCAGATCTCGCTGGCCGGCAAGGAGGCCTCGGGCACCGGCAACATGAAGTTCGCGCTCAACGGCGCCCTGACGATCGGCACCCTCGACGGCGCCAACGTCGAGATCCTCGACCTCGTCGGCGAGGACAACTTCTTCCTCTTCGGCATGACAGAGCCGGAGGTCGAGGAACTGCGCCAGCGGGGTTACGTCCCCAGCTCGTTCTACGAGGCGGACCCGGTGCTCAAGGCCACGATCGACCTCATCGGCAGCGGCCACTTCACCGGCGGCGACCGGGGCGCCGTCTCGGCGGTGCTGGACAACCTGCTGAACCACGACCCGTTCATGGCGCTGGCAGGATTCGGGTCCTACCTCGAAGCCCAGGACCGCGTGGAGCGGGCCTACGCCGACCCCGAGGCGTGGAGCCGCTCGACGATCCTCAACGTCGCCCGCTGCGGGTTCTTCTCCTCCGACCGCTCGATGCGCGACTACCTCGACCGGATCTGGCTGCCCGGGGACGCGTGAGCGCCCGCGGAGGCGGGTGAGCGCCTACCCTCGGGAGGATGGGGACCAGCAATGCACCCGCCGCGGGTCACGCGCTGGCCATCCTCACGCTGCTCGCTCGGCACGCGACACCGGTCGCGGCGGCGACGATCGCCCGCGAGCTGGGGCTGCCGCGGTCCACGACCTACCACCTGCTCACGGTCCTCGTCGAGCAGCAGTATGCCGTGCACCTGCCCGAGGAGCGGCGCTACGGCCTGGGTGTCGCCGCCTACGAGCTGGGCTCGGCCTACACCCGGCAGGCGCCGCTGCAACGGCTGGCGCGCCCGCGGCTGACCCGGCTCGCCGACGCGTGCGGGCACAACGCGCACCTGGCGGTGCTGCACGGGCCGGACGTGCTCTACGTCATCGAGGAGCGGGTCGCCGGGCGACCCTCGCTGGTCACCGATGCCGGGGTGCGCCTGCCCGCGACCCTCACCGCGAGCGGGCTGGCGATCCTGGCGGCGCTCCCGGCGGCGCAGGTGCGCGCGCTCTTCCCCTCGCGCGAGGCCTTCGTGCAGCGGCACGAGCAGGGGCCGCGCTCCCTCGTCGAGCTGCGGCGGGTGCTCACCGACACCCGGGGCCGTGGGTATGCCGTCGAGGACGGCTCGTGACCCCCGGGCTCGCGTCGGTCGCCTCAGCCGTGCTGGACCACTCCGGCCATCCGGTGGCCGGGGTCGCCGTGACCTACCCCGCGGACCGTGACCTGCGGATCGACGCCGTGGTCCGGCTGGTCCGGCAGACGGCGGCCGAGCTGTCGGCGCGGCTCGGTCACCGCGACCAGGGACGCTCCCCGGTGGGCTGACCGGCAGGTATCAGCCCCGGCGCCGCAGCCAGCCGAGTAACCCGGCACGCTTCTGCCCGCTTCGGTCACCAGGCAGGTTGCCGTGGTCCTGAAGCCGCTCGACCAGCGCCTCCACCTCGTCCTGGTTGAGCTCGAGGTAGTCGTGGACCTGCCGCCAGTAGGGATCGGTCGCCGCCCCTTCCTCAGGTCGTCGCGGCTCGTCCATCACGGCGAGGATCGAGCGCGGGCCGTCCCGGTCGGCGATCAGTCTCAGCTGGGTCCAGTCGATCCCACCGGCCGCCTCGTACAGCGCCTCGATAGCGTCATGAGCCGTCGAGGTGCGGCCGTACTCTGCCGCGAGCTGCGCTCCGTCCCAGGTGATCACCCGGTTGAGCCGCACGTTGTTCGGCGCCGTCGACCCGTCCTCCTGCTGGAGTCGCCCGATCCACATCACGACGCGGATCCACGACGAGTGGTCACCGGTCAGGCCGTCCACGATCCGGTCCGCGATCTCGTGCACGCCGGGAACGTCGACCAGGGCGGGCCCGGCCTCCTCCGTCGTCGGCTCCACCGGCAGCCCCTGGAGCTCCTCACGGTGCCGCTCCAGGTAGTGGTGCACCTCGTCCGCCCAAGGGTCCTGGAGCGAAGTCTCCGCCCGGACCAGGGTGTCGTGGTCGAACTCCGCGCGTGGTTCGGGGTCGTCGGCGTCGATCTCGACCCGCATGACCAGCCAGTCGGCATGACGTTGGTCCAGCGCCTCGAGCTGGAGCAGGTCCTGCAGCGGCTCGCTCATCGGCTCGATCGGCTCCTGCACCAGGAATCCGCGGCGATCCCGAAGCACCACGACAGCTGGCGCCATGGTCGCGTCGAGGGAGGCCTCCTCTGGCGACTCGCCCATCTTGGCCCACCAGGTGACGATGCGCACCCAGCCCTCGGGCGCGGCCTCGCGGTAGGCGTCGGCGAAGCGCTGAAGGTGTAGCCGCGCTTGCTCATCCATCGCGGGAGTCCTCTCGGTTCGAAGCTGACGGCTGGCCGCGACGGTGTCGGAAGAGGCTGAGCACCCCTCGGCCCGACTTCTTCTTCTCACCCGGTAGATCCCCGCTTGCCCGCAGCCGATCCACGAGTGCATCGACCTGGTCACGATTCAGGTCCAGGTAGTCGTGAACCTGTCGGCAGTACGGGTAGCTCGCCGAGTCGTCGAACTGTCGGCGAGGTTCATCATCGACCAGCCGCAGCTCGCGCTGGCCATCACGATCTGCCACCAGTCTCAACTGCGTCCACGGACAGTGACTGTCTTGTCGTCCACGGCCCGCAGCTCGTCCGAGAGCTCGAACGCCTTGCCATAGGTCGCGCCGACCGCGCCGTCCACCCAGGACACCACCCGGTTGAGCCTGAGCCTGAGATGAGCAGGTGCCGGGAACCCGTCCGGCTCGGCCAGACGTGCTACCCAGAACATCACCCTGATCCACGCCGGTTGGCCCCGGACCAGTGTCGCGACGATCTCATCGAGGTGCGGGGCAAGAGTCCCCTGGAGATCGCCGGCGTCGGCACTCATGCTCCACCTGAAAGCAGCCCAAAAATTCCCCGTCGCCGCTTCTTCTGCCCGGGCAGGTCCCCGCTCGCTCGGAGGCGTCCCACGAGCGCATCGACCTCCTCGCGGTTCAGCTCGAGGTAATCGTCGACCTGGTGCCAGTACGGGTCGGTTGCCGAGCCTTCGACCTGACGCCGAGGCTCGTCCGTCACGAACTCGACCTGTCTGCCGCCATCTCGGTCTGCGACCAGCCTGAACTGGGTCCAATCGACGTCAGACGTCATCTGCGAAATCGCGCGGTAGGCGTCGTAGTCGCCGAACCCGGTGAAGTACTCAGGGACGACCACGCCGTCTTTCCAGCACAGCACCCGATTGAGGTAGATGTCGCCCTCCGCAGGCGAGCCGTCATCATTCTGAAGTCGGCCGACCCACGCCACGGCGCGGATCCATTGCGGGTGGTCGGAGGTGAGGACCGAGACGATCGCCTCGACCTGCAGGTCCAGCAACTCCGAGTCGCTCATGCGCACCCTCTCCCCTGTGTCCGACGTCAGGCGCCTGGCCGGAAGTAGCCGAGGACGCCTCGCCGGGACTTGTTCTTCCCACCGGGAAGGTCGCCAGTGCTCCGCAGCCGTCTGACCAGCGCTTCCAGGTCGTCGCCGTTCAGTTGGGCATAGTCGTGCACTTGGCGCCAGTAGTTATCGGTGGCCGCACCTTCCGCCAGCCTTCGTGGTTCATCAGTCACGAACCGCACCTGTCGTTCCCCATCCCGGTCAGCCACCAGCCTGAATTGCGTCCATTCGACGTCTTTCGACGCCTCAGCGATCGCACGATAGGCCTCGTAATCGTCGAACCCGGTGTAGTACTCGGCGACAACACCCCCGTCCTTCCAACAGATCACTCTGTTGAGGTAGATATCGCTCTCGGCGGGTGAGCCATCGTCCTCTTGAAGTCGGCCGACCCACGCCACGGCGCGTATCCATTGCGGATGGTCGGAGGTGAGGACGGAGACCATCGTCTCGACCTGCCGGTCCACCGACACTGGGTCACTCATCTGAACGCGCTCTCGTGGTCCTAATCACGTTCCCGGGCGGAAGTAGCTGAGCACCCCTCGGCCCGACTTCTTCTTCTCGCCGGGCAGGTCGCCGCTGCTCCGCAGCCGTTCCACGAGCGCGCCAACCTCAGCACGGTTCAGTTCTAGATAGTCGTGGACCTGATCCCAGTAGGGGTCGGAACCAGCGCCCTCAAGGTCTCGCCGCGGCTCGTCGGTCACAAGGTCGATCTGGTGCTTGCCGTCGCGGTCAGCCACGATCCGGCACTGGGTCCAGTCCACGTCCTCCGTCGGCGCATCGATGCGCCGATACAGCGCAGACACGGTGCGCATCTTGGTGTGGTAGGCGGCGACCACCTCACCATCGGTGTACGACAACACCCGGTTGAGCCGGGTGTTGGTGTCGGTGGGCTGGCCTTCGTACTTCAGACGACCGATCCAGATCACGACCCTGATCCAGTTCGGAAAGGACTCAGCGAAAGCGTCGACGATGTCGCCGACGGTCGCTTCGAGTTCGCCTTCCAGCACTGCGACTCCCCCCGCCTTGTTCATCACGACCTGAACCAATTCCACCGACGGCGCGACTGGTCCTCCGGCGTGCTTGTCGTGGCCGGTCCGCTCATCCGCTCCAGCTCCTCCCGGTGCCGCTCCAGGTAGTGGTGTACCTCGTCCGCCCACGGGTCCTGGAGCGAGGTTTCCGCCCGGACCAGGGTGTCGTGGTCGAACTCCACGCGCGGCTCGTCGCAGTCGGCGTCGATCTCGACCCGCATGACCAGCCATCCTTCTTCCGGGTCCCCCTTGAGCGCCTCGTCCATCGCCTTGACGTGCATCCAGGGGAAATCTGGGGCCAGCGACTCCTGCCGTAGCACTCCATCGGCTCCCCTGACGACGACCTCCGCGGGCGACTGGACCGCGCTCATAGACGCCTCATCAGCACTGTCGCCCAGCTTGGCCCACCAAGTGACGATGCGCACCCAGCCTTCAGGCGCAACGGCGATGTAGTCCGCAACCATGTTGCGCAGCTGCGATTCTGCCTCGGGTCTCATCAGGGCTACCTCTGGTTCTCGAAGAAGTATGGCTTGGTCTCGATCGTCCCGTCCTTGCGGGTGATGGTCGTGACCACATTGAAGGCATCAGGACGCACCGAGACATTAGTCGACATGTACTTCGGTTCCAGCTTGACGGAGACGCTCGCCACATCGGGATCACGTATGGCGTCACGCAGGGACCGTTCCATCTTGGCGTAACCGCTGTTGTTGAGGTTCTTCGTGCCGTCCGCGAGTGGCTTGCCGTTTCCTGGGACGACGTTGAGGCGGTTCGTCGGTCCGCCGAACCAGTGTCCGAGGAGATGGAAGCCCACGTCGGTGTCTGCCGCTACTCCGGGCGTGTTGCCGATGTCCGTCTGCAGCTTGCTTCGGGTCGCCGAGCCTTCGGTAATCGTGCCCTCGACGGCCTTCGTGCGCCCGAACTCGTCCGTCTTCCACGTCACCCCGTTGTACTCGTAGCTGGCGTTCGGATGGGCCTTGTTGGCCGCCGCGTTGAAACTTGCCTCGTCGGTGAACTTCATCGAGGGGACGTCCACCTTGCCCGGCAGTCCGTCGGCCTTCGCCACGGTCGGCACTGGTGCTGCGTCGATGGCATCGTCGAGGACCTTGCCCCCGACCTCATCGATGAACTTGGCCGCGTCGCTGCCTTTGAACACCTTTGTTCCCCACTTGGCTCCGGTCCCGCCCCATCCCGCCAACGGCACCATCGCGACGACCGTGAGGCTGCCGTTGACGACATCGCCCTCGGCGTAGTACCAGGCGGCGTTGACCCCGTCGATGGGCTCGCCGATGACGGGGACCAGGCCCAGCACGTCCAGGAAGAGGTGTCCCGCGTCCGACCACCACGGCTTGTCCTCGGTGCGCGCGAGGACCTCCTCCTCGAAGGCCTTCGAGACGAGCCGAACGTCCTCACCCACGGTCAGGGAGTAAGTGCTGCCACCCTCGTACGGGGTGATGGAACTGCTCAGCATCTCGCCGGCGGCCGCTCCGTCGTCGACTGGCCACTTGCGTGCGGTGAGCAGATAGTCGACGAAGGATGAGACCTGGTGCGACTCACCCTCCACCTCGACAGTGGTGCGGCCCGCCTCTTTCACCAGGCGCATCCCCGCCTCGGGATCCTTCGCGACAGCCTCCAGCACGAGTGCCATCGGGTCGTAGGCCTCGGTGCCGTCCGGCAACCTGGCTCCCACGTAGCTGCCCATCGGGTATGAGCTCTGGCCCCACATCCCCCTATAGCCCTCTTCCCCGGTCTCGTAGTCGTAGAGCGCCTGCGTGAGCTCCACGGTGAAGTCCGTCGACCACCGGCCGCGGGACACCACCGCCGCCAGGCGGGAGGCCTGCCCCGGTGGGTCGGTCGTGGTGATCGCGTCGATCCACTGCTGGCTCCACCCCTCCGGCGGGGCCACGTCGCCGGTGCCGCGCGAGGCCAGACCCATGGTCTGCCCGAGGCCGTCGAGCAAGGCGTCGTAGTCCTGCCGCCAGGCCTCCAGCTTCTCCTGGTAGTCCGGGTCGTAGCCACTGGGCTGCGGCGGCATCCCCGCGCCGGCGATGGTGTTGGACAGGTCCTCCAGGTCGACCCGCTCGGCCAGGGCCTGCGCGAAGTAGGGGTCGTTCTGGCCCTCCGCGAGCAGGTCGAGGATCTCCTGCGGGATCTCCCCGCCCTCCTCGAGGTAGTCGGCGACCTTCTTCGCGTCGGCCTCGACCTGGGCCTGGCTCTTGGTGGAGACGTCGTCCTCGTCGAACTGGGCATACATCTGCACGCCCGGGGTCGAGGCCTCGATCTGCTGCGCCATCGCCAGCCGCCGGTGCAGGCCGCGCACCTCGCCGTCGGCCCAGCTGAGCACGTCGTCGACCCGGGAGAGCGAGCCGGTCCCGAGCATCACCCCGCTGAGGTTGCCGGACACCGTGCTCCGGTCGAGCGGCAGGTCGGAGCGCACCTTCCCCACGCCCGCGACGAGGTCGGTGAAGCCCGGGATGTGGATCGAGCAGGTCGCCATCAGCGCAACCCCGCCATCTTCTGCCACCGGGTCTGCCAGGCGGTCGACTCCACCCGCTCGGGCTGGCCCGCGATCGCGTCGTCGAAGTCCTGGATGGCGTCGTCACGCACCCGCCCCAGGGTCCGCTTGTGCTCCGCCAGCGCCGCGCCGAAGTCGTCGGCCGTCGTGCTCACCCAGCACCCCGACGACATGGCCCGGTCGGCCTTGTCGAGGGCCTCCTTGATGTCACCCGCCGGGTCGACCGACCGGTTCCGCGCCTGCTCCAGCGCCGTCCGGTACGGGTTGGGCACCATCGTGACCTCGTCGTCGCCCGCCATCGCGCTCCCCCCCTCGTCCTGGTATGCCCGCCCGCTCAGTGCTGCGGGCGCTCGCCGTGCTCGGCGACCCACGTCGCCAGGTAGTTCTGGAACCGCCCCATCGACTCCTCGTCCTCGATGCCGAGGCTGCGCTTGGGCTGGCCGTAGCCGAAGGTGGTGCGGAACGCCCCGTCGGCGTCCACCTCGAGGTCGAGCACGCTCCACCGATCCCCGGAGGAGCCCATGCCCTCGTGCAGCTCGACGACCAGGTCGTAGAGCGGCTCGTCGAAGTCGAGCTGCCCGATCCCCCAGCGGTCCTGCAGGTCGACCACCGCCAGGGTCAGGTAGTTGAGGTTGACCTGGCCGTCGACCCGGGTCGCCTCCCAGTTGCCCACGAGCCGGGCCCACCCGGCCGGCGCGATCTCGACGAAGCGCTGCGCGACCGCGCGCACCGCCTCCTGCTGCTCACTCGGCTCCACGACCGCTCCCCTCGCTGTCGACTGGTCGTGGCCACAGACTAACCACCTCTGACCCCGACCCCGCACCACGCGGTACGGTCGGCGCTACCCGCGACGAGGCATACCAGGAGGTCACGATGGACGTGCTCTGGGGAATCGGCGGCATGGCGGCGCTCATCGCGCTCGCGCTGCTGCTCTCGACCAACCGCCGCGCCGTGCGCTGGCGCACCGTGCTCGCGGCCCTGGGCATCCAGGTGCTCTTCGGGATCCTCGTCCTCTACTGGTCCTGGGGGCAGCGGGCGCTGGAGCAGGTCTCGCAGGGCGTGCAGGCGGTCATCAACTCCTCCAACGCCGGCATCCAGTTCGTCTTCGGGCCGGTGCTGCCCCAGGGGGAGGACGCCGGGGTCGTCTTCGCCTTCCAGGTGCTGCCGGTCATCATCTTCTTCGCCTCACTGACGGCGGTGCTCTACCACTTCAAGATCCTGCAGTTCGTCGTGGAGAAGCTCGGCGCAGCCCTGGGCGCGGCGCTCGGGACCCGCAAGGCCGAGTCGGTCAACGCCGCCGCCAACATCTTCGTCGGCCAGACCGAGGCGCCGCTGGTCATCCGCCCCTACCTCAAGGGGCTCACCCGATCGGGCCTGTTCGCCGTCATGGTCGGCGGGTTGTCCACGGTCGCGGGCTCGGTCCTCGTGGGCTACTCGCTGCTCGGCGCGCCGCTGGAGTACCTCATCGCGGCTTCCTTCATGGCGGCCCCGGGGGCGCTGATGATGGCGAAGCTGGTGCTGCCGGAGGACGACGACAAGGGTGAGGACACGAGCGAGGGACGAACGAGGCCCGCAACCCCGAGGAGTCCGACCAGAGGACCGGAGGAGGACCCGGAGGCGGCTGAGCGGCAGGACCGGCCGGTGAGCGACGTGCCGGCGGACCCCGAGGGCGACAAGGACGGCGACGGCATACCGAACGACGAGGACGACCTGGAGGGGATGGAGTACCGCAACGTCATCGACGCCGCCGCCTCGGGCGCCGCAGACGGGCTCAAGCTCGCGCTCAACATCGGCGCGATGCTGCTCGCCTTCATCTCGCTCATCGCGCTGGTCAACCTGCTCATCGGCACGGTCGGCGGCTGGTTCGGCCAGCCGGACCTCACCTTCGAGCAGATACTCGGGTATGCCTTCGCCCCCCTCATGACGGTCATCGGCGTGCCGTGGGGCGAGGCGACCACCGCCGGAAGCTTCGTCGGGCAGAAGGTCATCGTCAACGAGTTTGTCGCGTTCTCCAACTTCGCGCCGATCATCGACCAGCTCAGCCCCAAGACCGCGGCCATCGTGACCTTCGCGCTGACCGGCTTCGCCAACCTGGGATCGCTCGGCATCCTGCTCGGCGGCCTCGGCTCGCTGGTCAAGGACCGGCGCCGCGAGATCGCCGAGCTCGGGATCCGCGCCATCCTCGCCGCGACGCTGGCCAACCTCATGAGCGCCGCGATCGCGGGCATCCTTATCGGGTAGCGCCCTCCGGTTGGCCCAGGCTCCCACCTGATCTGCCTCGCTGTCCTCCTTTCTTCCTCGTATGGTTGACCCATGGCTCTGAACATCAAGGATGCCGAGACGGACCGATTGGCTCGAGAGCTCGCCGACGCCACGGGCGAGTCCATCACCGTGGCCGCGAGGCGCGCGATCGAGGAGCGCCTGGCCCGGGTCACCGCTCTTGCCCGGGCCGAGAAGGGCACGGACGAGCTCGAGGGGATCATCGACAGAGGACGTCGGCGCCCCGTGATCGACGCGCGGACGCCGGAGGACATCGTCGGTTACGACGAGGCGGGGCTGCCCGGGTGACGATCGTTCTGGACACGTCGGCGGTCGCCGCCGTCATCTTCGGCGAGCCCGACGCCGAGACCCTCCTCCGAGTCATGCAGCGGGCCGCCGGGGACCTCCTGATGAGTGCCGCGACATCCGTCGAGGTCGGCATCGTCGTGGAGACCCGGCAGGGCCGGGAGGCGACCCAGGATCTGAGACTGCTGCTGGACCGGCTCGGGGTCGACATCGCACCGCTCGACGCTGCACAGGCGTCGATCGCCGTCGACGCCTGGCGCCGCTTCGGCAAGGGGCGCCACCCAGCATCCCTCAACCTGGGTGACTGCTTCGCCTACGCCGCCGCACAGCGCCGAGATGCCCCGCTGCTGTTCAAGGGGGGTGACTTCGCTCAGACGGACGTCAGGTCAGCGCTGTGAGCTGAAGCCTCCTAGGGTGAGCAGCATGCGAGCCATCACGATCCCCGAGCCCGGTGAGGCCGACGCCCTCGTCCCCGCCGACGTGCCCGCCCCTACCGCGAGCGCCGGCGAGGTCCTCGTCGACGTCGTCGCCGCGGGGGTGAACCGCGCCGACGTGCAGCAGCGCAAGGGGGCCTATCCCCCGCCGCCCGGTGCCTCCGAGCTCCCCGGGCTCGAGGTCAGCGGCCGGATCAGAGCGCTCGGCGAGGGGACCGAGGACTCGGGGTGGTCCGTCGGCGACGAGGTGTGCGCGCTCCTCGCCGGCGGAGGGTATGCCGAGACCGTCGCCGTCTCGGTCGGCCAGCTGCTGCCCGTGCCCGACGGCATACCCGTGGCGGACGCCGCGGCGCTGCCCGAGGTGGCGTGCACCGTCTGGAGCAACCTGGTCATGGAGGCCGGGCTGGGCGAGGGCGAGACCGTGCTGCTCCACGGCGGCTCCAGCGGCATCGGCACCATGGCGATCCAGGTCGCCCGGGCGCTCGGTGCCCGGGTGGCGGTCACCGCCGGCTCGGCGGACAAGCTGGCCGCCTGCCGCGAGCTCGGGGCGGAGGTGCTCATCAACTACCACGAGCAGGACTTCGTGGAGGAGGTGCGGGAGGCGACCCGGGGCGGCGGCGCCGACGTCATCCTCGACGTGGTGGGCGCGAAGTACCTCACCGACAACGTCCGCGCGCTCGCGCACGACGGCAGACTGGTCGTCATCGGGCTCCTCGGCGGCCGCACCGGCGAGCTCGACCTCGGGTCTTTGCTGATGAAGCGGGCGAAGGTCATGGCCACCTCGCTGCGGTCCCGGTCGCTCGACGACAAGGCCGAGATCGTGCGGCAGGTCCGCGAGCACGTCTGGCCCTGGATCGAGACCGGCCGGGTGCGGCCGCTGATCCAGTCCCGCCACCCGCTGGAGGACGCCGCCGACGCGCACCGCGAGATGGAGGCCAGCGAGCACATCGGCAAGATCCTGCTCACCGTCGCGCCGTGAGCGTGGCATCGGGCACACCCGGTGCCTATGGTGCTCGAGCGGCGGAGTACGCCGCCTTCATCGACGGTCTCGACCTCAGCGCGGATCTCCTTCGAGGTGGATGGCACCGACGACCTCGCCCCCGATGCCCGGTACGACGGCATCCTGGCGTGGTACTCCCTCATCCACCTCACCCCAGGCGCCGTCGGACCTGCCCTGGCTCAGGTGCGGAGGGGCGCTGCGCCCCGGCGGTGGCCTCTTGCTCGGTTTCTTCGAGGGTGATCACCGCACCGCCTTCGACCACCAGGTGACCACCGCCTACACCGGGTCCCCTCTTGCGACGGCTGTCGAGATGAGTGACGCCGGTTGGCGAGTGACGCGGATGGAGCAACGCAGGGGCGACGGGACACGACCGCACGCCTCGATCGCTGCGGTCAGGGACTGACCGGACGCGCCGGGCATACCCCGGGCCGACCGCTGACCCGCGTCAACACCGAGGTCGTGCTCACTCGACCATGAGGTACTCCACCTCGGGGTCGAGCTCGGCCACCTCCTCGGGCGTCATGAGCGGGCCGAACTCGACGTCCTCCTCGAGGAAGAGCTTGAAGCCGCCGTGCACGTGCTCAGGCGTGGACTCGTTGACCAGGTCGTAGGTGGAGACCTTGTCCTGCGGGTGCCCGATGCCGTCCACCGACTTGATCGCCGCGACACCGTCGTGCTCGGTCAGCGCCGCCTCGTCCTGCACGACGCTCGCGTGGACCTGGTGGTAGACCATCGCCTTCTCCGGCAGGTCGTGCTCCTCCACCAGCCCGGCGAGGTATGCCGCGACCTCGTCCAGCTCTGCCCCGGTCGTGCTGCCGTAGACCTCGCCCGGGACCTGCCCGGGCGACACCGCCCACTCCGGGTCGAGGGCCACCCCCACGTCCGGCTCGACCAGCCACTCCTCGAAGTCGCGCACCTCGTCCGGGAAGGGGACCGCGCCGGTCTGGATGTTGAGCAGCAGCATCGCGTCGTGCCTGCGGGCGAGGTCGAGGTGGTCCTCGATCATCTGGTCGGTGACCTGGGTGCGGAAGCTGCCGTCCTCACCCGGCACCGGGTGCGCGATCGAGACGACGAGCTCCAGCACCGGGAGCATCTCACGGTCGCCGGCGAAACCGGCGAGCTCGGTCTCGATCTCCGCGGCCCGCTCGTCGGGGTCCCCGATGCCAAGCCGGCCCATCGCCGGGGAGTCCGGATGACCGACATACCCCACGAGGCGGAAGTCGGGGAAGATCTCCCGGCCACCGCGCGGGAGCTCAGCAGGTTCCTCGGTCGTGGGCGCAGCCTCCTGCTGCCCCTCCTCGCCGTCGCCGCCCTCTCCCCCGTCGGGCGCCTCCCCGTCGTCGGGCTCGGGCGCCGCCGAGGTGGCACCTGCCTGCGTGCCAGCCGCGTCCTCCGGGGCGCCTCCGCCGTCTCCGCCGGCGCAGCCCCCCAGCGTCAGCACGCCGGCCAGCGCGAGGAGTGTCCGAGGTCGCCGCATACCCCCACTGTGACAGCCGTGCCCTAGCGCGGCAGGTCGAGCAGCCGCCCCGGGCGTGGCGCGTCCGCGGCCCGGGCCAGCACGTCCAGGATGCCTCGGGTGTCCCGGTCGGCCGGACCGAGCTCGGCCCGGCTGGTCCACCGGGCCTTGCGCGCCTCGGTCGCGAGCGCCAGGTCCGGCCGCTGGTCCAGACGCACCCGGAAGACCACGTCCACCCCCTGCTCGACCGGGTCGACCCGCACCGTGACCGGGTCACCGGGGTCAACGTCGAGCCCGACCTCCTCGGCGACCTCCCGTCGCACCGCGTCCGCCGGATCCTCGGCCCGGCCGAGCAGTCCGCCGGGCAGGCTCCAGCCGCGCCGGTGCGGCTGCCACAGCACGAGGAACTCGCCGTCGTGCTCGAGGACGCACACGGCGCCGACCGTGTAGCTCGGGGCGACGGTGCGGACCACGGCCCGCTTCACCGGTCCCGGCGTCACCCGGAAGCCGAGCAGCGCAGCGGTGCTCGCCTTGCGGCGCAGGGTCGCGAAGTCCACGGGTGCAGCCAACCACAACTACTATCGCGTCATGGATGACCGGGTCCGCTACCGCCACCGTCCGATCCCGGCCGTAGCCTGGGTCATCCTTGCCGTCGTCACGGTCACCCTGGGTGGCTTGATGTGGCGGCATGACCCGCGGAACGCGCCGATCATGCTCGCGCTGCTCGTCACGTTGGCCGGCATCACCGCATTGACGCTGTTCAGCATCAACCTCTACGGACGGCTGAGGATCACCGACAGCGAGCTCCGCATAGGTCGCGACCGGATCCCGCTCAGCACGATCGACCCGTGGAGTGTCCGCGGCCCGGGTGAGGAGCAGGTCCCCGGTAAGGCGGTCGGAGGGGGGTATGCCGTGCCGCTGGGGATGAAGGGCGTCGGCATGATGGTCGACGGACAGGGGCCGGTGGTGATCCCAACCCGCGAGCCGGAGCGCCTGAGCGCGGCGCTGCGCCAGGCACTGCTGCGCGAGGGCGGCGAGACCCCGCGGCACCGTCCCTGACGGCGTCGACCCGTCTCACCAGAAGTCGAGGTTCGCCGTCCGCAGCCCCGCCGGGGCGACCCCGCGGTAGAGCCCGTCGGTCGTCCACATCAGGCTGATCACGAGCTCGGCGACGGTGATCCCCTCGACCCACGCCACCTCCAGCGAGTCCGGGGTCCCGGAGCCGAAGCTGTCGAGCAGCGGAGGGAGACGGTGCTCGGTCAGCACCGTCCCGTCGGCACGCGCCAGCTCGGCACGGTGCGTCCCCCGGGTCACCTCCTGGTCGGGACGGGGCACGCGCGGTCCGCGCACGGTATACGTCCAGGCGTGATCTCCAGCCGTGGCCACGAGCTGCTCACGCGCCCGGAGCGGCGAGCGCGGACGCGGCTCCACGGGCTGCCGCTCGCACCCGACGTCGACGCCGTCGAGGCGTAGCGGCATCAGGGCATACGGGAACGGCAGCGGGTGCCGCTGCTCCGCCTCGCCGCAGGCCACCTCCTGGCCGTCCCACAGGGCCACGAGCTCCCGCCCGGTCCTCCAGAGCAGCGACAGCGTCCCCCGTGGACCGAGGTCGTAGGATCCGCGCGCCATCTCGCGCGATCGAGGGGCTGCGCCGGAAGCACTCGGTCGGCGTGTGGGGCATCGTGCCGCTCCCGGCCGACAGGGTCGCGCCCCAGGCCGTCATCGGCTCATGCCGCGGCCGCCCGGCCCGCCGCGCGCCCGGTGAAGAGGCACCCGCCCAGGAAGGTGCCCTCCAGCGACCGGTAGCCGTGCACCCCGCCGCCGCCGAAGCCGGCGACCTCGCCGGCGGCATACAGGCCGGGGATCGGGTCGCCGCGGTCGTCGAGCGCGCGGGAGTCGAGGTCGGTCTGCGCCCCGCCGAGGGTCTTGCGGGTCAGGACGCGCAGCCGCACGGCGACCAGCGGCCCGTGCCTCGGGTCCAGGAAGCGGTGCGGCGCGGCGGTGCGGATGAGCTTGTCGCCCAGCGAGGCCCGTGCCGCACGCACCAGCGCCACCTGCACGTCCTTGCCGTAGCCGTTGGCGAGCTCGCGGTCGCGCGCCTCGACCAGCGCCCGGACGTGCGCCGGGTCGAGCAGGTCTTCGCCGGTCAGCGCGTTCATGCGCGCGACGAGCTCCTCCACGGTGCTCGCCTCGACGACGTCCGCCCCGTGGTCGACGAAGGCCTGCACCGTGGCCGGCACGTCGGTCGTCACCCTGCCCAGCACCTGCCGCACCGAGCGCCCGGTGAGGTCGGGGTTCTGCTCCGACCCGGAGAGCGCATACTCCTTGCCGAGCACGGTCCGGCTCGCCACGAACCAACTGTGGTCGTGGTGCGGTGCCGTCCTGCGCAGGTGCGCGAGGGTGCCGAGGGTGTCGAAACCGGGCAGGTAGGGCGCCGGGAGCCGCCGGCCGGTCGCGTCCAGCCACAGGCTGCTCGGGCCCGGCAGGATCCGGATGCCGTGCCCGGGCCACACCGGCGAGTGGTGGGGTATGCCCTCGACGTAGTGCCACATCCGGTCCCGGTTGACCAGCCGCGCACCAGCCCCCTCGAGCGGGTCGAGCATCGAGCCGTCGACGTAGATATCCCAGGGTCTAGCTTGTCAAGCTGCGGCGGGGTGGCGGTGGGCCCAGGCGGTGTGTTCGTCGTAAGGGGTGCGGTGTTTGAGGCAGCCGTGCAGGATCCCGATCCATCGGTTGCCCAGGGCGCGTAAGGCTTCGTGGTGCTCGTAGTCCGCGGCGCGGCGTTCGTCGTAGTAGGCGCGGGCGCCGGGGCTGGTGCTCAGGGAGCAGAAGGCCCACTGGTCGATCGCGTCGTACAGGCGTTTGTTGCGGATGTAACGGGCCAGCACGATCTTCTTCTTGCCTGAGGCCTTGGTGATGGGTGAGGTGCCTGCGTAGTTCCTGCGAGACTTGGCGTCAGCGAAGCGTTCGGGGTCGTCCCCGAGCTCGCCGAGCACCCGGGCGCGAGGATGTCACTCAGGCCTGGCAGCGAGAGGTAGATGTCGGCGTCCGGGTGCTGCTCAAAAGACTGGTTCAGCTGGGTCTCGAGGTCGGCGATCTGGG